>CAMWRY010000042.1 GCA_947176775.1 uncultured Bacteroides sp.
AGCCTCCGTGCCGAATAGGACACGGGGGCTTCATTCGTTTTGCATGTCTCCTGGATGTTCGTTTTGGAATTTATTCCGTTAAAAATCTGGTTGAAAAAGGGAATACAGTGGAATATTTTTCCTTAAATGCTACTGAATGAGGATAATTATTTGTATCTTTGTCGCCCGAATAAACAAAAGAAGCTTTGGGAAAGTTTGATAGATACAAAATAGATTTGAAAGGTATGCAGGCAGACTCTTGTAAGTATGAGTTTGTGTTGGATAACCTTTTCTTTGCCGATATTGACGGCCCGGAGGTACAGAAGGGTAAAGTCAATGTGGTATTGGTTGTAAAGAAAACATCTCGTGCTTTCGAATTGAATTTCCAAACGGACGGGATGGTATGGGTACCATGTGACCGTTGTTTGGATGACATGGAACAGCTTGTAAGTTCGACAGACAAATTGTTGGTTAAGTTTGGCCATGAATATGCTGAAGAAGGCGATAATCTTATTGTAATACCGGAAGAAGAAGGTGAGATTAACGTGGCATGGTTCATGTATGAGTTTGTTGCTTTGGCCATACCGATGAAGCATGTGCATGCTCCCGGTAAGTGCAACAAGACAATGACCAGTAAGTTGAGCAAGCATATACGTACAACTCCGGAAGAGAATATGGCAGAAGATGCTTTCTTGCCTGAAGAGGAAACCGGATTGGTGAATGAGGAAACTGAAACGCAAGTAGATCCTCGTTGGGACGAATTAAAAAAAATATTAGATAACAATTAAAGATTAAAGAAAATGGCACATCCTAAAAGAAGACAGTCAAAGACTAGAACTGCAAAGAGAAGAACTCATGATAAAGCAGTAGCTCCTACATTGGCTATTTGCCCGAATTGCGGTGAGTGGCATGTATATCACACTGTATGCGGTGCATGCGGTTATTATAGAGGCAAGCTTGCTATCCAAAAGGAAGCTGCCGTATAATTACGGTCGGTTTGACTAAAACTTATACTTGAATATCGGGTGTCTGAAAAGATTTGTATTGCATAGATGCAGGTCTTTTTAGACTGCCGTTGTTTCAGTAGTTTTATTGGTAAACATAATTTTGATGGAAAAAATAAATGCAGTAATTACAGGAGTTGGCGGTTATGTACCCGATTACGTCTTGACAAACGACGAAATCTCAAAAATGGTAGATACCAACGACGAATGGATTATGACCCGTATCGGAGTAAAGGAAAGACATATCTTGAACGAAGAGGGGTTGGGCACTTCGTACATGGCACGCAAAGCAGCCAAGCAGTTGATGCAGCGTACCAACACTAATCCCGAAGATGTCGATTTGGTGATTGTGGCTACCTCTACTCCCGATTATCAATTTCCTTCTATTGCATCTATCTTGTGCGACAAGTTGGGGCTGAAGAATGCTTTCGCTTACGACATGTCGGCTGCTTGTTCCGGATTCTTGTATTTGATGGAAACCGCTGCGAACTTTATTCGTTCGGGAAGGTACAAGAAGGTGATTATTGTAGGCGGTGACAAAATGTCTTCTATCGTGAATTATAGCGACCGGGCCACCTGCCCTATCTTTGGTGACGGTGCGGCTGCTTTCATGATGGAGCCTACGACGGAAGATGTGGGAGTTATGGATGCGATTTTGAGAACAGATGGCAAAGGGTTGCCTTTCTTGCACCTTAAGGCTGGCGGCTCGGTTTGTCCTGCTTCTTATTTCACAGTCGATAATCACATGCACTATCTCTATCAAGAGGGACGTACAGTGTTCAAATATGCCGTTTCCAATATGTCGGATGTCAGTGCTGCGATTGCAGAGAAAAACGGTCTGACCAAGGATACGATTGACTGGGTAGTTCCTCACCAAGCAAACCTTCGCATTATTGATGCGGTGGCGCACCGCTTGGAAGTTCCCCGTGAAAAGGTGTTGATAAACATTGAGCGTTATGGCAATACCAGTGCCGGTACGCTTCCGCTTTGTATCTGGGATTTCGAGGAAAAACTGAAGAAAGGCGATAATATCATATTTACCGCATTTGGTGCAGGGTTCACTTGGGGAGCCGTGTACGTGAAATGGGGATATGACGGGAAGAAGCAATCGATTTGATTGTTAATAGCCGATTGTGAGTAAAATCAGATCGGGACATAGAAATATAAAGAAACGCATCCTATTTTTGATTCGATGCGTTTTTTTGTCTCAATCCAAATTCGTAGAAGTTTATGCATAAAGCAGGTTTTGTGAATATTGTGGGAAATCCCAATGTGGGCAAGTCCACGTTGATGAATGCCTTGGTGGGCGAGCGTATTTCCATTGCTACCTTCAAGGCGCAGACTACCCGTCATCGGATTATGGGTATCTATAATACGGATGATATGCAGATTGTATTCTCGGATACGCCGGGGGTGCTGAAGCCGAACTATAAGTTGCAGGAGTCGATGCTGAATTTTTCGGTTTCGGCATTGACGGATGCGGATGTGTTGCTGTATGTGACAGATGTGGTTGAGACCCCGGACAAGCATAATGATTTTGTAGAGAAGGTGGCACTCATGGAGGTGCCGGTACTGCTGCTTGTCAATAAGATAGACTTGAGCAATCAGGAAAAGTTGGTGGAACTGGTGGAAGCGTGGAAGGAACTGTTGCCAAAGGCTGAGATTATACCGATTTCTGCGGCAACGAAATTCAATGTAGATTATGTGATGAAGCGCGTGAAAGAGTTGCTGCCCGATTCGCCTCCTTATTTTGATAAAGATCAATGGACGGACAAGCCGGCACGCTTCTTTGTGACTGAGATAATCCGTGAGAAGATTCTGTTGTATTACGATAAGGAGATTCCTTATTCGGTAGAGGTCGTGGTGGAACGGTTTAAGGAGGAAGCCAACAAGATACATATCAATGCCGTGATTTATGTGGAGCGTGATTCGCAGAAAGGCATTATCATAGGTAAGCAGGGCAGGGCCTTGAAGAAGGTGGCGACGGAAGCTCGCCGCGATTTGGAGAAGTTCTTTGGGAAGACGATTTTCTTGGAGACGTTTGTGAAGGTTGACAAGGATTGGCGGAGTTCGGACAAGGAACTGCGCAATTTCGGGTATCAGCTGGACTAAGAGTTATTCATGCGACTGTGACAGTCGTAAAAAACAAAGAGTAGAGAAATATGGGAAATTTAGTAGCAATCGTAGGGCGTCCCAATGTGGGAAAATCTACACTTTTTAATCGCCTGACCAAGACGCGGCAGGCTATTGTGAATGAAGAAGCTGGAACAACACGTGATCGCCAATACGGAAAGAGCGAATGGCTGGGGCGTGAATTCTCGGTGGTAGATACAGGTGGATGGGTAGTGAACTCTGATGATATATTTGAAGAGGAAATCAGGAAGCAGGTATTGATGGCTGTGGACGAAGCCGATGTGATTCTGTTTGTGGTGGATGTAATGAATGGGGTTACAGACCTTGACATGCAGGTGGCTTCTATCCTGCGTCGTGCCAAGAAGCCGATATTGCTGATTGCCAATAAGACGGATAATAATGAGTTACAGTACAATGCTCCCGAGTTTTACAGCCTGGGATTGGGTGATCCGTATTGTATTTCGGCTATTACGGGTAGCGGTACAGGAGATATGATGGATCTTATTGTCAGCAAGTTCAGGAAAGAGTCTGATGAGATATTGGATGAAGAGGTTCCCCGTTTTGCGGTTGTAGGACGTCCTAATGCCGGAAAGTCTTCTATTATCAATGCCTTTATCGGTGAGGATCGCAATATCGTGACGGAGATTGCCGGAACCACGCGCGACTCTATCTATACTCGTTATAATAAATTCGGTTTTGACTTCTATCTGGTGGATACGGCAGGTATCCGCAAGAAGAATAAGGTGAATGAGGACCTGGAGTATTACTCAGTCATCCGTTCCATCCGTTCCATCGAGAATTCGGATGTGTGTATCCTGATGTTGGACGCTACACGCGGCATTGAGAGCCAGGATTTGAATATTTTCTCCTTGATTCAGCGGAATGCCAAGGGACTGGTGGTTGTGGTGAACAAGTGGGACTTGGTGCAAGACAAGACTGTGAAGGTGATGAAGACTTTCGAGGATGCCATCCGCAACCGTTTTGCTCCGTTTGTGGATTTCCCCATCATCTTTGCTTCGGCACTAACCAAGCAGCGTATCCTGAAAGTACTGGAAGAGGCGCGCAACGTGTACGAGAACCGCATGACGCGCATCCCGACAGCCCGTCTGAACGAAGAGATGCTGCCGCTTATCGAGGCCTATCCACCCCCTTCGACCAAGGGCAAGTATATCAAGATAAAATATATCACGCAGTTGCCCAACACGCAAGTGCCGTCGTTTGTTTATTTCGCCAATCTTCCGCAGTATGTGAAGGAGCCTTACAGGCGGTTCCTGGAAAACAAGATGCGCGAGAAATGGAATTTGACCGGTACGCCGATAAACATCTATATCCGGCAGAAGTAAGTGGATTGAAAAATAGTGAGGATGTGTCACATTACGACACACCCTCATTTTTTTATCCTTCCAGGTTCTGTATCTCCACCTCCTTGACTTTCCGAAACAAGTCGGAGGCGAATATGAAGTTGTTCAGCCGTTCGTTGGTGGAGGTGAAGATGTCGTCCTTGTTGCCTTCCCACTCCTTGTGACCTTCGTAGATGTAGATGATTTTCTCGCCGATGCCCATGACAGAGTTCATGTCGTGGGTATTGATGAGGGTAGTCATGTTGTATTCACGGGTGATGTCCTGTATCAGTTCATCGATGACGAGCGATGTCTTGGGATCCAGGCCGGAGTTGGGCTCATCGCAGAAGAGGTATTGCGGATTCAGGGCGATGGCACGGGCGATGGCCACGCGTTTCTGCATGCCGCCGCTGATTTCTCCGGGGAATTTATCTTTGGCTTCAATCAGGTTCACGCGTTCCAGGCAGAACATGGCGCGACGGGTACGGTCGCGCAGGGTGTCGTTGCTGAACATGTTCAGTGGGAACATGACATTGTCCAACACCGTCATCGAGTCGAACAGGGCGGCACTCTGGAAAATCATGCCCATCTCCCGGCGGAGCGTTTTCTTCTCCTTTTTCCCCATCACCAGGAAGTTGCGGTGGTCGTACAGCAATTCTCCCCGGTTCGGTGTCAGCAGACCTACGATACACTTCATGAGTACGGTTTTTCCCGAGCCACTTTGGCCTATAATCAGGTTGGTCTTTCCGTTTTCGAAGGTGGCGTTGATGTCTTTTAGCACCTCTCTTCCTTCAAATGCTTTGCAAAGTCCTTTCAGTTCAATCATCCCATTAAAAGTTGAGTTAATACTAGGTCGGCAAATAAGATGAGCACGCTGCTGCATACTACAGAGTCGGTGGACGCCTTTCCCACTTCGATGGAGCCCCCTTCGACCGTATAGCCGAAGAAAGCCGATACACTGGCGATGATAAAGGCAAAGAAGAGCGACTTGATGATGCCGCACCAGATGAACCACTCGACAAACATGTACTGCAAGCCGTATTCCAAGTCCACCGCTGACATGATGCCGCCAAACCAGCAGGTGCAGAAAGCGCCTATGATGCCGGCAAATATGCTGAACATCACCATCAGCGGAATGGTGGTGACCATAGCGGCTATTTTGGGCAGAATAAGGTAGTTGGCAGAGTTGACACCCATGATTTCGAGGGCATCTATCTGCTGGGTGACTCGCATGCTACCAAGTTCGGAAGCGATGTTCGAGCCAACTTTTCCTGCCAGAATCAGACACATGATGGAGGAAGAGAACTCCAGTAGCATGATTTCGCGTGTGACATATCCTACGGTCCACCGGGGCATGAAGGGGCTCTCGATGTTCAGCTTTATCTGTATGGTGATGACGGCTCCGATGAAGAAGGATATCAGCAATACGATGCCGATGGAGTTCACGCCGAGCTGTTCCAGCTCGTTGACATATTGGCGGAAGAACATGCGCATGCGTTCGGGACGGGCAAATACGCGCCCCATCAGCATGATGTATCTTCCTACTGTCTTGAGTGCTTTAAACATAACCTATAAGTATTTGAATGCAAATGTACACTATTTCGGCTTATTTTTGCTACATTTGCGGCGAAAACCTTTAGGATATGGAAGAAGAAAAAGGCATAAAGGACAATGCAGAGGAAGTAAAGGAAAATCTGCAGACCGGACAGGACGTGGCCATCGGTGTAGAATCGCAAGAAGAATGTATGGTGTTGCGCACGGAAGACTTGGTGAAGAAGTACGGGAAGCGTACGGTAGTGAGCCACGTGTCCATCAACGTGAAGCAAGGAGAGATTGTCGGGTTGCTGGGGCCGAACGGTGCCGGCAAGACGACTTCGTTTTATATGACCGTAGGACTGATTACGCCCAATGAGGGGCGCATCTTCCTGAATGATTTGGACATCACGAAATATCCGGTGTACAAGCGTGCGCAGACGGGTATCGGTTATCTGGCGCAGGAAGCTTCCGTGTTCCGCCAGATGAGTGTGGAGGACAACATCGCCTCGGTGCTGGAGATGACGAACAAACCTTTGGCCTATCAGAAGGAGAAGTTGGAGAGCCTGCTTGCCGAGTTTCGTTTGCAGAAGGTGCGGAAGAACAAGGGTAACCAGTTGTCCGGTGGTGAGCGGCGCCGCACGGAGATTGCCCGTTGCCTGGCTATCGACCCTAAGTTCATCATGCTGGACGAGCCTTTTGCCGGTGTAGACCCGATTGCGGTGGAGGATATCCAGCAGATTGTATGGAAACTGAAAGATAAGAATATTGGTATTCTGATTACCGATCACAATGTGCAGGAGACGCTGAGCATCACGAATCGTGCCTATCTGCTGTTCGAAGGGAAAATCCTGTTCCAAGGTACGCCTGAGGAACTGGCAGAGAACAAGATTGTACGTGAGAAATACCTGAGCAATAGTTTCGTGCTTCGCCGCAAGGATTTCATGAAGTAAGTTTATAGGAAGGAGTAGAAGGAAGTTAGAGGGATAGCCTCCTCTAACTTTTTTTAATTTAACCCGTTGGCAGAATTAATTCGCAGACCTGTTCCCTGGTGTCGTTTAATGTATTGATTATCAAGATTTGACAGACACTTGTGTTCAACGTGACAAACACTTGTGTTCAAGCTGACAGACACAAGTGTTTGAGACGACAGACACAAGTGGCTGTCAAACCAGGGAATATAGGGGGAATTGCAGAAGTCATTTCCTTGCTGATTTAATTCCGCCAACAGGTTAATTTAGTATTTAGGTCTTGCCTCTTTAACCACCATCTGACGGCCGAAGAATTCAGTCCCGTTGAGTTCGGAAATAGCCTTGTCAGCAGCTTCAGCATCTTCCATTTCTACAAAGGCGATGCCTCTGAAACGTCCCGTTGTACGATCATTGATAAATTTTACAGAAGATACTGTGCCATAACCTTCCATGACCTTCTGCAGGTCACTTTCCTTAACGCGGTAGTTAAGGTTTCCAACATAAATGTTCATAATGAAATTGATAAAATAAATAAATTGAATAAAACTCTCTTTGGAAAGGAAGGCCGAATAATAAATGAATTACAAAGACAGAGAGTTTACAAAAGCGTTCTTGAAAACGGAAGTATAAACCATGTAATGGAAATCGAAAAACTAATGTGCCACCATTCCGCGACAAAGGAACGTATAAAATTCGGATTGGCAATGCTTTTCCGGGATTTTTTTTCAAGTCTCATCACGGCTTTCTCATGAAGTCTCGGGTCCGCATACCATGAAAAGTGGAAACCAAGTTTGTGGATTTCTGTCGGGCAGGAAGCTTGTATCTTGTGGCAAGATGACCGTTCTTCGCGCACCTGTTTCTCTGCTGTATGACATTCGAATCGGTATTGATAACCTGGACTAATGGCGGTGGTTGGATGGCAGAAAAGAAATAATTCGTCTCTGTTTTTTGATAATTGAAAGAATAACGCTAATTTTGCGCACTCATTTGAGATGTGGAATAAAGTATAAATCAAATAAATAATTGTCAGAATGAACGTTTCATTACAAAACATTGACAAAGTAAGCGCATTGCTTACTGTAAAGCTTGAGAAAGCAGATTATCAGGAGAAAGTAGAGAAGTCATTGAAGAGCTTCCGCCAGAAAGCACAGATGCCCGGTTTCCGTAAGGGAATGGTGCCCATGAGCTTGGTGAAGAAAATGTATGGCAAGTCTGCTTTGGCCGAAGAAGTGAACAAGTTGCTTTCAGAAACAGTATATAAATATATCCAAGAGAATAAGGTAAACATATTGGGTGAACCTCTGCCCAATGAGGATAAGCAGCCTGAAGTTGATTTCGACACGATGGAAGAGTTTGAATTCCTGTTTGACATCGCTTTGGCTCCCGAGTTCAAGGCTGAAATTGGCAAGGAAGACAAGGTGGACTACTATACCATCGAAGTGACGGACGAAATGGTGGACAACCAGGTTAAGCTTTATACCCAACGCAGCGGTAAGTATGACAAGGTGGACAGCTACGAAGACAAGGATATGCTGAAAGGTCTGCTCGCCGAGTTGGACGAAGAGGGCAACACAAAGGAAGGCGGCATCCAGGTAGAAGGTGCCGTGATGATGCCTTCGTACATGAAGAACGAAGAGCAGAAGGCCATCTTTGCCAATGCCAAGGTGAACGACGTATTGGTGTTCAACCCGAATACGGCTTGGGACGGAAATGCTGCCGAACTGGCCTCCTTGCTGAAGGTGGACAAGGAAGCTGCTCCTGAAGTGAAGTCCAACTTCAGCTTCCAAGTAGAGGAAATCACGCGCTTCGTTCCGGGTGAGTTGAATCAGGAAATCTTCGATCAGGTATTTGGCGAAGGTAATGTGAAGACTGAAGAAGAATTCCGTGCCAAGTTGAAGGAAGGCATTGCCCACCAGTTTGTGTCCGACAGCGACTATAAGTTCCTGATCGACGTGCGCAAGGTGCTGACAGAAAAGGTCGGCAAGTTGGAATTCCCGGATGCACTGCTGAAGCGCATCATGCGCCTGAACAATCAGGACAAGGAGGAGAGCTTCGTAGAGGAAAACTACGACAAGAGCATTGAGGAACTGACTTGGCACCTGATTAAGGAGCAACTGGTGAAAGCCAACGAAATCAAGGTGGAACAGGAAGACATCATGAACATGGCTAAGGAAGTTACTCGTGCACAGTTTGCACAATACGGCATGATGAACGTGCCCGAAGACATTCTGGAAAACTACTCTAAGGAGATGCTCAAGAAGAAAGAAAGCATTGAAGGCTTGGTAAATCGTGCTGTGGAAGCCAAGTTGGCCACTGCATTGAAGGCTCAGGTGGAATTGGTGAACAAGAATGTTTCTGCCGAAGAGTTCAACAAGATGTTTGAATAAGGCCTGATAAAGCCCTGTCTATAATATATAAAGAAGAGAGTGTGCCAAAAAAACTGATGAAAGAACACAAATTTGTGTTCCAAGTCATTATTTTGGCACACTCTCTTTTTGTCTCTTTGTGTTCTTTTTTGTTTCTTTGCAAGCCATAAATAAAAAAATAAGAAGAAATGGATGATTTTAGAAAATACGCAACCAAGCATCTGGGTATGAATAGCTTGGTACTGGACGATGTGATTAAGTCACAAAACGGCTACTTGAATCCCTACATCCTCGAAGAGCGGCAGCTCAATGTGACGCAGCTGGACGTCTTCTCGCGTCTGATGATGGACCGCATCATCTTCCTCGGCACGCAGGTGGACGACTATACGGCCAATACCTTGCAGGCGCAGTTGCTCTATCTGGATTCGGTAGATCCGGGCAAGGACATTTCCATCTACATCAATTCGCCGGGCGGTTCGGTCTACGCGGGTCTGGGCATCTACGACACGATGCAGTTCATCAGCAGCGACGTGGCCACCATCTGCACCGGTATGGCAGCCAGCATGGCAGCCGTATTACTGGTAGCCGGTGCCGAAGGCAAGCGCTCCGCATTGACCCACTCCCGTGTCATGATACACCAGCCGATGGGAGGTGCCCAGGGACAAGCCTCGGACATTGAAATCACGGCACGTGAAATCCAGAAACTGAAGAAAGAACTTTATACGATTATCGCCGACCACTCTCACACTCCCTTCGACAAGGTATGGGCCGATTCCGATCGCGACTATTGGATGACTGCCCAGGAAGCCAAGGAATATGGTATGGTAGACGAAGTTTTGATTAAGAAATAAGTATGGCAGATTCAAGAAAGAATAAGAACAGATGCAGCTTCTGCGGCCGTTCCGAAGATGAAGTCGGATTCCTCATCACGGGAATGAACGGCTATATCTGCGACAGTTGTGCCACCCAGGCCTATGAGATTACTCAGGAAGCATTGGGAGCCGGTAAGCGAGGCAACACTACGAAGCTGAATCTGGAAGAACTCCCTAAACCGGTAGAGATAAAGAACTTTCTCGACCAGTACGTCATCGGCCAGGATGATGCCAAGCGCTTCTTGTCCGTATCGGTCTACAACCACTACAAACGTCTGCTCCAGAAGGATGGCGGCGATGATGTGGAGATTGAGAAATCGAATATCATCATGGTGGGCAGTACCGGTACCGGAAAGACCTTGCTGGCACGCACCATCGCCAAGTTGTTGCACGTTCCCTTTACAATTGTGGACGCAACGGTGCTGACCGAGGCCGGTTATGTGGGCGAGGATATCGAAAGCATCCTGACCCGTCTGCTTCAGGTGGCTGACTACAACGTGCCCGAAGCGGAGCGAGGCATTGTCTTCATCGACGAGATAGACAAGATTGCCCGTAAAGGCGATAACCCCTCCATTACTCGTGACGTGAGCGGCGAAGGCGTGCAGCAGGGATTGCTGAAGTTGCTGGAAGGCTCTGTAGTGAACGTGCCCCCTCAGGGTGGCCGCAAGCATCCTGACCAGAAGATGATTCCTGTCAATACCAAGAACATCCTCTTCATCTGTGGCGGCGCCTTCGACGGTATCGAGAAGAAGATAGCTCAGCGGCTGAACACCCATGTGGTGGGTTACAGCGCCGTGCGCCACACGGCCGCTATCGACAAGAACAACCTGATGCAGTACATAGCTCCGCAGGATCTGAAGTCGTTTGGACTGATACCCGAAATCATCGGCCGTCTGCCGGTATTGACTTACCTCAATCCGCTAGATCGTGCTGCATTGCGCTCCATCCTGACGGAACCTAAGAACTCCATCATCAAGCAATACATCAAGCTGTTCGAGATGGATCACGTAAAGCTGTCCTTTGAAGATGCCGTGTTCGAGTATGTTGTGGACAAGGCAGTAGAGTATAAGTTGGGAGCCCGTGGCTTGCGCTCCATCGTAGAGACCATCATGATGGATGCCATGTTCGAAATTCCGTCAGAGCGGAAAGACAGCTTTGTCGTAACACTGGATTATGCTAAATGCCAGCTTGAGAAAGCAAATATGGCAAGATTGCAAAATGCTTAAAATCAGATGGTAATGAGAGTGATGACGGATTATTTTGCTTTTTCTTGAAAAATATTCGGTGGATTATGCTTGAAATTTAAGAAGTTGTTTATAACTTTGTTAGGGTTCTTTGTGATACACATGGCAACCTACCAACTAAAGTTAACTCAATAAACAACAACCTAATGAATCATGGCAGGGAAGAAGATTAATTTGACAGACCAGCTGAAGAAGTACTTCGGGTTCGACACATTTAAAGGAAATCAGGAAGCAATCATCGAGAATCTATTGGCAGGTAATGATACCTTCGTGTTGATGCCCACCGGTGGAGGAAAGTCATTGTGTTACCAGTTGCCTTCTTTATTGATGGAGGGTACGGGCATTGTGATTTCCCCTCTGATTGCTTTGATGAAGAATCAGGTTGATGCGATGCGCAATTTCAGCGAAGAAGATGGGATTGCCCATTTCATCAACTCTTCCCTCAACAAGAGTGCGATAGACCAGGTCAAGTCCGACATACTCAGCGGCAAGACAAAGTTGCTGTATGTAGCTCCGGAATCTTTGACAAAGGAAGAGAACGTGGAATTCCTGAAAACGGTGAAGATATCCTTCTATGCCGTGGACGAGGCCCATTGTATCTCCGAATGGGGACATGACTTCCGTCCCGAGTATCGCCGCATACGTCCCATCATCAATGAAATAGGAAAAGCTCCATTAATAGCGCTGACAGCGACGGCCACCCCGAAGGTACAACACGATATTCAGAAGAATCTGGGTATGATTGATGCCCGGGTGTTCAAGTCTTCGTTCAACCGTTCTAACCTCTATTACGAGGTACGTCCGAAAACCGTAAACGTGGATAAGGATATCATCAAGTTTATCAAAACTAATCCTGAGAAGTCAGGCATCATCTATTGTCTGAGCCGGAAGAAGGTAGAAGAGCTTGCCGAAATCCTGCAAGCAAACGGAATCAACGCCCGTGCCTATCACGCCGGAATGGATTCGGCCACACGAACCCAGAATCAGGATGACTTCCTGATGGAGAAGATAGATGTGATTGTAGCCACCATCGCTTTTGGCATGGGCATCGACAAGCCAGACGTGCGCTACGTCATCCACTACGATATTCCCAAGAGCCTGGAAGGATATTATCAGGAGACCGGACGTGCCGGAAGAGACGGAGGCGAAGGACAGTGCATTACTTTCTATACCAACAAGGACTTGCAGAAACTGGAGAAGTTCATGCAAGGCAAACCTGTAGCAGAGCAGGAAATAGGCAAGCAGCTTCTGCTGGAGACTGCTGCGTATGCCGAATCTTCCGTATGCCGCCGGAAGGCATTGCTCCACTATTTTGGTGAAGAATATACGGAAGATAATTGTGGAAATTGTGACAATTGTTTAAATCCTAAAAAACAAGTGGAAGCTCAAGAATTATTGTGTACCGTGATTGAAGCAGTTCTCGCGGTAAAAGAAAATTTTAAAGCGGATTATATCATAGACGTCATACTGGGCAAGGAGACTTCGGAAGTGCAGGCGCATCTGCACGAAGACCTCGAAGTGTTCGGGTCGGGCATGGGCGAAGAAGACAAAACGTGGAATGCCGTGATTCGTCAGGCACTTATTGCCGGTTACCTGAGTAAGGATGTCGAAAATTACGGCTTGCTGAAAGTGACGGACGAAGGCAAGAAGTTCCTGAAACGTCCCAAGTCCTTCAAGATTGTAGAAGACAACGACTTCGAAGAGATGGAAGAAGAGGCACCGGCACGTGGAGGCGGTGCATGTGCGGTAGACCCGGCATTGTATTCCATGCTGAAG
>CAMWRY010000043.1 GCA_947176775.1 uncultured Bacteroides sp.
AATGGAAAGATACTTCAATTTCTTTTAGGAATTTGATAATTGATAATGGAAAGAGGAAGCTCTCGCACCCCAAAAAGGGTTACCCAATAACTCCTTCGGAATCTCTTGCTTTACTTTTCCCGCCATATTTTCTTTGTTTTGTCGCTTCATTTGTATTATTAAGGAATAAAAAGAGGATAAAAAAAACTTTTTTTAGCGGTTATCTTGTTTTTATTTTCTTCTTTCTTCTTTTTATCTAAGGGATTTTACTACTTTTGAGGTCGAATCTAATAAGAGAGGAAAAAATCGCAATTATATAATTATTAAAATAACTCCTGTAGATATGGAAAACAAAATTCAAGAGTTAACTGATAAGATTTACCGTGAAGGAGTCGAGAAAGGCAATGCCGAGGCTCAGAAACTTATCGCTAACGCTCAAGATGAAGCCAAGAAAATTGTGGAAGACGCTCGTAAGGAGGCCGAAGCAATTGTGGCTGCCTCACGCAAGTCTGCCGATGAACTGGCGGAAAATACCAAGTCGGAACTGAAACTGTTTGCCGGACAGGCCGTGAACGCGTTGAAGTCTGAAATCGCCACTCTGGTGACGGACAAGATCGTGACGGCTGACGTAAAGGCTTTCGCTGCCGACAAAAACTACCTGAACGCATTTATCGTGGCACTGGCCTCCAAATGGAGCGTGAACGAGCCGATCGTCATCTCTACCGACGATGCGGAAGGACTGAAAAACTATTTCGCCGCACAGGCAAAGGATTTGTTGGACAAAGGCGTGAGCATCGAACAGGTGAACGGCAACAAGGCTCTGTTCTCGGTTTCGCCCGCCGACGGTTCTTACAAGGTGAACTTCGGTGAAGAAGAGTTCATGAACTATTTCAAAGAATTCCTGCGTCCGCAGTTAGTGGAAATGCTCTTCTAAAAATCTGCACTGGATATGAGTAAATGCTATTACTACTTGGTGGCCGGTTTGCCTGAACTTACGCTGGAGGACAGTAAGCTGAGCTATACGGTAGCTGATTTCAAAACGGAACTGTATCCGAGCCTGTCGGACGAAGACAAAAGACTGGTCGACTTGTTTTACTTGAAGTTTGACAATGCGAACGTCTTGAAGCTGCTGGCAGACCGGGATGCGGCTATCGATCCCCGTGGAGTGTACTCCGCAGAGCAACTGTTGGAGGTCATCTCGTTGCTGAAAGAGGGTGACGAGGTGCCCGATTCTGCATTTCCTTCCTATCTCTCTACGTTCATTTCCGAATATTTCGCAACTCCTGCCGAAGAGGGCTTCTTGCACGAAGACCGTCTGGCCGCACTCTACTACGGCTATGCCATGAAATGTGGGAACCGTTTCGTATCTTCTTGGTTTGAGTTCAACATGACGATGAACAATATACTGGTGGCACTGACGGCACGGAAATTCAAGATGGACGTGGCGCCGCTGATCGTGGGCGATACGGAGGTGTGCGAGGCTTTGCGCACGTCGACTTCGCGCGACTTCGGACTGGCGGGGGAAGTGGACATCCTGGAGCAGTTGGTGAAGATCAGCGAAACCGCCGAACTGCTGGAAAGGGAGAAGAAGATAGACCAGCTGCGTTGGGAATGGATGGAGGAAGCCTCTTTCTTCGATTATTTCACGATAGAGCGCCTCTTCGTCTTCCTGCTGCAACTGGAGATGATAGAACGGTGGATTTCGTTGGATAAGGAAAAGGGTAATCGGATGTTCCGCAGCATCATAGCCACGCTGAAGGACGAAGTGAAGATTCCCGCAGAATTCAGATAAAACAAATAACATGATTATATGGCAACAAAAGGAACTGTTAATGGCGTTATAGCCAACATGGTAACCCTCGTCGTTGACGGGCCGGTGGCACAGAACGAGATTTGCTACATCTCGACCGGAGGCGACCGACTGATGGCGGAGGTGATTAAGGTGGTAGGTACCCATGTGTACGTGCAGGTGTTCGAGAGCACGCGCGGACTGAAGGTGGGAGCCGAAGCTGAATTTACCGGACACATGCTTGAGGTGACATTGGGCCCGGGTATGCTTTCGAAGAACTATGACGGTCTGCAAAATGACCTCGACAAAATGGACGGCGTCTTCTTGAAACGCGGTCAGTATACTTATCCGCTGGATAAGGAAAGCAAGTGGCATTTCGTGCCGCTGGTGAAGGTGGGCGACAAGGTGGAAGCCGCTGCCTGGCTCGGACAGGTGGACGAGAACTTCCAGCCCCTGAAGATCATGGTGCCTTTCACGCAGAAGGGTGTCTGCACCGTGAAGTCGATCGTGGCAGAAGGTGAGTATGCCATCGAGGATACCATCGCCGTGCTGACCGACGAAGCGGGCAACGACGTACCGGTGAACATGATACAGAAATGGCCCGTGAAACGCGCCATGACGAACTATAAGGAGAAACCGCGTCCTTTCAAACTGCTGGAAACGGGTGTGCGCGTGATTGACACGGTGAACCCCATCGTGGAAGGCGGTACGGGATTCATCCCCGGTCCGTTCGGTACGGGAAAGACCGTGCTCCAGCATGCCATCTCCAAGCAGGCGGAAGCCGACATCGTGATCATTGCCGCCTGTGGTGAGCGTGCCAACGAGGTTGTGGAGATCTTTACGGAGTTCCCCGAACTGGTGGACCCACATACGGGACGCAAGCTGATGGAGCGTACGATCATCATCGCCAACACCTCGAACATGCCTGTGGCTGCCCGTGAGGCGTCGGTATATACGGCCATGACGATTGCAGAGTACTACCGGAGCATGGGACTGAAGGTGCTGCTGATGGCAGACTCCACTTCGCGTTGGGCGCAGGCATTGCGTGAGATGTCGAACCGTATGGAGGAGCTGCCCGGACCGGATGCGTTCCCGATGGACTTGTCTTCTATCATATCCAACTTCTACGGACGTGCCGGATACGTGGTGTTGAACAACGGCAAGACGGGCTCCATCACCTTCATCGGTACGGTGTCGCCTGCCGGCGGTAACCTGAAAGAGCCGGTGACGGAGAACACGAAGAAGGTGGCACGCTGCTTCTATGCCCTCGAACAGGACCGTGCGGACAAGAAGCGTTATCCTGCCGTGAACCCGATCGATTCCTACTCCAAGTATATCGAATATCCTGAATTTGAGGAGTATATCAAGCAGCATATCAACGGTGAATGGATCGGCAAGGTGAACGAAATCAAGAACCGCCTGCAACGCGGAAAGGAGATTGCCGAACAGATCAACATCCTCGGCGACGACGGTGTGCCCGTGGAATATCACGTGATCTTCTGGAAATCGGAACTGATCGACTTCGTGATCCTGCAACAAGATGCCTTCGACGAGATTGACGCCGTGACGCCGATGGAACGTCAGGAGGACATTCTGAACATGATCATCGACATCTGCCATACGGAATTTGAGTTCGACAACTTCAATGAAGTGATGGAGTACTTCAAGAAAATGATCAACGTGTGCAAGCAGATGAACTACTCAAGGTTCAAGTCCGAGGAGTACGAAGGATTCCGCAAGCAGTTGCAGGAATTGATAGAAGAACGTAAAGCATAACTTTAAGAATAAGATGGCAACAAAAGCATTTCAAAAGATATATACTAAGGTCACTCAGATAACGAAAGCCACTTGTTCGCTGAAAGCGACGGGGGTGGGGTATGACGAGCTGGCAACCGTGAACGGCAAACTCGCCCAGGTGGTGAAGATTGCCGGTGACGACGTGACTTTGCAGGTGTTCGAGGGTACGGAAGGTATCCCCACCAATGCAGAGATTGTATTCCTGGGCAAGTCGCCTACGCTGAAGGTGAGCGAGCAACTCGCCGGACGCTTCTTCAACGCTTTCGGTGACCCGATCGATGGCGGACCTGCCATTGAGGGAGAGGAAGTGGAGATCGGCGGACCGTCTGTGAACCCCGTGCGACGCAAACAGCCGTCCGAGCTGATTGCAACCGGTATCGCAGGCATCGACCTGAACAACACGCTGGTGTCCGGACAGAAGATTCCCTTCTTTGCCGACCCCGACCAGCCTTTCAACCAGGTGATGGCGAACGTGGCGCTCCGTGCCGAAACCGACAAGATCATCCTGGGCGGTATGGGTATGACCAACGACGACTACCTCTATTTCAAGAACGTGTTCTCCAATGCCGGTGCGCTCGACCGTATCGTCAGCTTCATGAACACCACCGAGAACCCGCCCGTTGAGCGTCTGCTGATTCCGGACATGGCACTGACGGCAGCTGAGTATTTTGCGGTGAAGAACAACGAGAAAGTGCTGGTACTGTTGACCGATATGACCTCCTACGCCGACGCGTTGGCTATCGTGTCCAACCGTATGGACCAGATCCCTTCGAAAGACTCCATGCCCGGTTCGCTCTATTCGGACTTGGCGAAGATCTACGAGAAGGCAGTGCAGTTCCCCAGCGGCGGTTCCATCACGATTATCGCGGTGACGACCCTGTCCGGAGGCGATATCACACATGCCGTGCCCGACAATACGGGATACATCACGGAGGGACAGCTCTTCTTGCGCCGCGACACGGACATAGGCAAGGTCATCGTCGACCCGTTCCGCTCGTTGTCTCGTCTGAAACAGCTTGTTACGGGAAAGAAGACGCGTAAGGACCACCCGCAGGTGATGAATGCCGCCGTGCGTCTGTATGCCGATGCCGCCAATGCGAAGACCAAGCTGGAGAACGGTTTCGACCTGACGAACTACGACGAACGTACGCTTGCCTTTGCCAAGGATTATTCCAACCAATTGCTTGCCATTGACGTCAACCTCGACACGACGGAGATGCTCGACGTGGCGTGGAGCCTGTTCGGTCAGTACTTCCGTCCCGAAGAGGTGAACATCAAGAAGGAACTCGTGGACCAGTATTGGCCGAAATGAGAGAAATCCAATCTTTAATAATTAGTTTCGTATGATTAAGTTTCAATATAACAAAACCTCTCTCCAGCAGCTGGAAAAGCAACTGAAGGTGCGGGTGCGTACTCTGCCTATCATCAAGAACAAGGAGAGCGCGCTGCGCATGGAAGTGAAGCGCTGCAAGTCGGAAGCTGCCGTGCTGGACGAGAAGTTGGAACGGGAAATCCAGGCCTATGAAGCAATGTTTGCCCTCTGGAATGAGTTCGACCCATCGCTGATCAGGGTCAACGATGTCCATCTCGGGGTGAAGAAGATTGCCGGCGTGCGGGTACCGTTGCTCGAAAGCGTGGATTTCGAGATACGGCCATACAGCCTGTTCAATGCGCCCAAGTGGTATGCGGATGGGGTACATCTGCTCAAGACACTGGCGCATACGGCTGTCGAACGGGAGTTCATCGTCGCCAAGCTGGGCTTGCTGGAACATGCACGCAAGAAGACCACCCAAAAGGTGAATCTTTTTGAGAAAGTGCAGATTCCTGGCTATCAGGATGCTCTGCGAAAGATCAAGCGCTTCATGGAGGATGAGGAGAACCTCTCCAAATCGTCGCAGAAAATCATGAAATCCCATCAGGAAAGCAGGAAGGAGGCAGAGGCATGATTACAAAAATGAAGAAGCTGACATTCCTTGTCTATCATAAGGAGTATGAAATGTTCCTGGAGCGGATCAGGGAACTGGGAGTGGTGCACGTGGTAGAGAAGCAGTGGGGCGAAATGGACGACTCGCTGCAACTGATACTCCGCAAGCAGACTCTCTATAAAGGTGTGCTTCAGTCGATGTTCCTCCTGGCGGACAAACAGCCGGACGAGCATGTGCACAGCGAACTGGCGCCCGATGCGCTGGTGCAGCAGTACGAAGACCTGAAGAACCGGATTCAGAATCTGAACCAGCAGGCGTCCGTCCTCGACAAGGAGATCGACCAGATGGAAGTCTGGGGCGACTTCGACTGGGAGGTTGTGCGTAAGCTGGAGGCGGCAGGATGGCACGTGCAGTTCTATGCCTGTCCGAAGAAAGACTATGATACCGCTTGGGAAGAGGAGCACAACGCGATCATCGTCGGCGATGACGGCAATCTGATCCGGTTTGTGACGGTGACCTGCTCGCCTGTGGCCCTGGACATCGACCCGCTGCGGCTTCCGGCACGGAACCTTTCGGAACTGAAAGCCGGCAAGGCGGAGAACGAGAAAGCCCTGCGGCAAGCGGACGAAGACCTGAAGCAATTCTGCAAGGCAAACTACGCTACACTCAAAGAGGGCGAAAGCAAGCTATACGGCGAGATCGACTGGATGAAGGTGAAGCTGAGCAGCGAGGAAGTTGCCGAAGGAGCAGTTGCCCTGCTGGAAGGCTGGGTGCCTGCCGATCAGGAAGAAGAGCTGAAGAAGTATCTCGACGAGAGCGGCGTGTACTACGAGTCCAGAAATGCGACCCGTGAGGACGACGTGCCTGTGAAACTCAAGAACAACGCCTTTACACGCATGTACGAGGTACTGACCAAGATGTACGGTATGCCCAGTTTCACGGATTTCGACCCGACACCGATTGTGGCTCCGTTCTTCTCGCTGTTCTTTGCATTCTGTATGGGCGATGCCGGATACGGTCTGATTCTGATCCTGCTGGGCTTCTTGCTGAAGAAGAAGCTGGGTAAGGAGATGGCAGGCATGATGAATCTGGTGATTACCTTGGGTATATTCACAACGGTCTTCGGAGCCTTCTTGGGGACGTTCTTCGGCATGAGCCTGATCGACTCCGACTTGCCTCAGAACCTGAAGAACTTCATCATCGCAGGCAACGTGGAACTGTTCGGTTCGACGTATGACAAGCAGATGATACTGGCGCTTGGAATCGGTGTGGTACACATCTCGATAGCCATGACGGTGAAGGCCATCAACAGTACGGTGTTCTACGGCTTCAAGGAGTCGCTGAGCGCATGGGGATGGTGGCTGTTTATCGTGGGAGGTGTCGTAGTGGGTACGCTTTCTTTCCTCAGCATCATTCCGGCAGAGGTGTCCAAATGGGCATTCATAGCCGTGGCCGGTGTGGGAGCGGTAGGTATCTACCTGCTGAACAACCTTCGCCGTAACGTGCTGGTGAACATCGGCGCAGGACTGTGGGACACTTACAACATGGCGTCCGGACTGCTGGGCGATACGTTGTCGTACATCCGTCTGTTTGCCCTCGGTCTGGCAGGCGGTATGCTGGGACAGACGTTCAACAATCTGGCACTGATGGTGGTGGATGGAACGGAAGGCGTGTCTGCCGTGTTCGGTTGGATCGGTTTCGGGCTGATCATCCTGGTGGGCCATACGCTGAACATCGCCATGTCTTGCCTGAGTGCGTTTGTGCATCCGTTGCGTCTGACGTTTGTGGAATATTTCAAGAATGCCGGTTATCAAGGAAAAGGTTTGCAATATAAACCTTTTAAGAAATAAATGGGATATCGACCTTTTAAGAAATAAACGGGATATCAATCCTTTTAAGAAATAAACGGGACATAAACCTTTTAAGAAATAAACGGGACATAAACCTTTTAAAAAATAAATGGGATATCAATCCTTTAAGAGATAAAACAATATAGAAATAATAAACAAATATAAAACGAAGAAAACATTATGAACGAATTATTAGGTTATTTAGGAATGGGCCTCATGTTGGGTCTTGCCGGTATCGGCAGCTGTTATGGTACAACAATTGCCGGTAATGCCGCAGAAGGTGCTCTGAAGAAAGATCCCTCCAAGTCGGCAGGTTACATGATTCTTTCTGCACTTCCCGCTACGCAGGGTCTTTACGGTTTCTTGGCTTTCCTGCTCCATTTCGGTAAGGTGACGGCTGAGACGGGTGCGCTGTGGTTCGGTGTAGGACTGGGCGTAGGACTGGTATGCTTGTTCTCGGCTATCCGTCAGGGACAAGTCTGTGCAAACGGTATCGTAGGTGTGTCACAAGGACACGACGTGCAGACCAACACGATGATTTACGCAGCTCTTCCGGAGTTCTATGCTATCTTGGCACTGGTGGCTACCTTCCTGGTATAAGGAACATAGAATAGCAGAGAATAACATAGAATGACATAGATTTTGGGGATGACCGCAGATTAGATTGATTCTATCTGCGGTCATCTGCTTTATAGGCAATTGCCCAATAATGTATCTCGCTCAAATTTTGAAAGTTACGTATAAATGAGCCTTTTTTTGTAATCCCGTCAGCTATGCAATCAGCCCCTTTATGGAGCATTTGCAGATTGATTTTCCGATTCCTTATCTCATACCGCAAACGATTGTTTATCTATATTTCATTAGATTTTTTGATTAATAGGCTATTTTTCAAAGAATAATATGTAATTTTGCAGCCGAAATAAAGTAATAGATATTAAAAGTAATATGACAAAAGCACTGTTAACCCCCGACTACATCTTCGAATCGAGTTGGGAAGTATGCAATAAGGTTGGCGGTATCTACACAGTTTTGTCTACGCGAGCAAATACGTTGCAGGCAAAATTTCATGATAGATTGTTTTTTATAGGACCGGATTTCTGGCAAGGAAGAGAGAATCCTTTGTTTATCGAGTCCGACAACCTTTGTGCGGCATGGAGAAAGCATGCTGCTGAAAAAGATAACCTTTCCGTCCGTGTAGGACGCTGGAATATTCCGGGCGCTCCGATTGTTATACTGGTTGATTTTCAACCGTTTTTCGCACAGAAGAATGAGATTTATACCGAAATGTGGAACCGTTTCCAAGTAGATTCGCTGCATGCGTACGGCGACTATGACGAGGCCTCCATGTTCTCGTATGCCGCCGGAAAAGTGGTGGAAAGTTTCTACCGCTACAACCTGACGGAAACAGACAAAGTGGTCTATCAGGCACATGAGTGGATGACCGGTATGGGCGCCCTCTACCTGCAAAGCGCCGTACCCGAGATAGCCACCATCTTCACCACACACGCCACGTCCATCGGACGCTCCATCGCCGGAAACGGAAAACCCCTCTACGATTACCTCTTCGCCTACAACGGCGACCAAATGGCAGGAGAACTCAACATGCAGTCCAAACACTCCATCGAAAAACAGACCGCACACTACGTGGACTGTTTCACCACGGTGAGCCAGATAACCAACAACGAATGCAAAGAGCTGCTCGACAAGCCGGCCGACGTTGTGCTGATGAATGGCTTTGAGGACGATTTCGTACCGAAGGGAACCACGTTCAGCGGAAAGCGCAAACGCGCACGTGCCGCCATGCTGCGTACGGCAAACTGCCTGCTGGGCACGAACCTGGGCGACGACACACTGCTGGTAGGCACCAGCGGACGCTATGAGTTCAACAACAAAGGCATCAACGTCTTCCTGGAGTCGCTGAACCGCCTGAACCGCGACAAGAACCTGAAGAAGAATATCCTTGCCTTCATCAACGTGCCCGGATGGGTGGGCGATGCCCGCGAAGACCTGCAACAGCGTCTGAAGAGCAAGAAGAAGTTCACCACTCCGCTGGAAGTGCCCTTCATCACCCACTGGCTGCACAACATGACGCACGACCAAGTGCTCGACATGCTGAAATACATGGGCATGGGCAACCGTCCGGAAGATAAGGTGAAAGTCATCTTCGTCCCCTGCTACCTCGACGGCAAAGACGGCATCTTCAACAAGCACTATTACGACCTCATACTGGGTCAGGACCTCAGCGTCTATCCCTCGTACTACGAGCCGTGGGGCTACACGCCGCTGGAGAGCGTTGCCTTCCGCGTGCCCACCATCACGACCGACCTTGCCGGTTTCGGACTTTGGGTGAAGAGCCTGAAGAACCAGCACGGCATCGACGATGGGGTAGAGGTGCTGCACCGTTCGGACTACAACTACTCCGAGGTGGCAGACGGCATCAAGGACACCATTTCGGCATTCTCCGCCAAGACAGAGGCCGAAGTGAAAGAGATACGCAAGCGTGCCGCACAGGTTGCCGAGCAGGCTTTGTGGAAACATTTCATTGAATATTATTACGAAGCCTACGACTTTGCGCTCCGCCGTGCGAAAGAGCGCCTGCTGGGCTGAGTGAAAGAGGATATATCAATAAGGATATGTCAATGAGGATATATCAATGAGGATATATCAATAAGGATTGTCAATGAGGATATATCAATAAGAATATATCAATAAGGATATACCAATAAGGGTATACCAATGCGGATATATCAATGAAATGGCAAAAAAGAATATATCAATGAGCGAGAGCGAAAACATAAACAAGAATTATTAATCAATCAAGTAATTATACAATGAAGATTAAAGTTAGTAATGTAAACACTCCAAACTGGAAAGATGTGAATGTGAAGTCTCACATTCCAGCCGAGTTGGAGAAATTGTCAGAATTGGCGCGTAACATTTGGTGGTCGTGGAACTATGAAGCCACCGAGCTGTTCAGAGACCTTGACCCTGCTTTGTGGAAAGAAGTCGGCCATAATCCGGTTCTTCTGCTGGAAAGAATGAGCTATGCGAAACTCGAAGCCCTTGCAGGCGACAAAGTCATTCTGAAGAGAATGAATGCCGTGTATTCCAAGTTCAAGGCATACATGGATGTAGAGCCTGACAAGAAACGTCCTTCCGTTGCCTATTTCAGTATGGAATATGGTTTGAACCAAGTACTCAAGATATATTCCGGTGGTCTGGGCGTATTGGCCGGTGATTATCTGAAAGAGGCTTCCGACAGCAACGTAGACCTTTGCGCAGTAGGTTTCCTCTATCGCTACGGCTACTTCACGCAGACCCTCTCCATGGACGGACAGCAGATTGCCAACTATGAGGCTCAGAATTTCGGACAGCTGCCCCTCGACCGCGTGCTGGACGAACACGGAAACCAGCTTGTGGTAGACGTGCCCTATCTGGACTACTTCGTGCATGCCAACGTATGGCGCGTGAACGTAGGCCGTGTGTCCCTCTACCTGCTGGACACCGACAACGAGATGAACAGCGAGTTCGACCGCCCCATCACTCACCAACTCTATGGCGGTGACTGGGAAAACCGTCTGAAACAGGAGATCCTGCTCGGTATCGGCGGTATGCTGACCCTGAAGAAACTGGGCATCAAGAAAGACGTGTACCACTGCAACGAAGGCCATGCCGCACTGATCAACGTTCAGCGCATCTGCGACTACGTGGCTGAAGGCATGTCCTACAACCAGGCTATCGAGCTGGTGCGTGCCTCTTCACTCTACACAGTACACACTCCGGTTCCCGCCGGCCACGACTACTTCGACGAAGGCCTTTTCGGCAAGTACATGGGCGGTTATCCCGCCAAGATGGGCATCACTTGGGACGAACTGATGGACCTCGGCCGCAACAATCCGGGCGACAAGGGCGAACGCTTCTGCATGTCCGTATTCGCTTGCAACACCTCACAGGAAGTGAACGGTGTGAGCTGGCTGCACGGAAAAGTATCGCAAGAGATGTTCTCTTCCATCTGGAAGGGCTACTTCCCCGAAGAGATGCACGTGGGCTACGTGACCAACGGTGTACACTTCCCCACATGGAGCGCAACCGAGTGGAAGCACCTCTACGCTGCCAACTTCGACGCCAACTTCCTCAACGACCAGTCTAACGCCAAGATCTGGGAAGCCATCTACAACGTGCCCGACGAAAAGATTTGGGAGACACGCATGACGCTGAAGAACAAGCTGATAGACTACGTCCGCAAGCAATACCGTGAAACTTGGCTGAAGAACCAAGGCGATCCTTCACGCATCGTTTCGCTGATGGACAAGATCAACCCCAATGCACTGCTGATCGGTTTCGGACGCCGTTTCGCCACCTACAAGCGTGCCCACCTGCTGTTCACCGACCTTGAGCGTCTGGCCAAGATCGTGAACAACCCCGACTATCCGGTACAATTCCTCTTCACCGGAAAGGCGCATCCGCACGACGGCGCAGGTCAGGGACTGATCAAGCGTATCATTGAAATCTCACGCCGTCCGGAGTTCCTGGGCAAGATCATCTTCCTGGAGAACTACGACATGCAGCTGGCACGCCGTCTGGTGTCCGGTGTAGATATCTGGCTGAACACTCCGACACGTCCGCTCGAAGCTTCCGGTACGTCCGGCGAGAAGGCGCTGATGAACGGTGTTGTCAACTTCTCCGTGCTCGACGGCTGGTGGCTCGAAGGCTATCGCGAAGGTGCAGGATGGGCGTTGACCGAAAAGCGTACCTACCAGAACCAGGAACACCAAGACCAGCTGGATGCCGCTACGATCTACAGCATCCTTGAGACGGAAATCCTGCCGCTCTACTATGCCCGCAACAAGAAGGGTTACTCGGAAGGCTGGGTGAGAACCATCAAGAACTCCATCGCACAGATCGCTCCTCACTATACGATGAAGCGCCAGCTGGACGACTACTACAGCAAGTTCTACACCAAGATGGCCGAACGCTTCAAGAAACTCGCTGCCAACGACAATGCTAAGGCAAAGGCATTGGCTGCATGGAAAGAAGAAGTGGCTTCCAAGTGGGACAGCATCGAAGTGGTTTCTTGCGAGAAGGCAGAAGAGCTCGTGCAAGGCTCCATCGAGAGCGGTAAGGAGTACACCATCACTTACGTGATCGACGAGAAGGGTCTGAACGACGCAGTCGGTCTGGAGCTGGTGACTATCTACACTGCTGCCGACGGAAAGCAGCACATCTATTCCGTAGAGCCGTTCAATGTAGTGAAGAAAGAGGGCGACCTCTACACCTTCCAGGTGAAGCATAAGCTGGAGAACGCCGGTAGCTTCAAGGTATCCTACCGTATGTTCCCGAAGAATGCCGACCTGCCTCACCGTCAGGACTTCTGCTACGTTCGTTGGTTTGTGTAATGTAAGACAGAGTGTGTAATGTAAGACAGAGTGTGTATATGTAAGACAGAGTTGTTTCGTGTAAGGCAGAGCGTATCTTCGTGTAAAACGAGCGTGTTTTTCATGTAAAACGAGCGTGTCTTCGTGTGAAACGATTGTGTCTTCGTGTGAAACGATTGTGTCTTCGTGTGAAACGATTGTCTTCGTGACGACATAAATTTATAGAAAAGCGAAAGGCTGCCCTTGATTTTCTCAGGGCAGCCTTTTTTTTACGTTGTTATGTAAGACGGTTGGTCTTGTCTCGTGAGGTGTTTTGTTTCGTCTCGTGAGACGGTCGATTTCGCCTCACGGGACGAGTGATTTCGTCTCGCGGGACAATTCTTATTGTCTCACGGAACGAACGGTTCTCGTCT
>CAMWRY010000044.1 GCA_947176775.1 uncultured Bacteroides sp.
CAGGCAACCTATATACTGGGTACACAAAATCAAATTTAATACCAACAATTAAACTTCTTATTTTATGGAAACTGTTCAGAAAAAAAGCGCTTCGTTTAGAGGCATTAAATCCGCCGGCTGGGTAATTGTAATCTGTTTTATTGTTGCCGTGCTTCTTTTTCATTTCGTGTTGGGGAATCCTGCCAACTTTATGAATAATGACCCGAACAATCATCCGTTGCCGGGTAACTTTCTGGGGACTATCTACAAGGGTGGATTTATCGTTCCTGTGATTCAGACACTGTTGCTGACGGTTATTGCACTGAGCATTGAGCGCTATATCGCCATCAGGGCGGCTTTCGGTAAGGGGTCGCTGGTGAAGTTTGTGGCGAATATCAAAGCTGCCTTGGCAAAAGGAGACATGAAGAAAGCACAGCAAATCTGCGACTCGCAACGCGGTTCGGTGGCCAATGTGGTGAATGTCACTTTGAAGAAGTATGCCGAGATGGAGAATGACACGGAACTGTCGAAAGACCAAAAGCTGCTTGCCATCCAGAAAGAGCTGGAAGAGGCCACCGCACTGGAACTTCCGATGATGGAGCAGAATCTGCCTGTTATCGGCACTATCACGACGCTGGGTACACTGATGGGGTTGCTTGGTACGGTAATCGGTATGATTCGTTCGTTTGCCGCTCTGGCTGCCGGAGGCTCTGCCGACTCTATGGCTTTGTCGCAAGGTATTTCCGAGGCTTTGATTAATACCGCTTTCGGTATTCTGACCGGTGCGTTGGCCGTTATCTCCTACAATTACTATACGAACAAGATTGATAAGCTGACTTACAGTCTCGATGAGATAGGATTCTCCATCGTACAGACTTTTGCGGCAACGCATAAGTAGGTGATGACCGTTCTCGACTCTCAATTCTTAATTTTCAATTCTCAATTCTCAATTAATAAAAGTCTATGGGTAGGGCGAAGATAAAAAAGAAGAGTACGTTCATTGATATGACGGCCATGAGCGACGTTACTGTACTGTTGCTGACTTTCTTCATGCTGACTTCTACATTTGTGAAGAAAGAGCCGGTACAGGTGCATACTCCGGCCTCCGTATCCGAGATCAAGATTCCGGAGAAGAATATACTTCAGATATTGGTCGACCCGAACGGGAAAGTATTCATGAGTCTGGACAAGCAGTCCGACTTGCGCGACGTGCTGGAAGCCATGGGGCAAGAGTATGGGGTGACCTTCACTCCGGAGGAAACCAAGAAGTTCATGCTGGCATCCGCCTTTGGGGTGCCGATGAAGAGCATGAAGAGCTTCCTCAGCTTGCCGCAGGACCAGCAGGATGCTGTGTTGAAGAATGAGGGGATACCGACAGACAGTGTTGACAACCAGTTCAAGGCTTGGGTGCGCAACGCCCGTGCCGTGAACAGCGACTTGCGCATTGCCATCAAGGCGGATGCAAATACTCCTTATTCCGTAATAAAGAATGTGATGAACTCGCTTCAGGACCTCAGAGAGAACCGGTACAACCTGATTACTACCCTGAAGGCCGCAAGCGACGAATGACAAGCGTAGAACAAGAAAGGAGACATTATGGCTGAAATACAAGAAAGCGGCAACAAGAAAGGTGGAAAAAGCAAGCAGAAGAAGATGGCCGTCAGGGTGGACTTCACCCCGATGGTGGATATGAACATGCTGTTGATAACCTTCTTCATGCTTTGCACCTCGCTGAGCAAGCCTCAGACCATGGAGATAAGCATGCCGAGCAATGACAAGAGCATCACCGAGGAGCAGCAGACCAAAGTCAAGGCGTCCCAAGCCATCACGCTGCTGCTGGGCGATGACAACAAATTGTATTATTACGAAGGGGAGCCCAACTACAAGGACTACGCCTCGCTGAAGGAGACCTCCTACCGGGCGGACGGACTGCGAGCCATGCTCTTGCAACGTAATAGAACTGCTGTGGACGAAGTGAACCGACTGAAGCAGCAGAAACTGGACCTGAAGATATCAGAGGAGGAGTACCGGAAGCAACTGTCGGAGATAAAGAGCGGAAAGAACACGCCGACGGTCATCATCAAGGCTACCGCTCACTCTTCGTACAAGAATCTGATTGACGCACTGGACGAGATGCAGATATGCAATATAGGCAAGTATGTGATAACAGACATGGCCGAAGCCGATGAGTTTCTGATGAAGAACTACGAGAGCCGGGGCGCCCTGTCGCAGAACATCGCCGAATGACATGTAACACCTAAAGAAAGGAAAAACCAATATGGCTAAAGTAGATTTAAGCTCCCAGTCATGGTGCGACCTCGTGTTCAGTGGCCGGAACAAGGCATACGGTGCCTACCGGATGCGCGAGACCTCGCCCAAGCGGCACAACATAGCCGTGGGGCTGGTCATTGTGATTGCCTTGGCAGGCTTCAGCCTTCCTACACTGATAAAAATGGCTACTCCCAAGCCGAAGGAGGTGATGACCGAGGTGACCACCCTCTCGCAACTGGAAGAACCGGAAGTGAAGCAGGAGGAGATGAAGCGGATAGCCCCTGTGGCTCCGCCGCCGCCTGCCTTGAAAAGTTCCATCAAGTTCACCGCACCCGTCATCAAGAAGGACGAGGAGGTGAGGGACGAGGACGAGATAAAGAGCCAGACGGAACTGACAGCCACCAAGGTGGCTATCTCCATTGCCGATGTGAAAGGCAACGACGAAGCACATGGCCAGGACATCGCCGACCTGAAGCAAGTGGTCA
Organism: uncultured Bacteroides sp.; assembly: GCA_947176775.1. Lineage (GTDB taxonomy): Bacteria > Bacteroidota > Bacteroidia > Bacteroidales > Bacteroidaceae > Bacteroides. Next base: position 2,736 of record CAMWRY010000044.1, read on the forward strand.
TCCAGGCAGCGCCGGAGCCTGAAAAGGTCTTCGACATGGTGGAGCAGATGCCCCAGTTCCCCGGTGGGCAGGCAGAGATGATGAAATTCATCAGCGAACACATGAAGTATCCGCAAGCGGCTCAGGAAAACGGCACGCAAGGGCGCGTCACCTGCCAGTTTGTGGTAGGGGCCGACGGCCAGGTACGCGATGCGAAAGTGGTCAGAGGCATCGACCCCTATCTGGACAAAGAGGCTGTCCGCGTGATTATGTCCATGCCCAGATGGATTCCCGGCAAGCAGAACGGTAAGGCTGTGTCAGTGAAGTACACGATACCGGTCATGTTCAAACTGAAATAATTGTGTGCGTCATGAAAAAGAAGAGACCATTCCGGCTTTTGGGCTTGCTGCTCCTGCTCGCCCTGTTGTCGGCCTGTCAGGGGCGGCCTAAGGACGGGCGGACGGATACTTATACCTCCGGTGTGATTTCCATCGCTGCGGACGAAAGCTTCCGGCCCATCGTACAGGAAGAGATTGACGTGTTCGAGGGACTCTTCCCCCTGGCAGGTATCGTGCCCCGGTATGTGACCGAGGTCGATGCCGTGAACCTGCTGCTCAAGGACAGCCTGCGGCTGGCCATCACCAGCCGCAGGCTGACCCCCGAAGAGATGCACTCTTTCCGAAGCCGGAAATTCTTTCCGCAGGAGATAAAGATTGCCACCGACGGGCTGGCGCTGATTACCCACCGCAACAATCCGGATTCGCTGATAAGCGTGAAGGACCTCCGCCGCATCCTCACGGGCGATGTGAAGCACTGGAGGGAGCTGTATCCGGCTTCCCCATTGAAGGACATCCGCCTTGTGTTCGACAACAAGAACTCCGGCACCGTGCGCTTTGCCGTCGACTCCATCTGCCGGGGCACACCGCTCTCCGGCCGGATGAAGGCGCTGCACACCAACCGCGAGGTCATCGACTACGTGGCCCGTACGCCCGAGGCCATCGGCATCGTCGGCGTGAACTGGCTGAGCGACCGCAACGACAGCACGGGCCTCTCGTTCAGCAGGGAGGTGAGGGTGATGGCCGTCAGTGCTGCCGACAAGGCCACGCCGGACAACAGCTACAAGCCCTATCAGGCTTATATCTACTACGGCAACTATCCCTTGGCACGCAGCATCTATGCCTTGCTGAACGACCCACGGAGCGCACTCCCTTGGGGATTTGCCTCCTTCCTCGCTTCCGACCGGGGACAGCGGATTATATTGAAGTCGGGACTGGTGCCGGCCACCCAGCCGGTGCGCATAGTGAACATAAAAGAAAATGAATAACGAAGATGAAACGTAGATTTGTATTTTGTTTGGGAGCGATGCTGCTTGCAGGCACGCTCGCCGCACAGACGCCGTTGCCCGAGTGGCAGGCAGGAGTAGATAAAGTCGGCACTCTGATAAAGACACATCCCGAGCAGGCCGCCGATGCCGCCGGAGAGTTGCTGAAAGGCAAGAACAAGAAGAACGTGGCGCTCATAGCCGCCGTGGCACGCGCCTACCTGGATGCCGGAAAGCTGCCGGAAGCCGAAAGCTATCTGGAGATGGCGCGAAAGGCAGACGGCAAGGCCCCCGAAGTCTTCCTCCTCGAAGGCGACGTGGCCCTGGCGCGGAGAGACATCGGAAAAGCCTGCCAGCTCTACGAGCAAGCCATCTATTTCGATGCCCACTGCAAGGAGGCCTACCTGAAGTACGCCCAAGCCTACAAGAGTGCCAGCCCCTCGCAAGCCATCGAGAAGCTGAACCAACTGAAGACCGTTGCGCCCGATTGCCTGGAGGCGGACAAGGGCCTGGCCGAGGTCTACTATGCCACCAACCGTTTTGGCGAGGCTGCCGAGGCCTATGCCAAGTTCATCGACACCCCTCTGGCCACCGAAGACGACCTCCTGAAATACGCCTTCGCCCTGTTCCTGAACCACGACTTCGAGCGCTCCCTGGAGGTGGCGCGGCAGGGCTTGCAGAAGCATCCCCGTCATGCCGCCTTCAGCCGCCTTGTGATGTACAACAACGTCGACCTCAAGCGCTACGAAGAGGCCCTGCAGGCTGCCGATGCTTTCTTCAATGCTTCGGACGGGGCCGATTATTCCTGTTTGGACTACCGCTATCACGGCGCGCTGCTGAGTGCCCTGAAGCAATACGACCGTGCCATCGAAGCCTATACCCGGGCCCTGGCGAAGGACGAGACCCAAGTGGACCTGTGGCGTGAGATGGCCGCTGTCTACGAGCTGATGAACGACTATCCCCAGGCCATCGCCGCTTACCGCAACTACTACGACTCGCTCTCTCCGGACAAGCGGAACCTCGAAACCCTCTTCCAGTTGGGACGCCTCTACTACGGGGAGGGTACCAGTCCGGACACGCTTGCCGTGCCGCCTGCCGACCGTATGCAGGCTTTGCAAGCCGCCGATTCCGTCTTCACATTGGTTGCCGAGCAAGCCCCCGACAACTATCTGGGCGACCTCTGGCGTGCCCGTACCTCTTCGGCCTTGGACCCTGAAACCACCGAAGGGTTGGCGAAGCCCTATTACGAAAAGGTAGTGGCCGTGTTGCTGACCAAGGACGACCCCAAATATCGTCCGGTGCTGATAGAGTGCTACAGCTACTTGGGTTATTACTATCTGCTGAAGAGCGATTACGCCACCTCGAAGGAGTATTGGAACAACATTCTGGCCACCGACCCTGACAACGCCACGGCAAGGAAAGCGCTGGACGGCATCCAATAGGACCTGTCGCCTGTGACGTTTCTCCTGTCCGTCTGCCCCATTTCTCCCTTTCCGCCTCACCTATATCCTTCTGTTGCGCGAGATGTACGTCTCGTGTTGTATGAGATGCCCATCTCGTGCAACATGAGATGGCATCTCGCGCAAGTGTATCCTATTCTTTTCTCTCGTGCGAGCTTGTGTTCCGGTAGCCGCAGGGCACTGTTCGGGGCATCGTGAGGCAATCCCTTTGCCGTACCGCGCGAGGCTTATCCCTTCGGCCGCCTATGGCTTGCCTGCACTTTTTTAGAAGATTTCTTCGGAAACACTTGCTGTCTCGGAAAAAAGAACTACTTTTGCAGTGTACTATTATACTAATACACGTAAACAATAAGATATTTAATTCATCCAAGCGTATGTTACAAGTAGAAAACATTTCATTTGGCTATCGCAGGCGGCGGAAGGAAGTCCTGAGCAACTTCTCGCTTTCGCTGGAAGCCGGCAGAGTCTACGGCCTGTTGGGCAAGAATGGCGCCGGCAAGTCTACGCTGCTCTATCTGATGAGCGGCTTGTTGACTCCCAAGCAGGGGAGGGTGATGTATCGCGGCCTCGATGTGCGCCGCCGGTTGCCCGGCACGTTGCAGGACATGTTTCTGGTGCCCGAGGAGTTCGAACTGCCTCCCGTTTCCCTGGTCAGCTACATCGAGCTGAACAGCAAGTTCTATCCCCGTTTCAGCAAGGAGGACATGGTGAAGTACCTGCACTTCTTCGAGATGGATATGGATGCCGACTTAGGCGCCCTCTCCATGGGTCAGAAGAAGAAAATCTTCATGAGCTTTGCCCTAGCCACCAACACCTCGCTGCTGCTGATGGACGAGCCTACGAACGGGCTGGACATTCCGGGCAAGAGCCAGTTCCGCAAGTTCCTGGCCTCGGGCATGTCGGACGAGAAGACGATTGTCATCTCCACCCACCAGGTGCGCGACATCGACAAGGTGCTGGACCACGTGCTGATAATGGACAACAGCCGCGTGCTGCTGGACGAGTCTACCGCCGACATCTGCCGAAAACTGCTGTTTGTGGAGAGCGACGACCGGGAGCTGGCACAGACGGCACTGTATGCGCTCCCCTCGCTGCAGGGCAACTACCTGATGCTGCCCAATGCGGAGGATGCCGAGTCGGAGATTAACCTTGAACTGCTGTTCGGTGCCACGCTTGCGGCTCCCGAAAAGATGGCAGAGATGTTTCACGCTAAAAAGAACGGACTATGATACGCGATACCTTTTTTAGTTTGCCTCGCTTTGTGAACGTATGCCGCAAGGAGATGGTAGAGAGTTGGAAAATCAATCTGCGCCGTGTGGTGCTGATGTATGGTGTGCTGGCGATTGCGCTCATCTGCGAGGCTTACAGCCAGTACGGTTGGTATCACGAGGGTGTCGACCTGATGCGGAGGAGGGCTATATGGAGTTTCGGGATGATGGCTTTCGTCTGGGGCCTGATTATCCTGGGTTCTCTCAGTGCCTCGTTCACCATGGAACGCATGAAGACCAAGAACAATCGGGTGGCCATGCTGATGATGCCTGCCACGATGTTCGAGAAGTTTCTGGCACGCTGGTTGGTCTTCACCTTCGGCTTCCTGCTGATTTATCTCGTGGCTTACAAGCTGGCGGACTGGACCCGTGTCCTGTTCTTTATGGTGAAGAATCCCGAAGAGACCACTGTGGGACCGATCCCGTTGCTTTCGTTGCTGGTAGGAGAAGGCAGGCTCAGCCTGGTGAACTGGACACTTTTTGGGAATGGCGAGCAGTTTGTACGGGCTGTGGGCGGCTACTTCCTGTTGCAGTCCTGCTTTGTGCTGGGTAGCTCCATCTGGCCCAGGAACACGTTTGTGAAGACATTTGTGGCCGGAGTGGCTATTGTCATCGGTTACGCCACTGTCGGAGCTTTGGCCATTAAGCTGATGTGGGGTGGGCATCCTGTGAACGTGAATGAGCCTTCGGAAGAGACCCTGTGGCTGGTGCTGACACTGTTCTGCTATACCATGACCCTCTTCAACTGGGTGCTTGCCTATTTCCGCTTCAAGGAGTCCGAAGTCATAAAACGTTGGTAGCCTATGAACTTCAAGGATAGTAAAGCCATCTACCTGCAAATAGCAGACCGCATCTGCGACGAAGTGCTTCTCGGCCAGTATCAGGAGGAAGAACGCATCCCTTCCGTGCGCGAGTATGCGGCTGTGGTAGAGGTCAATGCCAACACGGTGATGCGTTCCTACGACTACCTCCAGTCGCAAGGGGTGATTTACAACAAGCGCGGCATCGGCTATTTTGTGTCGACGGGTGCGCGTGGGTTGATTCTCTCGCTGCGGAAGGAACATTTCCTGAAAGAGGAGGTGGATTATTTCTTTAAACAGATTTTCACGCTGGGCATCTCGGCCGAAGAGCTGACGGAGATGTACCGGGCGTTTATCAAGCAACAAAAATAAAAAAGAAGAGACAGTTATGAAACGAACTACTTATATCATGATAGGGATGTTGATGGCCGGCGTAGCTGCGATATGCGGTGTCGTGTTTTATATGTCCCTCGGTCCCACTTGGGAAGACAGTTTTATGGAAATCGGAGGGAGCCGGAAGACGGTGCAACTGCCCTCGTGCCGCGTGGTGAAGCTGGAGGCGCCGGTCACTTGGAAGCAGAAAAGGGCAGGCATCGTGGAGGCGGAACGGGCATACTCGTTCAGGCAGGTGCCGCTGACGGTCACCTCCGGTGACTCCCTGAAAGGCAGTCTTTCATACGCCGGCGATATGGACTCTTTCATGTCCGTAACGGCCGAAGGCGACACCTTGTCCATCCTCTTCAAGTTTCCGGATGATAGACTGGAAGAGCGTTTCCGGGATGTAAAGTGGCTGAAACTCCACTCGGAAGAGATGGTGTTGGCACTGCCTGCCGGAGTGCAGACGGTTCTGGTGGGTACGGAGAGCATGGAAACCACGTTCAAGAACCTCCGCTGCGACACGCTCTCGTTCTGCGTGGAAGACTTGGCACGGGTGGAAGGGTGCCATATCACCTCCTTGTCCGCACAGGCCCGTACCTTGCGTTTCAATAGCGGCGAGGTGCGCGATCTGCATCTGAACCTGGATGAGATTAGTGACTGGCGTGTGAATGTCGATTCCTTCCGCATTGACACGGAACATCTGTCGGGCTGCTACCGGCATAGCAACTCCTTGCAGAAGGGCGAATGCCGCCAAGTATTGTGGACTCCGCTGACCGAGAATGCCCTCCTGCAAGTGACCATGCCGGCCGGCCGGATTGAGCTGGATGCCCGGCCCTGACCATTCTTTCGGCTGCATACTGGGTTTTCTCGCGGCTTTTCGCTATCTTTGCCTGTCAATCAAAAAAAGTATAGAGAAGTATGGTCTTGCAGTTGGTGTTCGTATTGGTGGCTATCATCGTAGGTGCCCGTTTGGGGGGCATCGGACTGGGTGTGATGGGAGGTATCGGGTTGTCGGTTCTGACGTTTGGTTTCGGATTGCAGCCCACGTCGCCTCCCATTGACGTGATGCTGATGATAGCTGCCGTCATTTCCGCCGCCTCCTGCATGCAGGCTGCAGGCGGACTGGACTATCTGGTGAAGCTGGCCGAGAAGCTGCTCCGCAGGAATCCTTCGCACGTCACACTCTTGAGTCCCATCGTGACCTATCTCTTTACCTTTGTGGCCGGTACGGGACATGTGGCCTATTCGCTGCTTCCGGTGATAGCCGAGGTAGCCCGTGAGACCAAGATACGTCCGGAACGGCCGCTGGGCATTGCCGTCATCGCTTCGCAGCAGGCCATCACGGCAAGTCCTATTTCCGCTGCCACCGTCGCGCTGCTCGGGCTGCTGTCCGGGTTCGACCTTACGCTGTTCGACATTCTGAAGATTACCGTTCCGGCCACTGCCATCGGTGTGCTGGTGGGTGCGTGCTGCTCCATGCGCGTAGGCAAGGAGCTGGTGGACGACCCCGAATACCGGAAAAGGCTGGCCGAAGGACATTTCGATGCCCGTCAGGCAGAGGTCGGGGATGTCGGAAACAGGCGCCACGCCCTGATGTCTGTGCTGGTCTTCATCCTTGCCACGGTTCTTATCGTCCTCTTCGGTTCGTTCGACAGTTGGCGTCCTTCGTTCCAGGTGGATGGAGAGACGGTGAGGCTCGGCATGTCTGCCCTCATCGAAATCGTGATGCTCTCTGCCGCCGCCCTCATCCTCCTGCTGACTCGGACGGACGGTATCAAGGCTACGCAAGGCTCTGTCTTCTCGGCAGGCATGCAGGCCGTGATAGCCATCTTCGGCATTGCCTGGATGGGCGACACATTCCTTCAGGGCAACATGTCCCAACTGACTCAGTCCATCGAGGGGGTTGTGAGTGAGATGCCTTGGCTGTTCGGCATTGCCCTGTTCGTCATGTCCATACTGCTCTACAGCCAGGCTGCCACCGTGCGAGCCTTGATGCCCTTGGGCATTGCGCTGGGCATTTCCCCGTGGGTGCTGATTGCGCTTTTCCCGGCCGTGAACGGCTATTTCTTCATCCCCAATTATCCCACCGTGGTAGCCGCCATCAACTTTGACCGTACCGGAACGACCCGTATCGGCAAATATGTCCTGAATCACTCGTTCATGTTGCCGGGACTTGTCGCTACGGGGGTTGCCATAGGATTGGGGTTGCTTTTTATCAAGCTGTTTTAGGGCATTTTTCCGATGACCGTTTTCGGAGAGCATGACGAAGGCAGATAGCCGAACTTCATTCCGGAGTCGTGTGTCTGAAACTGTAGCGCGGTGTCATGCTTTTGCAACGGTGGCTTGCCGTCTTTTAGGAATCTTTTAGAAAGAAAAAGAGGATAAAGATTGTTTTACCAATGCTTTATCCTCTCTGTTGTTGCGGAGATCCGACTCGAACGAATGACCTTTGGGTTATGAGCCCAACGAGCTACCAACTGCTCCACTCCGCGATGTTATCGTTTTGTGATTGCAAAGGTACGGCTTTTCTTTGAATATGCAAACAAATAGTCTATTATTTTTTTGTTGTAGCTATGCTCTTTTGCCTAATTTGCTGATGTATAAAAGGATAGCTCTTACACTTTTTTGTTCTCTTTTTCGACGAAGAATGAATAAAATGTGTGTTTTCTTGTAGGATATGCGGAAATGTCTTACTTTTGCTCAAATAATAAAGCAATGTGCAATTAATCTATGACCGTATCGAAGACAAAAGCTAAATTAGTGGATGTTGCCCGTCAGCTGTTTGCTAAGATGGGGGTCGAGAACACCACAATGAACGATATTGCCCTCGCTTCGAAGAAAGGTAGAAGAACACTCTATACCTACTTCAAGAGCAAGGAGGATATTTACATGGCTGTTGTCGAGTCGGAGCTGGACATCCTCTCGGATATGATGAAGCGTGTGGTGGAGAAGGATATCCAACCGGACGCGAAGCTGATGGAGATGATTTATACCCATTTGGATGCCGTGAAGGAGGTTGTGTTCAGGAACGGTACGTTGCGTGCCACCTTCTTCAGGGATATCTGGAGGGTGGAGAAGGTGCGCAAGCGCTTCGATGCCAAGGAGTCGCAGCTCTTCAAGGAAGTGCTGCGCGAAGGCATGGAGAAAGGAGTTTTCCAGATAGACGACTTGGATATGACGGCCGAGATTGTGCACTACAGCGTCAAAGGCATTGAAGCGCCCTACATACGTGGCCATATAGGGGCCAATCTGGATGACGGAGTGCGCGATACATACGTCACCCGTCTGGTGCTTGGTGCATTGGGAAAGAAGCATGAATACATTTTATAAATAATTTGAAAATAGTATGGGATTATTAGATGGAAAAACAGCCATTGTGACGGGTGCCGCACGCGGCATCGGCAAGGCTATCGCTTTGAAGTTTGCTCAGGAAGGAGCAAACATCGCATTCACCGACCTGGTGATTGATGAAAACGCTGAAGCTACAGCAAAAGAGTTGGAAGCCTTGGGAGTAAAGGCTAAAGCATACGCCTCCAATGCGGCAAACTTTGAAGACACTGCCAAGGTGGTGGAGGAAATCCATAAGGACTTTGGCCGCATTGATATTCTGGTGAACAATGCCGGTATCACACGCGACGGCCTGATGATGCGCATGAGCGAGCAGCAATGGGACATGGTGATCAATGTCAACCTGAAGTCGGCATTCAACTTCATCCATGCCTGCACACCCATCATGATGCGCCAGCGCACAGGTAGCATCATCAATATGGCATCTGTGGTAGGTGTCCATGGCAATGCCGGACAGGCCAACTATGCTGCTTCCAAAGCCGGTATGATTGCTTTGGCCAAGTCTATCGCACAGGAGCTGGGCTCTCGCGGCATCCGTGCCAACGCCATCGCTCCGGGCTTCATCATGACAGCCATGACCGATGCCTTGTCCGACGAGGTGAAGGCCGAATGGTGCAAGAAGATTCCTTTGCGCCGTGGCGGTACTCCCGAAGACGTGGCAAACATTGCTACCTTCCTGGCTTCTGACATGTCTTCTTATGTATCCGGCCAGGTGATTCAGGTAGATGGTGGTATGAATATGTAATAATTCATCGTTCGAAATGACTGTCGTTTACGAAGACAATCATGTCATTATAGTCAACAAGACCGCTTCCGAGATAGTTCAGGGGGACAAGACGGGCGATACACCGCTTTCGGAGACTGTGAAGCAGTATCTGAAAGAGAAGTACAACAAGCCCGGTAACGTCTTTATCGGTGTCACCCACCGGCTGGACCGCCCCGTGAGCGGTCTTGTTGTTTTTGCCAAGACCAGTAAGGCACTGTCGCGACTGAACGAGATGTTCAAGAACAGCGAGGTGAAGAAGACCTACTGGGCTGTGGTGAAGAACCGCCCCCGGGAGGAAGAGGGGGAATTGGTGAACTACTTGGTGCGGAACGAGAAGCAGAACAAGAGTTATGCCTACGACAAGGAGGTGCCGGGCAGCAAAAAGGCGATTCTCCACTATCGTCTCATCGGGCATTCGCAGAACTATTATCTGCTGGAGATAGACCTGAAGACCGGACGCCACCATCAGATACGGTGCCAGTTGGCCAAGATGGGATGTCCCATCAAGGGCGACCTGAAGTACGGTGCGCCACGCTCCAATCCCGATGGCAGCATCTGCCTGCATGCACGCTATGTACGCTTCGTACATCCGGTGTCCAAGGAGCTGATAGAGGTAGGGGCACCTGTCCCTGCCGGAAATTTATGGAATGGTTTTGAAACGATTTAATCTTATTTGTAATGAAGAAAGTCACAGTTTTGTCGGGCTTGCTGCTCTTTGCAGGGTTGGCCGCCCAGGCTCAGGAAAGGGTTGCCGAGTATAACGTGCGCCCGGCCGTTACGG
>CAMWRY010000045.1 GCA_947176775.1 uncultured Bacteroides sp.
TACGCGAAATAGATTTCAAGGCTTTGGGTATAAAGATTGCCGATTTGCACGCTTCCGGTTTTGGGCGTTCGAGCCAATCTGCTTGGACGGAAATGTTTATTAACGGGAATCCTCTGCATCTCTCTCGTTGGCCCAATGATTCGATGGTGTTGATTGGAAACATAAAAGAGTCCGGGATTTCCAAAGATGGGAAAGAGGCTCCGTTTCCAGTATTTGGCTATCACGAAGACCGTCCTTCTGCATGGAAGGATGTAGAGAATATGTGGATAGGCGGATATTTTGCCCACGGGTATGCGGACGACATGATTAAGGTGGCACGTGTAGACACTGTTCAGAAGTTGATTCATACGGCACAGCATACGGTATACGGTTTTATGACGGGAGCTCCTTTTCGCCAATGGTTTGCTCTGAATCTGCTGGAAGAGTTAGACTTGCCGGGAGAGTATGTGGTAGATGTCCGTCAAGAGAAAATATATGTTCATCTTCCCGAGGAAGAGGTGGAAGAGGTACAAGTATCCTTGCTGGAGCAGCCATTGATGGCAATAGAGGGCTGCAAGGATGTTATGGTGGAGAGCATTACTTTCGAATATGGACGCGGAATGGGTATTTATATGGAGAATACGCATCGGGCCTTGATACAAGGATGTACTATTCGAAACATGGGAGGAATAGGCGTTTCTATAGGCAAAGGGGCTTTGCAAAATGGCAATGAGCAGGCGCATAAACAAGGAGGAATCGCTACTTCACGAGTGATTGGAGACTTGGGCGGAAGAATGTACGAAGATATTCTGTTTAACCGTGAGGGAGGAACAGATAATGGAATCGTAGGATGCCATATTTATAATGTGGGTGCTGGCGCTATCAGTCTGGGTGGAGGCGACAGAGCCTCATTGACGCCTGCCGGCAACTATGTGGAGAATTGCCGGATACACCGGTTTAATAGGATTGAGAAGTCTTATCGTCCCGGAGTATGGATAGATGGCGTGGGCAACCGGGTTTCAAAGTGTGATATTTATGATGCTCCCAGTATGGCTATTTTGTTTCATGGAAACAATCATGTGATAGAATTGTGCAAGATTACGAATGTGTGTAGTGAAGTGGATGACCAAGGAGCTGTTTATTACGGTCGCGATGCTTCTGAACAGGGAAACATCATACGGTATTGCTATTTCCACGAATTGAGCCCACGACATCGTGTGACAGCTACTTACCATGATGACGGAGCTTGTGGTGCCGAGGTCTATGGCAATATTTATCACAAGGCGGGTTCCTTGCCTGTGCTTATTGGTGGAGGACATCACAATCATTACCGTCACAACATATTCATCGATTCGCCTGTTGCCATTCATATTGATGCACGTATGCAGGGATGGGGCAAGTTTATGATAGAGAAGGGAGCGATTATCGACCAACGCTTGCAGACGGTGAATTATAAGAACCCTCCCTACAGCTCTGCTTATCCTCTTCTGACGGAATATTGGGACGATAACCCTTCGTTCCCTAAGGGAAATGTGATAGAGGGTAATTTGTTTTATAAAATAGGCAATGTGGTACGTGGACGTACCGAGTGGCTGGAGTTATATAACAACTGGACGACCAATGCCGATCCAGGTTTTGTAGATGATTCCAATCCATTAAAAGGATTAAAAAAGGATGCTCTTGTCTTTCAGCGGATAGCAGGATTCCCTCAGTTGCCTTTTGATGAAATCGGATGTAACTTGCCGGAATAACGGTTGATAGCATAATCAGTTGTAATTTAAAATCATTATTATTTATGGAATATACTAACCAATTACTTTATGGCGGACTCTTGTCTTTATCCGCATTGGCTGGCTGCACGAAGCCGGTCGCTGAGAAACCTTTGAATATAGTCTACATCATGACGGATGACCATACGGCTCAAATGATGAGCTGCTATGACAAGCGTTATATGAATACTCCCAACCTGGACCGCATTGCCAATGATGGCGTGCGCTTTACCAATAGCTTTGTGGCAAACTCGTTGAGTGGTCCCAGCCGTGCCTGTATGATAACGGGAAAGCATAGTTGTGAAAACAAATTTTATGACAACTCCACCTGTGTGTTTGATTCTTCGCAGCAGACCTTCCCGAAACTGTTGCAGAAGGCAGGGTATCAGACGGCATTGATAGGCAAATGGCACCTGGAAAGTTTGCCTACGGGATTCAATTATTGGGAGATAGTTCCCGGACAAGGTGATTATTACAATCCGGATTTCATCACACAAACCAACGATACCATTCAGAAACACGGGTATATCACCAATCTGATTACAGACGATGCCATCGACTGGATGGAAAACAAGCGAGATAAGGAGAAACCCTTCTGTCTGCTTATCCATCATAAGGCGATTCACCGCAACTGGATGGCAGATACCTGCAACTTAGCCTTGTACGAAGATAAGGAGTTTGCTTTGCCCGACAATTTCTTTGACGATTATGAAGGTCGTCTGGCTGCCGCTGCTCAGGAGATGAGCATTGTGAAGGACATGGATATGATTTATGACCTGAAGATGCTCCGCCCTGACAAAGAATCGCGCCTGAAATCATTGTATGAAAAGTTCATCGGACGTATGGATGAAGGACAACGTGCGGCATGGGATGCTTTCTACGGTCCTGTGATTGATGATTTCTATCAGAAGAACCCACAAGGAAAGGAGCTGGCTAATTGGAAATTCCAACGCTATATGCGCGATTATATGAAAACCGTGAAATCGCTGGATGACAACGTGGGACGTGTGCTCGACTATCTGGGGGAGAAGGGATTGCTGGATAATACGTTGGTTGTCTACACCTCAGACCAGGGTTTCTATATGGGAGAGCACGGATGGTTTGACAAGCGTTTCATGTACGAGGAGTCGATGCGCACTCCGTTAATTATGCGCCTGCCGAAGGGATATGACCGCAAGGGAGATATTACCGAGATGGTGCAGAACATTGACTATGCGCCTACCTTCCTGGAGCTTGCCGGTGTCAAGGTGCCCGATGATATTCAAGGCGTTTCTTTATTGCCTTTGCTGAAAGGGGAGAAGCCTGCTGACTGGCGCCGTTCATTGTATTATCACTTCTATGAATACCCGGCGGAACACATGGTGAAGCGCCATTACGGGGTGCGCACCGACCGCTATAAGTTGATTCACTTCTACAACGACATTGACGCCTGGGAACTCTATGACTTGGAGAAAGACCCGACCGAAATGCACAATGTAATCGATGACCCGGCTTACAGGGAGGTGTTGACCGATATGCAGGAGGAGCTGAAGAAATTGCAAATCCAGTATAATGATACTAATTTTGAGAAATAATAGAGTTTATATAGAATAAGGTACAGGTGCGCTGATTTACAGCACCCTTAAACCTTATTCTATATAATGTCTACTATAAATAGTGAAAAAATAAAAAGCAGATTATGAAGAAATTAATTCTCACCTTTTCTTTTTTAGTCTCCTTGTTCGGCACTTTGCAGGCATCCGTATCCATTGTCCCGATGCCGCAAAAGTGCATTGAAAAAAGAGGCAATTTTACGGTAAACGACAAGACTGTGATTACGCTGTCGGTAGACAATGAGGAGATGCGCAATGCCGTCTCTTTTTGGAATGATTTGTTTGCGACGGCTGCCGGGTTCTCGCTGGAGGTCTCTTCCACACCCCGTTCTTCCAATGTGATTCGTTGCAGGCTGAACGCCTCCCTTCCCAATGAGGAAGCGTATAAACTGACGGTTTCTTCATCTGTTATCCAGATAGATGCCAAAAGTCCGAAAGGCATTTTCTATGCCTTCCAGACCTTGCGCCAGTTGCTACCTGCCGCCATTGAGAGCGGCAAGCCGGTGGCGGAGAACATAAAGTGGAACATTCCTTGTGTGGTGGTAGAAGATTCGCCTGCATTTTCCTATCGCGGCGTGATGCTGGACGTTTCTCGTCACTTCGTTCCGAAAGAGGACGTGAAGCGTCACATTGACTTGCTGGCCTTTCATAAACTGAACATCTTCCATTGGCATTTGACCGACGACCAGGGATGGCGCATCGAAATCAAGAAATATCCCAAACTGACGAAAGTCGGAGGGTATCGCAAGAAAACCATCGAGGGATATATGTGGGACAACCCGACGGAGTGGGATACCAAGCGTTATGGCGGATTCTATACCCAGGAAGACATCAAGGAGGTGGTGGCATACGCCAAGAAGCGTTTTGTGGAGATTATTCCCGAGATAGAGATGCCGGGGCATAGCGTGGCTGCACTCACGGCTTATCCGGAGTATTCCTGTTCCGGAGGGCCGTTTGAGGTAGAGGGCCGTTGGGGCGTGTTCAATGACATTTATTGTACGAAAGAGTCCACCTTTACTTTCATGCAGGACATCCTGGACGAAGTGGTGGAATTGTTTCCCTCCAGTTACATTCATCTAGGTGGGGATGAGGCGCCTCGTATCCGTTGGAAGAACTGCGTACACTGCCAGGAGCGCATGAAGCAGGAGCATTTGACAAAGGAAGCCGAATTGCAGACCTATTTCATTAATCGGATTGAAAACTACCTGAATACTAAAGGTAAAAAGATTATCGGCTGGGATGAAATCTTGGAAGGAGGCATTCCGCAACGCGCCACCGTGATGTCGTGGAGAGGCGAAAAGGGAGGAATCCATGCGGCAAAGGCCGGATACGATGTCATTATGTCTCCCAATATCTACATGTACTTCAATAGCTTCCAGTTGAAGGGGGATGAGAAGAAGATTGGAAACCCCAACCGGGTCATTACGTTGGAAAAGGCCTACAATTATCATCCGGTTCCCGAAACGCTGACTGCCGATGAGGCAAAACACATCAAAGGTGTACAGGCAAATTTGTGGACAGAGTATATGTCTACGCTTGACGAGATGGAGTATATGCTCTATCCACGCGTGGCTGCCTTGTCCGAGGTGGCGTGGAGCAAGAAGGAGAAGAAGGATTACGGGAAATTCTGCACCCGTCTGGAGAGCCTTTGGAAGCATTATGATGTGTTGGGAATAAGTTATTGCAAGAAGAACAGTAATGAATGATTTGCTTGTGATGAATCTGAAAAGAAAAACGTTGTCTGTTTGTTGCGCCTTCCTTGCCTTGTTGCAAGGACAGGCGCAACAGGCCTGGCAAGCCGAGGCGGTAGACCTGGAGCTTGTCCGGAGGGGCGATTCGGAATTCCCGTCCGGTTTCTCTGCTTTCTCGTTGGAGAATCATTTCATCTGGTGCGGTTCTGCCATTCAGGCGGAGGAGGACGGGAAGTATTATCTGTTTTACTCGGCCATGAAATCGGGACCGGAACACCCCAGATTTGTAGACGCCTGGCTGCTGGGCTCGATGATTGGAGTTGCCGTGTCCGACTCTCCATACGGGGGCTATAAAGACCTCGGCATTGTCTATAACAAGGATGGCTACGGCCCGGATAACCATTCATGGGATGCGCAGTCGGTCCACAATCCGCACGTCAAGCGCTATGACGGAAAGTATTACTTGTATTATTGTGCAACGGTGGAGCCGGGTGAGAACGCGCCTATCAAGGGGAAACTGAGCCGGAGGGACAAGCTTCAGCAGAATCAGAAGTTGGGGGTGCTGTGCTTCAACTCCATCAGGGAGTTGCTGGAGGGTAAATTTTCCTGCAACGAGCAGCCCTTGCTTGCACCGCGTACACGGGTGAAGCCTGACAATGTACTGGAGCCTTCTCCCGAGGGGACTGTACCCCTGCCTGATAACCTCGTCTTGGTAAATCCGGCAGTGGTGTACCATCCTTTGAAGAGGAAATACTTCCTTTATTTCAAGGGGAATGTCTATGACCCTGCTTGGCGTGGTGTGCATGGGGTGGCTATAGGGGATGCTCCAGAGGGGCCTTTTATTGTGCAGGATGAGTATGTATTTGAGTTTGAAACGGGGAAAGGTCAGAAGTTGAATGCAGAAGACCCATTTGTATGGTATCACCGGAAAGACAATTGCTTCTATGCTGTATTTAAGGATTTTACGGGCAGTTTTACTAAAGGAAAACCGGGACTGGCAATGATGTACTCCGAGGACGGTATACATTGGAAGTTGCCTGAGCGCTCTTTGTTTGTGAACAAGGAGCTTCTTTTGAAGGGTGGGAAGCGGATAGAAGTGGATCGTTTGGAACGTCCTCAGCTGTTGCTGGATGAGAACGATAACCCGATTGTCCTCTATGCGGCTTGTTCCGTCACCCCTTTGAATGCAAAACGAGACGGAAGTTCGTTCAATGTTCAGATTCCTATTACGCAGTGGAAGAAAAAAATAAACTGATTGTCCTACAAGTGGGCGAGGTGAATCATCGTTGACCATCAGTGGTTTTTCAACGTGTTATGGGGGATAGTCCGGGGACATCTGTCTGTCTCTATGCCGCCTTCTTCTCCTTTACCAGATACTGGTTGAACACAATCCCTGTGACAATGAGTGCCAGCCCGATGTAGGTGGTAGGTACGATGCGCTCACCCAGCACGATGGCAATGAAGAAGAGCGAGAGGAAGGGAGAAAGGTAACAGAGTTGGTTGACCAGTGCCGGATTGGACGTGCGGCGCATGGCGAGGCCGAAGAAGATGAAGGGGATACCCATTTCGAAAGCGCCTACATACATGCCTGCCAGCATGCCGGGCAGCGTATGGAGGTGCACACCTGTCACGGCAGCGCCCGTCAGTAGATAGAGGGTGCCAAAGAGGAAGCTCATGAAGAGCGACACGCTACCGTCGGCCTGATTCTTGAATCGGTTGTTCACCATCCAGTAGGAGGCCCACAGCAGAGCGCTCAGTGCGGCGAGCAACAGTCCGTGCAGGGGGATGCTCAGACCGGCGGAACGGCCCGTACCCAGCGAGATGAGCGCGACGCCGCCTAGCGAGATGAACATGCCGATGTACTTCCGGCGCGGAATGGGCTGGTGAGCAAACAGGGCCAGGAGGATGAGTAGCACGATGGGCCAGGCGTAGTTGATGGGCTGCGCCACTTGGGCAGGCAGCAGGTCGTAGGCCTTGAACAGCACCAGGTAGTAGGCCACCGGGTTCAGCAGACCCAGCAGGGCGAAATAGCCCCATTGGCGGCCGGTGAGCGAGGCTACAAGCGGCCATTTCTTCTGTAACGTGAGCAGGAGGGCGAAGATGAGCAGTGAGGTGGCACTGGCCACAAGTAGCATCTCGAAGTGGGTGAGATGCGTCAAGGCTATCTTGAAGGCAGTGGCTACGGTGGACCAGCAGAGCACAGCGATGCAGGCGCAGGCAATGGCGAAGTGTTCACCGCCCGTTAGCGGAGAGCGTAGGGTTTTCTGAATCGACATAAAGGATACTGATTTATGAGTCCATGGTTTCGGGGGGACAAAAGTAATCCTTTTCTCCGGCTTCTCCAAGGGAAAACGGATCGCATCGGCATAGGGTGATTTTCGGAACGGAGTCCCGTCGGTAAAAACCGAAAGATTCGCCCGGAGACTTCATATTTCGCAGAAAACAGCTATCTTTGCACCTATGTAACCCTACAAAACCGTTCATAGCAAAAGAGATACACAATATGGAAAAGAAATTCAAACGCACTACCGTCACCTCGGCCCTGCCCTACGCCAACGGGCCGGTACATATCGGACACCTGGCAGGCGTCTACGTCCCTGCCGACATCTACGTCCGCTACCTGAGACTGAAGAAAGAAGAAGTCATCTTCATCGGCGGATCCGATGAGCACGGCGTGCCCATCACCATTCGCGCCAAGAAGGAAGGCATCACGCCGCAGGACGTGGTCGACCGCTACCATACGCTCATACGCGACTCCTTCCGCGAGTTCGGCATCTCCTTCGACGTCTACAGCCGCACCTCCTCCGAGACGCATCACCGGACGGCCTCCGACTTCTTCCGCAAGCTCTACGACCGCGGCGAGTTCATAGAGAAGACCAGCATGCAATACTACGACGAAGAGGCCAAAACCTTCCTTGCCGACCGCTACATCACCGGCGAATGCCCCCACTGCCACGCTCAGGGAGCCTACGGAGACCAGTGCGAGAAGTGCGGCACCAGCCTTAGTCCCACCGACCTCATCAACCCCAAGAGCGCCATCAGCGGCAGCCAGCCTGTGATGCGCGAGACACGCCACTGGTACCTCCCATTGGACAAGCACGAGCCTTGGCTCCGCCAATGGATACTGGAAGAGCATAAGGAGTGGCGCCCCAACGTCTACGGCCAGTGCAAGAGTTGGTTGGATATGGGCCTCCAGCCCCGTGCCGTGAGCCGCGACCTCGATTGGGGCATCCCCGTCCCCGTGGAAGGCGCTGAAGGCAAGGTGCTTTACGTCTGGTTCGATGCCCCCATCGGCTACATCAGCAATACCAAGGAGCTGCTGCCCGACTCTTGGGAGAAGTGGTGGAAAGACCCCGAGACTCGCCTCGTCCACTTCATCGGTAAGGACAACATCGTCTTCCACTGTATCGTCTTCCCCGCCATGCTCAAGGCCGAAGGTAGCTACATCCTGCCCGACAACGTCCCCAGTAACGAGTTCCTCAACCTCGAAGGCGACAAAATCTCTACCTCGCGCAACTGGGCCGTCTGGCTGCATGAGTACCTCCGTGACTTCCCCGGCAAGCAAGATGTCCTGCGCTACGTCCTCACTGCCAACGCCCCCGAGACGAAGGACAACGACTTCACCTGGAAAGATTTCCAGGCACGCAACAACAACGAGCTGGTAGCCGTCTACGGCAACTTTGTCAACCGCGCCCTGCAGCTTACCAAGAAGTACTTCGACGGCCAGGTGCCCACCCCCGGCGAGCTCCTCGACTACGACCGCGAGACCCTGCGCGAGTTCGTCGACGTCAAGGCCGAAGTTGAAAAACTCCTCGATGCCTTCAAGTTCCGCGATGCCCAAAAGGAGGCCATGAACTTGGCACGCATCGGCAACAAGTACTTGGCCGACACCGAACCCTGGAAGCTGGCCAAGACCGACATGCCGCGTGTGGCCACCATCCTCCACATCTCCCTTCAGCTCGTGGCCAACCTCGCCATCGCCTTCGAACCCTTCCTGCCCTTCAGTAGCCAGAAGCTCCGCCAGATGCTGAACATGGAAAGCTTCGACTGGGCCGACCTGGGTAGTACCGGCCTCCTTCCCTCCGGACATCAGCTCGGCACCCCCGAACTGCTCTTCCAGAAGATAGAGGACGACGTCATTCAGGCTCAAGTGGACAAACTGCTCGCTACCAAGAAGGCCAACGAAGCTGCCGCCTACAAGGCCCGTCCTATCAAGCCGACCGTTGCCTTCGAAGAGTTTGAGAAGCTCGACATCCGCGTAGGTACCGTGCTGGAATGCGAAGCCGTGCCCAAGATGAAGAAACTGCTGAAGTTCAAGATTGCCGACGGGCTGGAGAACCGCACCATTGTTAGCGGCATCGCCCAGCACTACAAACCGGAGGAACTCGTAGGCAAGCAGGTGCTCTTTATCGCCAACCTCGCCCCACGCCAGTTCAAGAACGGCCTTGTCAGCGAAGGCATGATTCTCTCTGCCGAAGACTACGACGGCTCCCTGTCCGTCACCTCCCTGCTCAGAGAGGTGAAGCCCGGAAGCGAAGTGAAATAAAAACACAGAGACACGGAGACACAGAGAAAATCATAAGCGAAAAGCAAGAAAAACCTCTAGTGTCTCCGTGCCTCCGTGTTCAATCCCCCGACAAGATATGCCCGACACATCCCTCAAAGAAAAAACCGCCCATGGCCTCCTCTGGGGAGGCTTCAGCAACGGCCTGCAACAACTTCTGAACCTCGCGTTCGGCATCGTCTTGGGCCGCCTGTTGGACAGTTCGGACTACGGCATGGTGGGCATGCTCACCGTCTTCTCCGCCATCGCCGCCGCCCTGCAGGAAGGCGGCTTCATCTCCGCCCTGACCAACCGCAAGCAGACCCTGCACCGTGACTACAACGCCGTCTTCTGGTTCAGCCTCCTGTGCAGCCTCACGACCTACACGCTGCTCTTCTTCGCCGCCCCCCTCATCGCGCGTTTCTACCACACGCCCCAGCTCATCCCCCTCTCGCGCCTCACCTTCTTGGGGTTTGTCATCTCCAGCCTGAGCATCGCGCCGCGTGCCTACCTCTTCAAGCACCTCCGCACCCGGGAGACCACTCTCATTTCTCTCTTCAGCCTCACTGCCTCCGGCATCGTAGGCATCACGCTGGCTGCTTGCGGATTTGCTTACTGGGGCATCGCCCTGCAGAGCATCACCTTCGTCAGCGTCATGACCCTGCTCAACTTCTACTTCTCGCGTTGGCGTCCTCGCCTCCGGTTCGACTTACGCCCCATTCGCGAGATGATAGGCTTCAGCAGCAAAATCATCGTCACTAACCTTCTCACCATTCTCAACACCAACCTCTTCTCCATCCTCCTGGGCAAGTTTTACACCGAGCGCGAAGTGGGCAACTTCACCCAGGCCAACAAGTGGAACAGCATGGGCCACACCACCATCACTGGCATGATTGTCGGCATCGCCCAGCCCGTCTTCACTCGCGTGGCCGACGATCGCGCACGTCAGCTTGCCGTCTTCCGCAAGCTTTTGCGCTTCACCGCCTTCGTCTCCTTCCCGGCCATGTTCGGCCTTAGCCTCGTGTCGGAAGAACTCATCGTCATCACCATCACGGCCAAGTGGCTACCCAGCGCCCACATCCTGCGTCTGCTGTGCGTCTGGGGTGCTTTCATCCCCCTCATCAACCTTTTCTCCAACCTCCTCATTAGCCGTGGACACTCCTCCGTCTACATGTGGAGCACTTTCGGCCTGAGCCTGGTGCAGCTGGTAGCCGTGTGTGCTACCTACCCCTACGGCTTGCAGTGGATGCTGCGTACGTTCGTCCTCATACACATCGGCTGGCTTTTCGTCTGGCACCACTTCGTCCGGCAGGAGATAGGTCTGCGGCTGCGCGATATGCTACGCGATATCTCCCCCTACCTCCTACTCTCCCTCCTGCTCGCTGCTGTTGCTCATTACGCGACACAGTCCGCCGGTAACCTCTACCTGAGCATGGCCACTAAAATCCTTCTCATGGCCAGCCTCTACGCCCTCGCCCTGTGGCGTTTGCGCTCCACCATTTTCCGCGAAAGCTTGGCCTTCGCCCGAGACTTTCTCCGCAAGCGTTTCTTCTGAAGAAATCGGCCTACCTCTGCAATATCTCGCAGGTTTTCCTGCATTCGTTTATTATTTTCAACCCGTTGGCGGAATTAATTCGAAGACCTGCTCCCTAGTGTTATTTTAGAAAAATGCACTCCCAAAGGCAGCTTCACCCGTACCCGGCCCGTACCTGGCCCGTACCCGCTCCGTACCTGCTCCGGATAAAGGTACCCTTATACGGAGATGATACGGAGATGGTCCGGAGCAGGTACGGAGGAAAGCTCCGGTTCCCCCGTTATCGGGGGAGAGCAACCTCCCAGGAGGAGGAGAATTACCATGCGGCCCTTATATCGAACTTACGTTGTTTAACGTGTTGATTATCAGATATTGGAGGGTGGTCTGACAGACACTTGTGTTCAAGCTGACAGACACAAGTGTCTGTCAAACCAAGGAATATAGGGGAAATTGCAGAACTCATTTCCTTGCTGATTTAATTCCGCCAACAGGTTATTTTCACTATATTTATTCCCCGTCTTTACTATATTTTCCCTATATTTGCTCCTTGCAATCGTAATCCTAACATGCGCAGCTTATGAACTACATCCGTTTTGACTGGGCCATGAAACGCCTGCTCCGCAACAAGGCCAACCGCGGCGTCTTGGAAGGCCTCCTCTCCGTCCTCCTTCGGGAGAAAATCACCATCGACCGGTTCCTGGAAAGCGAAGGTAACCAGGAAGACGAGAACGACAAGTTCAACCGCGTGGACATGCTTGCCGAAAACGAGAAGGGCGAACTGCTGATCATCGAAATCCAGAACTCTCGCGAACTCGCCTACTTCCACCGCATGCTCTACGGCGTCTCCAAGACCATCACCGAGTATATCGGCTTGCGCGAAGACTACGACCACGTGCGCAAGGTTTACTCCATCAATATCGTCTACTTCGACTTGGGCCAGGGAGGAGATTACATCTACCACGGCCGTACCGAATTCCGCGGCCTGCACCAGCCGGACGACATCCTGAAGCTTTCCGTTCGCCAGCAAGAGCGCTTCATCGGTAAAGTGGCTGGTGACATCTTCCCCGAATACTACGTGCTCCGCGTCAACGACTTCGACAAAGTAGCCCTCACCCCTATGGACGAGTGGATGGACTTCCTGAAGCGCGGCAGTATCAGGCAGGACACCACTACCCCCGGCCTCCAGGAAGCTCGCGAATGCCTACAAGTAGATTCACTCACCGAAGAAGATAGACGTGCCTACTACCGCTCCCTGGAAGCCGTAAGATACCAGAAAAGCGTACTGGAAACCAGCTGGATTGAAGGGCGTGCCGAAGGAAGAGCAGAGGGACGTGCCGACGGAAGAGCCGATGGACGTGCCGAAGGAGCAAAAGAAAACAAAAAAGATATAGAATCGAGTATCAAAGAACTGGGTCTACACCTATCTGACAAAT
>CAMWRY010000046.1 GCA_947176775.1 uncultured Bacteroides sp.
AAAAAGGAATAGCGCAAGGAATAGAAAAAGGAATAGCGCAAGGAATAGAAAAAGGCCGTGCCGAAGGCTTGGAAGTGGGCAAAATGACTGAAAAAATAGAGAATGCCAAAAGTATGAAGGCTCTGAACATTCCCACGGCCGTTATCCAACAAGTAACGGGATTGCCGATTGAAGATATAGAGACATTATAGCAAAGGAAGTCTTCAATACAGGCTTCGGAAATTCCTATTCAAGAGGGTGTGCATGAAAAATAGAGTGCACACCCTCTTGGCATATCAATAAGGAATCATCTCCTTCAGGATACCCTCCCGATACCAAGGGTCATCAATCTCCTTCAGCACCTTGCCCATCTCTGCACAAAGCTCCTTCACTATTTCCGGATGCTCTTCCAGGGGAAGATTATGTAGCTGGTACGGATCCTGTTCGTCATCGAAGAAGAGGCTCCTCTTCAGTTCACGGGTCTTGCGGTCGATGTAGAGCGCCAGCGTGTAGCGTGCCGACTTGAAGCCGCGCGACGAGGGGAAGTAGGAACGGACGATACCCTCGGCATCCTTCTCGCCATCCACGTTCTGGATGTAGAGGGCGCCGGTGGGACGCACCACATCTGCCTTTGCATCGAAGAAGAGCGGCGCGTAGTTACGCCCCTGAACCTCAGCCGGAATGGAGTCGGACAAGCCGGCAAGACCCAGCAGGGTAGGCATAATGTCCGGTGAGGAGAGCAGCAGGTCGTCCACACGGGGTTGTATCCGGTCGGGGAAGCGAACCAGGAAGGGGACATTCATGGACTCGGCGTAGGGAGAGTTCTTGGGGTCGTCCGTACCCTGGCTACACATGGTCTCGCCGTGGTCGGAGGCGAAGACAACGATGGTATTCTTGTCCAGGCCAAGCTCCTTCAGGGCATCGAGTATCCGACCAAAGGCACGGTCCACACCGGTGACGGAGGCGAAGTAGTAGCGTACGCTCTCCGCCTTTTCCATCGTGGGATCGGCATTGGGACGAATGAGCAGGCTGTCCAAAGGTTGGTCTTTATAGAGATTGAAGTCCTCCTCCATGCAGTCGTCCAGAGAGCGGTAGGGGCTGTGGGGAGGATTCATGCCCACCATGATGAAGAAAGGCTTCCGAGGGTCGCGCACATTTCCCTCGTTCTTCAGATAAGAGACCACTCGGGCCGACTCGTGCTGCGGCGACCATTCGTGAGGGTCGTGCCGACGACCTTCCGTGTCCCAGTAATGGGGATTCTTGTGGACGTCGAAAGTGCCATAGGCATACCAGTGGTTGAAGCCGTGGCGGCGCTCCTTCGGAGTATAGGCATCCCATGCCGGTACGCGCTCTTCAACGTATTGCCCGGGACGGTTGGGGTCATTGGGTGTGGGGAACTCGGCGTGCAGCTTACCGAAGTAGGCGCAGTCGTAGCCGGCTTGGCTAAAGACATCGCTCACGCAGACGGCATCCTCGCGCAGGGAGCTGATGGGACGGTTCGCGTTGCAATTCAGGGGGATGCCGCTCTTGTTGGGATACATGCCCGTCAGCAGGCAGCCGCGGTGGGGGCTACTCAAAGGGCAATTACTCATGGCCGAAGTCAACACCAGCGATTCACGGGCAAAGTCGTTCAGGCGTGGGGTGTGCACGGGGTCGTTGCGGAAGTTCACCCGTTCGCGGAAGCCCTCCTCTCCCCAGAACTCCATCGCCTGGTTGCGAAACTGGTCGGGGAAGACGTAGATGACATTGGGCCGTCCGGCCTGTTCGGCCTGCGGAGCTTTGCAGCCCTGCAAGGTGAACAGGCCTAAGCCACCTAACAATATGTTCAACTGATTTCTCATTTCTCCAATTCTCTTTTACGTGTCAATCCTTCCAGGAAGTAGTAGTCGGCATAGTTCAGGGGCACATCGATTTCGGCATTGTGAGGAATGCTACCCACGGAGTGCATCAGGATGAAGTTGCCGTTAGTGCCCACTTCGGCACGGTAGGCTGGCGTGGCGAGGCTCTCCATAATACGGTCGGCCACCTCCTTATACCCCTTTTCGGGCAGGTAGGTGCTCAATTCGTAGAGGGCGGAAGCTGTGCAGGCTGCTGACGAGGCATCGCGCGGCTCGTTCGGGATGTTGGGCGCGTCGTAGTCCCAATAGGGAACCAGGTCTTCCGGCAGGTTCTTGTTGCTGAAGATGAAGCCGTACACCTTTTCGGCCTGTGCCAGATACTTGGCATCGTGCGTGTAGCGGTAGCACATCGTGTAGCCGTACAGTGCCCAGGCTTGTCCGCGTGCCCAGGCCGACTCATGCGCGTAGCCTTGTGCGGTCTGCTTCATGCGTACTTCACCGGTCTCGGGGTCATAGTCCACCACGTGGTAGCAGCTGTTGTCATCGCGGAAGTGGTTGGCCAAGGTAGTGTCGGCATGTTTCACGGCTATATGATAATAAGTAGAGTCGCCCGAGAGCAGAGAAGCTTCGAACAGCAGCTCCAGATTCATCATGTTGTCGATGATGACGGGGCACTTCCAGCCGCGCTGGGCCTGCCAACCCTTGTCGGCATCCCAAGACTGGATGACGCCTGCCGCCGGGCGGAAACGGGTGCTGAGCGACTTGGCCGTCTGTATGATGACCGGCTTATAGGCCTCCTTACCGGCAAAGCGGTAGCCGTTCAGGTAGCTGCAACCCACCATAAAGCCCACGTCGTGGTGCCAGGTGAGGTACTGCACCGAGTCCAAAGCTTCGGTGTACTTCTCGGCCAGGGGCAACCACTTCGGGTCGCCGGTCAGCTTGTAGGTGTACCACATGTTGCCGGGGAAGAAGCCTGAACACCAGTCGTCGATGGAGACGTAGACGATGTTCCCGTCTTTGTCGATGGTACGGGGGTTGAGGATTTTACCGGACTGCTCGATAATGTCTGTCTGAATGGTCTCTTGAGCCACGGCATTATCAATGTTCTCTTGGATGAAGTTGCTTTCAGGCTGCTTTTGCCCTGCGCAACCAGCCAATACAAAGAGGGAGATTCCCAACGTAGTGAGGACTGTTCTCATAATAAGGGATTTATTAAATTATAAGTTTATGAATTCTCTTGTTGCAAAAATAAGGCAAGCCTGCTGATTCGACCCACCCAAATCATTCAATTAATGGCTAAAATTGTTACTTTTGTATGCGATAAGTACGGAAAGCACTTATCGACCTCTTGTCGCTAACCCCTAAATACCAAGATACAATGACCCCACAAGAGTTTTTCAAGGGCGACCGTTTCGCCCGGAATGCAGGCGTCGAACTGCTGGAGGTGAAAGAAGGATACAGCAAAGCACGCCTGACCGTCACCCCCGAACACCTCAATGCCGGAGGGCGCACCCAAGGCGGTGCCCTCTTCACCTTGGCCGACCTGGCCCTGGCTGCCGCTGCCAATTCGCACGGAGCACTGGCCTTTTCCCTCTCGTCCAGCATCACCTTCCTGCGCGGCAGTGGGCCGGGCGACGTGCTCTATGCCGAGGCGCGCGAACGCTATATCGGCCGCACCACCGGCTATTACCAGATTGACATCACCAACCAAGCAGGGAAACTGATTGCCACCTTCGAGTCGAGCGTGTTCAAGAAGGGAGACCTGTTGCCGTTTACGGTAGAGTGACACGAGCGCCCGAAAGGCTTCGACATCGAAGAACAACACCCGGAGGAGACCTACAGAGGCGAATCGTCGACGGGTTCTAATAGCCTATAGCTGAGAGAGAAGAGGCTGCAAAGATTCTGCACGCCTTTTGCAGAGAAACTGCAAGCTTGTTGCAGAGAAACTGCACGCTTGTTGCAGAGACGCTGCACGCTTGTTGCAGGGACACTGCAACCCTTTGTGCAGTACGTCTGCAACTTCTTTGCAGCATCACCGCCAAGGGAGTGCATCCGCACGTTCTCCATACTCTTTCGGGGAAAAGCCTTGGGTTGGGTAAAGCCGTTACTTCTTCTTTACGACAGATTCCATCGGATAGCGGTTACCACGCACGCTCTTGAGGTATGCCTTGGCCGAGCCGAAGTTGAGATACATGTCCAGACGGATAGGCAGGTGGTTCTTGTCGTCGGACACAAAGAAGGTGATAACCTCTTTTTCCTTGCCCTTCTTGTACTCTACAAAGGAGAAGACCAGGCAGCGGTAAGTAGTGTCGTTGTTGGCTTCGATGTTCTGCTTGCCGCGGTAAATCAGCGTCTGCTCCTCCACCCGGCGCCCGGTGGCCATGGGAAAGAGTATCTTCTGCCCCACTTTATAATCCTTGGGGTCGTAGGAACGGGCCTGGGCCAGGATGCTCAGCATGTCGAAGATGCAGCGGCTGTCGCTGTACTCCATCTCCTGCGCTTCGCGGATAGGATTGTACCAGGTGCGCCGTTGCTTCACGCTGGCCACACCGTCTTTATAGGAGAACCACGCCTCGTCCACCGTGTGGCGGCTTCCCTCCTCCGCCGCCTTGCGGAAGTAGAGCGGCTCCAGCCGGTCGCTGACGTAGCAGGTCAGCGTGTCGCGCATCTTGAAGAAGAAATCGGTATTCTTGCTACCCACGCTGAGCAGATTAAAACGGAAGGCCGGTTTAGAATGATAGGTTGTGGCATTGGTGGTGAGGCTGGCCAAGCCCACCTTTTTCCAGATGAACTTCCAGTTGAAATATAAATCGTACATCACTTGCTCGCCCGACTGAAAGGCTTCGTTCCGGGCGGCGCACTGCGCCTGAACAGACTGGGAGAGTGCGAAGCAACACACACACACCATCCACAGAACGAACAGCCGCTTCCACCTAATAGCCGCGGCCCCTGCTGCTGTTGCCATTGCGGTTGTTCTTGTTCCTGCTTTGCTTTTTCTTGTTTTCATCTGGTTTTTGTTTTTTCAGTTCGTCCGGTTTCTGCCGGTCCAGCGGTCGGTCGTGAATGTCCCACTCCTGAGTCAGGTCGAAGTTAGCCTTCAACTCCAGCACCATCGGATAGTAGTAGACCGATTCGGGTTGTCGCTTTTCGGCATAGTTGCCCGTATCCCAGACACCGTTCCCATTCGTATCGCTTATCAACCTTGCTCCGTACTTGCCCGGATTAAGGTAGTAGAAATCGGCCTTCCCGTCCACCACCGGTACCGTGCGAACCACCTTGTCCTGTCCGTCCAGCAACTCTACGAAGGCAACGGAGTCTGCTCCGTGCACATTGAAGAATATCTGTCCGTACTCCTCCGGCTTCTTCACCTTGACTTCCTTCTTTATTTTGTCGGTGAACAGGCCGTAGAGTCCGTGTATGGCGGCAGAATCCACCTCGAAAGAGTAGGTCTCGCCAAACTGCCACTCCGCATAGAGGTTATAACGCCTCAGGTCGAGGGAGTCGCGCTCAAAGTCGAAAGGAATCTCCTTCCACAGCGAGTCTACCTTCAGTTTCACGTGGAAAGCGGCAGTATCCATGCTCACTACGGGTTCTGGGAACGACAGCGTGAGGTAGTCATACACATCGAGTGTCGAAGGAGCATACACATCCACTGCCAAAAACTCCGTCGGTTCGGGCTCTTCAGCCTCCTCCTTCTGCTTCTTCTTCCGCTTCTCGCGCTCCTTCTGTTCCTTTTCCTTCGCCTCCTGCTTCTGTTTCTGCTGCTTGGCATAGCTCAACTTCGGCAGCACGTTCAGGGTATCGGTACGGGGCACCAGCTGTTTCAAGCTGTCCGTATACAGATAAGTGATGCTCATCCGCAGCGAATCCTGCTTGTAAAGCAGCGAATCCTTTATCCAATAGTGAATCGTATCGTTTCGTCCCGTAGGCTGTTCTACAATAAACGCATCTTTCTCATCAAAGTTCAGTCCCTTCAGCAAAGGCAACGTGTCGGCCGGAGCCGCGAAGTAGAGCGAGAACTTCTCCGGTGTCAGCCGCTCGGACTTCAGGAAGCGCTGTGAGAAAGAAATTTCCTTGAAGGCACGCAGCAGCACATCGTCCGGCAGATAGTGGGTATATTGCCGCTCCACAATCGTATCTACTGTCAGCGAATCTATCCAAGTGGTATCCTGGCGCATGCGCGGCTCCATGGTAGGGATGATGACGGAGTCGTTGAAGGCTATCACCTCCGTCGGTTGCGAATAGGCAAAATTCTGGTCGGCATCCTGCAAAGCGTAGATGCGGTACTTGCCGGGAGCCACGCCGCGAATAGAGAAGCGTCCGCGACTGTCCGTGCGTCCCACCCGTTCCAGCGGAAGTTTGGTGAAGGCAGAGTCCTCCAGATTGGCATGCAATCCCACCAGCATGCCCTTTATCGGTTCCAGGTTAGCGGCGTTCAGCACCGTTCCGGCCACGGCCATCGAGTCCAGACGGTCGCCTGTGGAGAAGGAGTAGAAGAAATTCTCCAGCGGATTCCCCTCATTGTTGTCCTGAATGGCATCGCCGAAATCGAATGTATAGGTAGTATTGGCCTTCATCGTATCCTGCAAGGTGATGACCACCTTCTTGCCGTTGGACTTGATTTCGGGCTGCTGCACTTGGGGAGGAGAGATGACAATCTTCTCGTTCGGCTTGTCGAGCTTGATAAATTCATCGAATTCGATGGAAAGCTTGCCCTTGCGGTAATGGAGTGCGCCGGGCGTAGGAGTACCGGAAATAAAACGCGGAGGAGTCTCGTCATACGGCCCCCCTTCGATGCGTCCCACACTGGCACAAGAATAGAGCACGGCAACAATGGCAACACCCCACAGCAACCTGCGGAAAAACGGCTTCATTTCAGTATAGCGTTTACGTTCTAACATGCTGCAAAAATAAAGGTTATCTGCCAATTAGCGGTATGCTTTACAGTATTTTAAACAAAAAAGCACCTTTTAGACTTATCTATATATGAAACATAGTTAAAAAAGAAAGAGTTTCACCTCTTATATAGTGAGAAAAGAATAATTTTGCAAACAAAAAACTGAATAAGAGTGTTCGGTTTTCCATATACTGCCTTATTTCTGACGAATGAACACTTCTCAAGAACCGGAAACAGAGAAATATAAAAACTATACAGAGAACAAAAAAAGAGTATGAAGAGTAGATTAGTATTATGGGCATGCTGCCTGGCACTGCTCAGCAGTTGCGGACAAGGAGACAAAAGCACGGGAGCATTACCCGAATTTGCAGTGATTGAAACCAAAACCACCACTGCCAACCTGACAAACAGCTATCCTGCCACCATCAAAGGTAAACAAGACGTGGAAATCCGTCCAATGATCAGCGGTTTCATCACCAAACTGCATGTAGACGAAGGTGCGGTAGTACGCAAAGGACAAGTACTGTTCAGCATCGATCCCGTACAGTACCAAGCCGCCGTCACATCGGCCAAAGCTGCCGTAGAGACTGCCCAGGCTGCCGTAAACACCCAAGAACTCACCGTAAACAACAAACGCGAACTAAACAAGAAGAACATCATCAGCGACTATGACCTGCAAATGGCCGAAAACCAACTGGCACAGGTCAAAGCCCAACTGGCACAGGCCAACGCCCAGCTGATTAATGCCAAAAACAACCTCTCTTACACCAGCGTCACCAGCCCCAGCGACGGCGTGGTGGGCAGCATCCCCTACCGTGTAGGTAGCCTGGTGAGCCCCTCCGTAGCCAGTCCGCTGACCACCGTGGCCGACATCTCCGAGATGTATGCCTATTTCTCCATGACCGAACGCCAGCTGTTGTCGCAAATCCGAGAAGGCGGCAGCATCAAGGAAATTCTGGAGAAGATGCCCGACGTGCAGTTGCAGCTCATTGACGGAACCCTCTATGCCGACAGCGGACGAGTGGAAACCATCAGTGGTGTCATCGACCAGAGCACCGGCTCCGTCACCATGCGTGCCCTCTTCCCCAACAAGCACAACATCCTGCGCAGCGGAAGCACCGGCAACGTGATATTCCCCAATCCGCTGCATGACGTCGTGATGATTCCTCAGTCGGCCACCATCGAGATTCAGGACAAGAAATTCGTATTCGTCCTGCAACCGGACAACACGCTGAAGAATACGGAAATCAAAGTGTTCAGCCTGAACGACGGCAAGTACTACTATGTGACGGAGGGCCTGAAGGCCGGAGAGAAAATCGTCATCGAAGGCGTACAGAACCTGAAAGACGGACAGAGCATCGCTCCCATCACCCCGGCTGAAAAGGAAGCGGAATACCAGAAAGCTTTGAAAGACCAGAAAGAAGGCAACATTCAAACGGCATTCCAATAAAAGAACGGGAAATGAAAGAATGAAAAGCTGCCTTCAACAAGCACAGCATTGATTCTTGCCCCATTTTAGTTCTTTAATTTTTAATCCTTTAATTTTTTCATGAAATGAAACTAGATAGATTTATAAACCGTCCGGTACTGTCAACGGTGATTTCCATCCTGATGGTCATCTTGGGCCTCATCGGTCTGGCAACCCTGCCCATCACCCAATACCCGGACATCGCTCCTCCTACCGTTTCGGTACGCGCCACCTACCAGGGGGCCAATGCCCAAACGGTACTAAACTCCGTCATCGCACCGCTCGAAGACCAAATCAACGGTGTGGAGAACATGATGTACATGACCTCCAACGCCTCCAACAACGGTTCAGCAGAAATTTCCATCTACTTCAAGCAGGGCACCGACCCTGACATGGCAGCGGTGAACGTACAGAACCGTGTCTCCATGGCACAAGGTCTGCTGCCGGCCGAAGTCACCAAGGTAGGTGTCACCACCCAGAAGCGACAGACCTCCATGCTGATGGTATTCTCCATCTACGACGAGGCCGACCAGTATAACATCGAATTTCTGGAAAACTATGCCAACATCAACCTCATCCCGGAGGTGAAGCGTGTCAATGGTGTAGGTGATGCCAACGTGCTGGGACAGGACTACTCCATGCGTATCTGGCTGAAGCCGGACATCATGGCCCAATACAAGCTGGTGCCCAACGATGTGGCCGGCGTACTGGCCGAGCAGAACATCGAAGCGGCTCCCGGACAGTTTGGCGAACGCGGTAACCAGAGCTTCCAATACACCATCCGTTACAAAGGACGCTTGCAGCAACCCGAAGAGTTCGAGAACATCGTGGTCAAAGCTTTGGAGAACGGAGAAGTGCTCCGCCTGAAAGAGATTGCGGACATCGAACTGGGACGTCTCTCCTATAGCTTCAACAATACGGTGAACGGCCACAAGTCCGTGACCTGTATCGTCTACCAGATGGCCGGCACCAACGCCACCCAGACCATCAGCGACCTGGAAGATGTGCTCAGCAAGGCATCCGAGACCCTGCCTGCCGGCCTGAAAATCAACATTGCGCAGAGCGCCAACGACTTCCTGTTCGCCTCCATCCACGAGGTGGTGAAGACGCTGATTGAGGCGTTCATTCTGGTGTTCATCGTAGTATACATCTTTTTGCAGGACATGCGCTCCACGCTGATTCCTGCCATTGCTATCCCGGTAGCCCTGATTGCCACCTTCTTCGTGCTGAAGCTGATTGGTTTCAGTATCAACTTGCTGACCCTTTCGGCCATGGTGCTTGCCATCGCGATTGTGGTGGATGATGCCATCGTCGTCGTCGAGGGTGTACACGCCAAGCTGGACCAAGGCTACAAATCGGCACGGCTTGCCTCCATCGATGCCATGAGCGAACTGGGCGGTGCCATCATCTCCATCACATTGGTCATGATGTCCGTGTTCGTTCCGGTAAGTTTCATGGGCGGTACGGCCGGTACCTTCTATCGTCAGTTCGGTCTGACCATGGCTATCTCCATCGGTTTCTCCGCACTGAACGCCTTGACGCTGAGTCCGGCCCTGTGTGCCATCTTCCTGAAACCGCACAATAGTGACACCCACCTGAAAGAGCGGATGGGCATTGCCGCCAAAGAGGCACGCAAAATCATGATAGCTCGTTATGTCGACTCCATCGGCCGCATGATGCGTCCCGGACTGACGTTGGTCTTCACCACGATTGCCATTCTGGGCATGATTTTCGGCCTGTTCAGCTTCGAAAGCCACCCCATACTCTGCCCGGTTATGATTGTCATCAGCATATTGGCACTGGCAGGTATGACTACTGATAAGTTCAAGAACTCCTTCAACGCCTCCTACGACTCCATCCTGGGCAAGTACAAGAAGCAAGTGCTTCGCTTCATCCAGCGGAAATGGCTGTCGGGCGGCATTGTCGTAGGTGCCATCGTCCTGCTGATGGTCTTTATGAACATCACGCCTACAGGTATGGTGCCCAACGAAGATACCGGTACCATCATGGGTGTCGTAACGCTGCCTCCGGGCACTTCGCAAGAACGCGCCATGGAGGTGCTGAACCGTGTGGACAGCCTCGTTGCCGCCGACCCGGCCGTAGAGTCGCGCACCGTCATCTCCGGCTTCAGCTTCATCGGAGGCCAGGGACCTTCCTACGGTTCGCTCATCATCAAGCTGAAGAACTGGGAAGAGCGCTCTACAATGCAAAACTCTACCATTGTCTACGCTACCCTCTTCATGCGTGCACGCAAGATTATCAAAGAAGCGCAGGTGCTGTTCTTCGCTCCTCCGATGATTCCGGGTTACTCTGCCTCCAGCGATATCGAGCTAAACATGCAGGACAAGACAGGTGGTGACCTGAACCACTTCTTCGAGGTGGTGAACAGTTATACCACAGCGCTGGAAGCACGGCCCGAAATCAACTCTGCAAAGACCAGCTTTAACCCGAACTTCCCCCAATACATGCTGGACATCGACGCTGCCGCCTGCAAGAAAGCAGGTCTCAGCCCGAGCGACATTCTCAGCACCATGCAGGGATACTTCGGCGGTCTGTACGCTTCCAACTTCAACAGCTTCGGTAAGATGTACCGCGTAATGATTCAGGCCGAACCGAACGCTACCAAGAACCTGGAGTCACTCTCCAGCATCAAGGTGCGCAACGGCAAGGAGATGGCTCCCATCACGCAGTTCGTCTCTATCAAGAAAGTCTATGGTCCGGACATCATCAGCCGTTTCAACCTTTACACTTCCATGAAGGTGATGGTGGCTCCTGCCAGCGGTTACACCTCCGGTCAGGCACTGGCTGCCATTGCCGAAGTGGCCAAAGAGAATCTTCCGGCAGGTTTCGCCTATGAGCTGGGAGGTATGGCACGCGAGGAGGCCGAGACGAGCGGAAGCACTACCGGACTGATTTTCGTCCTTTGCTTCGTATTCGTCTACCTGTTGCTGAGCGCACAGTACGAGAGCTACATACTGCCGCTCTCCGTATTGCTCTCCGTACCCTTCGGATTGCTGGGCAGCTTCCTGTTTGTCAGCGGCATCGGCTCGCTGGGCAATATTCCGGCATTGAAGATGATTCTGGGCACCATGTCCAATGACATCTATATGCAGATTGCACTCATCATGTTGATGGGTCTGTTGGCCAAGAACGCCATCCTGATTGTAGAGTTCGCCCTCGAACGCCGCAAGATGGGTATGAGTATCACGTGGGCAGCCGTACTGGGTGCCGGTGCCCGTCTGCGTCCTATCCTGATGACCTCTCTGGCCATGATTGTCGGTCTGCTTCCGCTGATGTTTGCTTCCGGTGCAGGTGCCAACGGTAACCGCACACTAGGTAGCTCTGCCATCGGCGGTATGTTAATCGGTATGATTCTGCAAATCTTTATCGTACCTGCGTTGTTCGTGGCTTTCCAGTACCTGCAAGAGAAGTTCAAGCCGATGGAATGGGAAGATGTAGACAACTCGGATGCCGAACCGGAGATAGACCAATACACTAAATAAATGAGAAATAGCAATATGAAGAAAACAATATGCCTGATGTGTGCAACTGCCTTATTGAGCAGTTGCCACATCTACAAATCATACGACAGACCCGAAGACATCACCACTGCCGGCCTGTATCGCGACACGGCCTCCGTGGACGATACCTTGGCAGCAGATACTGCCAACTTCGGTAATCTGCCTTGGAGAGAAGTGTTCACAGACCCACAGTTGCAGGCGCTTATCGAACAGGCACTTGCCAACAATGCCGACCTGCGCAGCGCCACGCTGAACGTGAAGCAGGCACAAGCCGCATTGATGTCCGCCCGGCTGGCCTATGCCCCGATGCTCGCCTTGTCTCCGCAAGGCACCGTGAGTAGCTGGGATCAGGGAAAGGCTACCCAAATCTATTCGCTGCCGGCCACAGCCAGCTGGCAAATAGACCTCTTCGGCCAACTGCTGAACCCGAAGCGACGTGCACAGGTATCCCTAAAACAAACCCTGTTCTATGAACAGGCCGTACAGACCCAAGTCATAGCCAATGTGGCCAACATGTACTATACCCTGCTGATGCTCGACCGCCAACTGCAAATCACGGAAGGCACCGTCGAGATTCTGCGGAAGAATCTGGAAACCGTGCAGGCCCTGAAGGATGCAGGCATCTACGGAACCACCTCGGCTGCCGTAGAGCAG
>CAMWRY010000047.1 GCA_947176775.1 uncultured Bacteroides sp.
TATTAATTAACTTATTTGTTTTCAACGGATTAGTTATAAATTTAACGAAGTATTGTAAGTCTGATATCGCCTTAAAATAAATTCATGTTGGCTGTCATGGAAACTCGGTAGGATAAATGCAACGATCAGTTTTTTATGGGTCGGGTTGCACAGAAATAGGCCAATGAGTGGCGAATTTAATTCGTTATACAGCTGTATAACGAAAAAATAACGGCTGTTTAACGAAAGGATAACAGCTGTCTAACGAAAAGTCAACAGCTGTCTGACGAATTAAATTCGCCATTTATTCACTTGTTAATGCTGATTCTTCCCCTTATCCTTCGGAAAATGTGGATAAAAAGGGGGGGCTCTGGAGTGTATAATTGTCCCCGAAATAATAAAAAATCGACTTCTTTTGATAATTTCTCAACCTATGCAGTACTAGAACGTAAATATTCGTGTTTTTTTTTTAAGCCTCAAATGCTATTTTTTACACGCCATTGAGTAGATTCCTTGATACTTTTGCCAACAGAAGTATTTATTTTTTTTTACATTATTGGTTTTTTCAGCAGCATTTGCACGACGTGACATGCGTTTTCTCGCCAACGGCGTAGTGCTCACCAAACTCACCCCGAGGTTCATTTCTCTATTCTCTATTGGGTGCCGGAGCTTTGGCTATCGATGGCATGGAGGAGTTGCTAAGCGAGGAATAACTACCTCATCAACAACTCCTCTTCGTTGTAGCGTGGGCGATCTTTTACCTCGATATATATCTTACCGATGTATTCGCCCACAATACCCAGGGATACCAGTACGACACCGCCTACCAGCCAGATGGAAATCATCAGGGAAGACCATCCGGGCACGGTGTTGTGCTGTATGTAGGAGTGGAGCGTCCAGCCGGTAACGCACAGGGCAATGAGGATAAAGATGCAACCTATCCAGAAAATCATGCGGACCGGTTTGACGGAGAAGGAGGTGATGCCGTCGATAGCGAAGTTCATCATTTTCCGGAAAGGATATTTGGACTCGCCGGCAAAGCGCTTGTCGCGGTTGTAGTACACGAAGCCTGCCCGGTATCCGATGAGGGGCACCAGTCCCCGTAGAAAGAGGTTGCGCTCGCGGAAGCGGCACAGGTGCTGCACGGCCCGGCGGCTCATCAGGCGGTAGTCGGCATGGTTGTAGACGGACTTCACTCCCATCGCTCCCATCAGCCGGTAGAAGAGCAGGGCGGTGTTGCGCTTGAAGAAGGTGTCGGTGGTGCGCTCCCGGCGCACGCCGTAGACGATGTCGTTGCCTGCCCGGTAGCCGGCTATCATGTTGGGAATCACCTGGATGTCGTCTTGCAGGTCTGCATCAATGGAAACGGCTATCTCGCAACGCTCCTTTACGGCATGGAGTCCGGCAAGCAAGGCATTCTGGTGCCCTACGTTTCCTGCCAGGTTCAGTCCGCAGGCGTAGGGCGTGGTGCGGTGCAGCTCTTGGATGATGGACCACGTGCGGTCGGTGCTTCCATCGTTCACATACAGGATATAGCTTTCCGGTGAGAGCTGTTGCGAAGCTATCAGGGTGTCGAGCAACCGGCTCAGCCGTTTGTGGGTTTCGGGCAGTACGGCTTCTTCTTGGAAGCAGGGTACGACTACGGCAAGTAGGAGAGGTGTTTCCGTCATAAATCTCTATATCTATATTTTTTGCAATATTCGTCATAAATTGGGAAAAATGCAACATTATACCGTATCTTTTCTTTTGAAAACGAAACGCACCAGCAGGAAGTTGACCGGAATGGCAATGGCAAACACCGGAAGGGGAGCCAGAGGCTTGGGCACGCCTGCCCGGAGGGCCAGGTTCAGCAGGACGATGTGCAGCAGGTAGTTGAACAGATGTGCGCCGCCAAATCCGAAGGCTTTCTTCCAAGAGGGTTTTCGGCCGAAGGTGAAGTAGGCGGTCAGGTAGAAGTTGGCTACGAAACTGAGGGCATAGCCCAGTGTGTAGGCCACGTTGACATCGATGATGCGTTGTCCTGCAAAATAGAGTCCGTAGTGCAGGGCCGTCGCAAGGATGCCCACCATGACGAAACGTATAAATTCCGGTAGCTGTTTCTGTGGCTTCATATTGCTTTCGTTGTCATTCGGTTGACAAAGTTAGGCATTGTTTCAGAATTATTTGTAATTTTGCGCCTTGAAAACTTATTAAAGGAGTTGCTTCTCCACAAAAACATCTTAAACAGTAAGAATATGTCGGACAGGAAGAAAGTGTTCTGGTTTGTGGCACTGCTGAGCGTGCTGGTGATAGTCCCCTTCTTGGGCGAAACCATTTTCTATTCCAAGGGCGAACCGCGTGAAGCGATTGTGGCCCTCTCCATGTTAGAGAGCGGAAACTGGATACTTCCGGTGAATTATGGGACGGATATTGCTTATAAACCCCCCTTCTTTTATTGGGCAATGGCTGGGGTTTCTTCCCTATTCGGGGGGGGAATGACGGAATATTCCGCCAGGTTTCCCTCGGCAATCGCCTTCCTGGCCATGCAGCTGGTCTTCTTTGTTTTTGTGGCAAAGCGTAAAGACCTCCGGACAGCGTTCCTTGCCTCCCTCTTGTTGCTCTCCTCGTTCGAGGTGCACCGGGCGGCCGTTGCCTGCCGGGTGGATATGGTGCAAGTGGCCTTTATCGTGATTTCCCTCTGCCTGCTCTTTCGCTGGGACGAGAAAGGATGCCGTGGAGTGCCCTGGCTGGCGGTGCTGCTGATGGGGTGTGCCACGCTGACCAAAGGGCCGGTAGGTTTCCTGTTCCCCTGTGCCTGCACCGGTGCCTATCAGTTGGTGCGCGGACGCTCCTTCTGGAAGACGTTTTTCTCGCTGGTCGGTATAGGCTTGCTCTCTTTCGTCCCCTATTTCGCTTGGGGATATGCAGCCTATAGGGAGGGCGGACAGCCGTTCCTTGATTTGGTCTTGGAGGAGAACACCGGGCGGTTTATGGGCAAGATGTCCTATGAGTCTCACGAAAACCCCGTTTGGTACAACTTCCTGACGCTGATTTGGGGATGGGTTCCCTGGACGCTGGTGTTGCTGGTTTCCCTTTTCGGGCTGAAGTGGAGAAGCCTGCACTGCCCATTGAAAGGAGAGCAGCCGCTGATGTCGCGGCTGAAACAGGGTTGGCAGGCTTTCCGTAGCCAGTCCCCGGTGCAGCTGTTTACGTGGCTGGTCATCCTGATTATCTTTGTTTTCTACTGCATCCCCAAGAGCAAGCGGAGCGTCTACCTGCTTCCCATCTATCCGTTTATGGCAGTGCTGATGGCCGAATACCTGTTGGCCTTGGTGCAGAAAGGCGCGAAGGTTTTCCGGATATGTGCAGTCGTCTTTGCCATATTGGGCCTGCTGCTGACACTTGTCTTTGTCGTTGTCCGCCTTGGCTGGGTGCCCGACACCGTTTTTGGAAGCGGACGCCATGCTGCCGAGAATGTTGCTTTCATGCACGCGCTGGAGGAGGTGGCTTTGTCCTTTCCCAAGTGGTTGCTGGTGGCGCTTCCGGCCATAGCCGCAATCTGCACGTTGCGCATGGTGTCACAGCGTGCTGACAGCCGCTCCTTGCTATATGGCATAGCCGGATGTATGCTCTGTATTTTCGTCTCGCTGGATTCGGTCTATCAGCCTACGGTGCTGGCCGTGAAGTCGGACAAGCATCTGGCCGAACAGGTCAATGCCTATGTGCCTGAAGGCTGGGTCTACTCTTATTCCAAGATGAGCTTTTATTGTGTCAACTTCTACTTGAATGACCGCATGCGGCACATCGAGAAGGAACGTCCGGCCGATGGAAGGGGCTATTTGTTGGTTCCTGAGCGCGAAGAGAAGGAGATGCTGGAAGCCTTGGAGCCAACCTACCGTCTGGAAAAGATATTACGTACGGACCGACGCAGCTGCGACATGCGCAACGAAATCTGTCTATATCGGTTTCAAACAAAATAGCGGAATGTATAATCTGTAATTTATAATTCATCCCATGGACCCCATTTCTATCATCGACAAATACTATCCGGAGGAGAACGAACTGCGTCGCATATTGTTGGTTCACAGTCATTCTGTTGCCGATAAATCTTTATGGATTGCCGACCGCCATCCGGAGCTTTCGTTAGACAAGGAGTTTCTGTACGAGGCGGCCATGCTGCACGATATCGGCATCTTCTTGACAGATGCCGACGGCATCCATTGCTTGGGCGACAAGCCCTATATCTGTCACGGCTATTTAGGAGCCGACCTGATGCGCAGTGAAGGCTATTCCCGTCACGCTTTGGTATGCGAGCGCCATACGGGAGCCGGACTTTCATTGGAAGAAATCGTTGCACAGGATTTGCCCGTGCCGCATCGTGAAATGGTGCCGGTCAGTTTGGAAGAGCAGGTTGTCTGCTTTGCCGATAAATTTTATTCAAAGACCCATCTGGACCGGGAGAAGAGCGTGGAGAAGGCCCGTAAAAGCCTGGAACGCTATGGCGAAGCAGGGGTGCGGCGCTTTGATAATTGGTGTAGGATGTTCTTATAGTTGGAGTGGTGACCCTTGTCGGCTTCCAATAACTCCTTCTATCTTTGATAACTCCTTACGAAATAATATAGGTTAAAAAGGAAAATTATCCGTATAAATTGCGTACTTTTGCCCCTCCAAGCGTAAACAATTAGTTAATGACGCCATTGAAAGCAAAAACATTCATATCATTCATACTGCTATTCGTCTTGCTTCTTCTCTCTAATGGGGCTGTCTCTCAGCGCCGTGAAGGGAAGGTTGCGCCTCAGGATATCCGACGGACGAGGGCTTCGCAACGTGGAGATAGCTTGCAAGTGGGAGACACTTTGCAGCGTGGGGCGGTGGAATCGTCTGACGACTCGTTGCAGCAAGATACGATAGCACCTCCTCCTCCGAAGAAAGATGCGCTGGATGCTCCCGTTGCTTATGAAGCCAATGACTCTATCGTATTCACGCAGAGTGGTTTTGCTCATCTTTATGGTCAAGGAAAAGTGAGTTATCCGGGTGCCGATCTGGAGGCCGACATCATTTCGATGGATATGGACAATAGTACGGTGTTTGCCCGTGGTGTAGTTGATTCTTTAGGTACTGCCAAGGGACGCCCGGTCTTCAAGGATGGAGACACCTCTTACGAGACCGATACCATCCGCTACAACTTCAAGAGTAAAAGAGGTCTTATCAGCAATGTAGTCAGCCAGCAAGGTGAGGGCTATGTGACCGGCCACAATGCGAAAAAAGGAAATAATGACGAACTCTACATGAAGAGTGGCCGTTATACGACTTGCGATCATCACGACCATCCTCATTTCTACATGCAGATGACCTATGCCAAGGTGCGCCCCAAGAAGAATGTAGTGACGGGACCGGCCTATCTGGTGGTGGAGGATGTGCCGTTGCCTCTTGCCGTTCCGTTTTTCTTCTTCCCATTTTCCAGTAGTTACCAGTCCGGTTTCCTGATGCCTACCTATATGGATGACTCCAACCGTGGTTTCGGTCTGACGGATGGCGGTTATTACTTTGCCATCAGTAACCAGATGGATCTGAAGTTGAGGGGTGATATCTTTACCAAAGGCTCGTGGGCACTGAATGCGG
This sequence comes from uncultured Bacteroides sp., assembly GCA_947176775.1. Taxonomy (GTDB): domain Bacteria; phylum Bacteroidota; class Bacteroidia; order Bacteroidales; family Bacteroidaceae; genus Bacteroides. The sequence goes on from CAMWRY010000047.1 coordinate 5,581, forward strand.
AATCGAACTATGTGAAGCGCTACAAATACTCCGGCATGTTTCAGGCAAACTATCAGGTGACCAAGACCGGTGACAAAGGGTTGCCCGACTACTCGGTTGCCAAGGACTTCAAGGTGGTGTGGTCCCATCGGCAGGATGCGAAGGCGAGTCCCAATTCCACCTTCTCGGCCAGTGTGAATTTTGCCACCAGTAGTTATGAAAGGACCAACATCGGCAACTTGTACAATATGCAGGCAATGTCGCAGAATACCAAGACTTCCAGTGTCAGCTATTCGCGCAATTTCCCTGACCAGCATCTGAGCATCTCCGCTTCGAGTAACATTGCTCAGACCATGCGCGACTCCTCTATCGCTGTGACCTTGCCGGACATGACCATCTCTTTGAGCACTATTTTCCCTTTCAAGCGCAAGCGTGCGGTGGGAGATGAAAAGTGGTACGAGAAAATCTCTGTGCGTTATACCGGTCGTATGAAGAATAGCATCAAGACAAAGGATAACCTGTTGTTTAAGAAAAACCTGATGCGTGACTGGGAGAACGGCATGCAACATGATATCCCCATCAGTGCCACGTTCACGTTGTTCAAGTATTTCAATCTGACTCCTTCCGTGAACTATACCGAACGTTGGTACACGCGCAAAGTGAAGCAGGACTGGAGCGACGAGCACCAAAAGGTGGTGAACGACACTACTTATGGTTTTCACCGTGTCTACAATTACAATACCAGCTTAGGTGTCAACACTAAGATTTACGGTATGTACAAGCCATTGTTCATGAAAAAGAAAGAGATTCAGATACGCCATATCATCACGCCTTCTGTCAGCATCAGTGCCGCACCGGACTTCTCTTCAGACCGTTATGGCTATTATGGCTCATACATAAAGAATCAGAACGGTGTTCGCGATACTGTGCAGTACTCCTATTATGCCGGACAGGCCTTCAGTCCTCCCGGTAGTGGAAAACAGGGAACCATCTCCTTTAATGTCTCCAACAACTTGGAGATGAAGTATAAGGACAAGAACGACTCTATCTGCAAGGTGAGCTTGATTGACGAATTGGGATTTGGCATCAGCTATAATACGGCTGCACAAGTGCGTCCTTGGAGTGACTTGAATTTTAATCTCCGCATGAAGCTGAAGAGTTATACTTTGAGTATGAGTTCTACCTTTGCTACCTATGCCTACGAGTTTGACGAGAACGGAAGGGTAGTGACAGGTAATCGTACGGAGTGGTCTTACGGACGTTTCGGCCGTTGGTCGGGATATGGTACCTCTTTTAACTGGACAATCAACAATGACAGTTGGAAGAAGATAAAGGCTTTCTTCACCGGAGAAAAAGCTGATGAAGATAAGGGCAAGGGAAAAGGCAATTCCGAAGGGGATGAAGACGGTGACGAAGAGGATGCAACAGACGGTGGTATTCCACAGAAGAAAGTGAAAAAAGCCACTGCTGATGCTGACGGATATCAGGCTTTCAAAATGCCATGGTCCATCAACTTCAGTACCGGCTTCAATATAACGGAAGATAGTTCCAAGCCCATCAATCGGAAGAATATGCGCTATCCCTATAAGTTCAGTCTGAATGCCCTGAATATCAACGGTAATGTAAAACTTACCAACAAATGGGCTATCAGTTTCAACTCCGGCTATGACTTCAATATGAAGGAGATAGCACCGACTTCTTTCAACATCACGCGCGACTTGCACTGTTTCAATATGACAGCTTCCGTAGCACCTTTCGGAAGATACAGGTACTACAACTTCACCATCCGTGCCAATGCCAGCATTCTGCAAGACTTGAAGTGGGAACAGAGAAGTCAGACACAGAGTAATATCAGGTGGTATTGATAAGGTGATAGGGTGATAAGGTGATAAAGCGTAATGAGGTGATAGAGTGGTAAGTGATATTACCTTCTCACCTCATTACGCTTTATCACCTTATCACTCTATCACTTTATCACCACTCAATCTCTTCTTCTCCGTGTGCCTTCAGGTATTCATTTGTTTTGCTGAAGTGTTTGTTTCCGAAAAAGCCGTTGTAGGCGGACAGAGGAGATGGATGGGCGGAGGTCAATACCAAATGCTTGTTGCGGTCGATGAAAGCCCCTTTGCGCTGGGCGTATGCCCCCCAAAGAATGAATACCAGATGTTCTTTTTCTTCTGCCAGGGTACGGATGGCGGCATCGGTGAATGTCTCCCAACCGCGTTTTTGGTGCGAGCCTGCCTGGTGTGCGCGGACGGTGAGGGTGGCATTGAGCAACAACACTCCCTGTTCTGCCCAGCGTGTCAGGTTGCCGGTAGTGGGGGCATCGGTGCCGATGTCACTCTTTATCTCCTTGAAGATATTGAGTAGGGAAGGTGGGAAGGGAACTCCGTCGTTCACAGAGAAGCAAAGCCCGTGTGCTTGCCCCGGACCGTGGTAAGGGTCTTGTCCGATGATGACGACTTTCACCTTGTCGAAGGGACAGAGGTTGAAGGCATTGAATATCAGTTTTCCCGGAGGATAGATGGCATATTTCCCATATTCGTCCCGTACAAAGTCGGTCAGTGTACGGAAATAGTCTTTCTCGAATTCGGGTTGCAGGCGCGTTTTCCAGCTTTCTTCTATTTGAACATTCATAATTGAATCAGTTTAATCGTTTCGGATGCTAAGGTACAAAATAAAAAATAAGTGCGTGTGCCGAAATAAAAAATATTAGTTCCGGCACACGCACTTTTATAGGAGTGGAATCACTGTATGTCAAATCAGATGTATGTTATGCTCTTTGCACTCTTTGCGCATCTCTTCCGGCCAGATACTGGCTTGTATTTCTCCGATATGCGCTTTGCGCAGATAGAACATGCACAGACGGGATTGCCCGATACCGCCACCGATGGAGAGTGGCAAGGTGTCATCCATCAGGCGTTTGTGGAAGTAGAGTTCCAAGCGGCCTTCTTCGCCTTCTTCTTTCAGTTGGCGGAGCAGGGCTTCCTTGTCCACGCGGATACCCATGGAAGAAAGTTCGATGCTGCGTTGCAGGATGGGGTTCCACAACAATAGGTCGCCATTCAGTCCGGGAAGGCCGTTCAGTCCCTTGCTGGTGTAGTCGTCATAGTCCGGAGCACGTCCGTCGTGCTTCTTTCCGTCGCTCAGTTTGCATCCGATGCCGATGATGAACACGGCACCGTATTTCTGGCAAATGGCATGTTCGCGGCATTTGGGTGTCAGGTCGGGATAGAGCTGGCGCAGTTCTTCCGCATGGATGAAGTGCAGCTTCTGGGGCAGGCAAGGCTTGATTTGCGGATACATCTCGTACACCATATATTCTGTGCGCACCATGGCTGCATAGATACGGGTCACTATCTCCTTGAGGAAATCCACATGGCGGTCGTCGGCAGTGATGACACGTTCCCAGTCCCACTGGTCCACATAGAGGGAGTGCAGGTTGCCCAGCTCTTCGTCGGCACGGATGGCGTTCATGTCTGTGTAGATGCCGTAGCCCGGTTCGATGTGATATTCGGCCAGCGTAAGGCGTTTCCACTTGGCAAGGGAGTGTACGACCTCGGCCTTGGCATCGCCCAAATCCTTGATGGGGAAAGTCACGGCACGTTCCACGCCATTGAGGTCGTCGTTGATACCCATTCCTTTCAATACGAACAGTGGGGCCGTCACACGGCGCAGACGCAACTCGGAAGAGAGGTTCATCTGGAAGAACTCTTTAATCTGTTTGATTCCTAATTCTGTCTGTTTTAGGTCCAGCAAAGGCTTGTAACCTTCAGGTGTTATCAGATAGCTCATAAATTTATTCCGTCTAAATTCTATTAATTTGTTCGGCAAAGATAGAAATAATATTGATACTTGTTTCTGTTTTATGTTGCAAAATAACAAAATGTTTATGTGTTTGCTGTTTTTATTCTCAAAATAACAATGAAAATTGAATCATGGTTGGATAGAAAAAACACTCGGATGTTAGGAATCTGATGATTTTTTGCTATTTTTGCATCCGCATTCGGCTCCGTAGCTTAGTGAATAGAGCGTCAGATTCCGGTTCTGAAGGTCGTGCGTTTGAATCGCACCGGGGTCACGATAGAGAAAATCCCTGATAGTCAACCGACTGTCAGGGATTTTGCGTATCACTATGTTTGAGAAACCTTCGTTAGGTGAATTCTCATTCTAATCGCTCTGTTGCTCTAATCGCTCGTTTCTTTCTTGTAGGCTGCCAATGCCGTTTGCAGCTCCTCCCAGTGGTCGCAGAGTGCTTGCATGGAGGGGAACAGCACATCGGCACCGGCATCCAGCAGCACCTGCCCGTCTATAGGACCAGTGTTGACGGCTACGGTGAATATGCCTGCCGCTGTTCCTGCCTGTACTCCGATGGGGGCATTCTCTACCACAATCGCCTCATTGGCCTGTACGCCTGCTTTCTTCAGCCCCATCAGGTAGGGTTCGGGATGGGGTTTTCCATATTTCACATCAAAGGCGGTCACCATGCGTTCGGGTTGGAACATGCCGGGATAGTGGTGGGCGAGGCGGTCGAGCAGGGAACGTTGTCCAGAGCCGGTGACCAGTACCGGCATGAGTCCTGCCGCCTTTACTTTCTGTAGCACTTCCCGGGCGCCCGGCATGCGTTCGGGTTCCGGATGTGTGCTGAATTCTGCACTCTTTTCTGCATAGATGCTCTCTATCATCTCGGGAGTGGCATCCCTGCCATACTGGCGTTGATAAACGATGTTGATGGTGGCAGCTCCTGTGCGCCCTTCGTGCATGTATGCCTCTTCGCGGCTGAGGTGCAGTCCGTGGCGTTCCATCACTTTGTGCCAGGCATCGGCATGGTAGGGCATGGAGTTGAACAATACGCCGTCCATATCAAAAAGAACTGCTTTCAGGGACATATCGGAGTGTCCGCGCCTTTCCAGGTAGCGGGTTATGGATTCTTCAAACATTGCAAGTTGAATAAATGGGAACACAAAAACACAGAGACACAGAGGCGGCAGAGAAATGTATAAAAAAAAAACTCTGTGCCTCCGTGTCTCTGTGTTTAATTATTTATTTAAGTTTCGCATATCTTTGATATGCTGTCAGTAAACAAGTTGACGAGGCTGCGAGGCGAAGTGATTCAGGTTTCTACCTGCATCTTATTCACAAAACAGGCAGATTGAAAGACCTTGTACCCTTGTTTACTTGTTCACTGAAAGCAAGTTTAAGAACTTGCGAAACTTGAGTTATTTACAGTCTCGCCTGAATAGCCTTCGACTCTTCTTCGTAGCCGGGCTTGTTCAGCAGGGCGAACATGTTCTTCTTGTAAGCCTCTACACCCGGTTGGTTGAACGGGTTGACGCCCAGGAGATAGCCGCTGATGCCGCAGGCAATCTCGAAGAAATAGAGCAGGCCGCCGATGCTTTCCTCGTTCAGGGCAGGGATGACGATGCGCATGTTGGGCACGCCGCCGTCCACGTGTGCAAGCTGGGTACCCAGTTCGGCCATCTTGTTCACTTCGTCCACGTGCTTGCCGGCAAGGAAGTTGAGGCCGTCGAGGTTGGCTTCGTCAGAGGGCACTTGCAGGGAGTGCTGCGTCTTCTCTACGGAGATCACGGTTTCGTAGATGGTGCGTTCGCCTTCCTGAATCCATTGTCCCATGGAGTGCAGGTCGGTAGAGAAGTCCACGGAAGCCGGGAAGATACCCTTGTTCTCCTTGCCTTCCGATTCGCCGTAGAGCTGCTTCCACCATTCGCTGACGTAGTGCAGCTTGGGGTTGAAGTTGACAAGGATTTCAATCTTCTTGCCGTTCTTGTAAAGCTCGTTGCGTGTAGCTGCATAGATGGCGGCAGGGTTTTCGGCAAACGGTACATCAACGCCGCAAGCCTTCTCCGAAGCAACTGCGCCGGCCACCAGCTTCTCGATGTCGAAACCGGCTACGGCGATGGGCAGCAAGCCTACCGGAGTCAGTACGGAGAAGCGTCCGCCTACGTTGTCGGGGATGATGAACGATTTGTAGCCTTCGTTGTCGGCCGTTACACGGGCAGCGCCTTTCTTGGCGTCGGTGATGGCTACGATGACTTTCTGTGCCATCTCTTTGCCGCGCTGGTCTTCGCATTGCTTCTTCAGCAGGCGGAAGGCGAGGGCAGTTTCAGTAGTAGTTCCTGATTTGGAGATATTGATGACACCGAATTTCTTGTCCTTCAGGAATTCGGTCAGTTCGTACAGATAGTCTTCGCCGATGTTGTGTCCTGCGTACAGGATGGTGGGGGCGTTCTTCTTGTCCTGCAACCAGGTGAAACTGTTAGACAAAGCTTCGATTACCGCGCGTGCGCCAAGGTAGCTTCCGCCGATGCCGGCAACGACTACTACTTCGCAATTCTCGCGCAAGGTCTGTGCGGTAGCCTTCAGGTCGGCCAAGTGCTCTGCGGTGATGGAAGAGGGGAGATGCAACCAGCCCAAGAAGTCGTTACCCTTACCGGTACCATTCTCTAACGCTTCCTGTGCAGCCTTTACTTGGGCTTCATAGGCGAAAACGTTTTCTTTGGAGATGAATCCAAAAGTCTTTTCAATGTTCAAACTAATCATAATATTCGAGTTTAGG
>CAMWRY010000048.1 GCA_947176775.1 uncultured Bacteroides sp.
TCCTCAAAAAGAACTCTCAAAAGAAGGCTGAACAAAATTTAAACAGGCTCTAATATTACGTGAGTTCGATATAAGTGATTCACGTTAATATTGTGTTTTTCTAAAAAAAAATCTTTTTGCTTTAGGGATATATTATGCCTTGTTGTCTCTATATGTGTAAAGGCAAAAAAACGACACTTATGGACGAAAAGGTATTGGATAAATATATAAGAGGGGAAGCTACCCAAGAGGAGCGGAACCAAGTGGTGGAGTGGATGGATGCCGACGAGGAACATGTGCGTGAGGTGATGGCTTTGCGTAAGCTGCATGACGTGCTGTTGATGAACCAGGTGGAAGAGGTGATAGATCGTGCCGAAAAGCCGATGAGGCATTATGTATCATGGCGGAAGCTGTTTTGGGAAGTGTCGAAGGTGGCTGCGCTTTTGCTGCTTGTTCTGGGGATTCAGTTCCTGATGAAAAAGGAGGATATGGGTAGCCAGAACCTGTATGTTCCTGCCGGACAACGGGCGGAGCTGACATTGCCGGACGGAAGCAAGGTGTGGCTCAATTCGCGCACACGGTTGACCTATCCGTTGACTTTTGCGAAGACGCGCGAGGTGGAATTGGATGGTGAGGCTTATTTCACGGTGGCTCGCAACGAGGGGCGGAATTTTGTCGTGAAGACGCAGGGAATGGAAGTCAGGGTGCTGGGCACGGAATTCAATGTGAAGGCATACGCCGGTGCCGATGAAATGCAGGTGGACTTGCTGAAAGGCAGTGTGGAACTGGGCGGAAATGCGCTGGGTGGGACATCTTGCCGGATGCTCCCCAAAGAGAGAATCCGCATTGCCGGAGGAAAGCTGGAGAAATCGCGCATTGACGACTATGATTATTTCAAATGGACGGAGGGCCTGATTTGTTTTCACGAAGAACCGGTTTCTTCCATCATCAAGAAGCTGGAGTTGTACTACAACATCCACATCGTGGTGAACAAAAAGGACTTCTTGAATGAACTCTATTCGGGCAAGTTCCGGACGGAGGATGGCGTGGAACAGGTGTTGCGGATACTTCAGTTGGAGCACGACTTCACTTACGAGAGAGACAGTGACCTTAATGTAATAATTATAAAATAAACATGCCTATGGGAATATGAAAGAACACATTAAAAAAAATGAAACGGAAAGTGTTGCCGCACAATCCGTTTCAGAATAGTTAGCACCTCTGTGCAGAATCATTATTTAGAAAGTACTAACATTACAAAACAAAATTATGAAAAAAAATCATATAGGGGATTCTTGTGCCCTATTTTTAACTCCAAATGAACGAATTTTTAAGATTATGAAGTTGTTTTTTTGCTTTTTAGTAGCTTGTATCTCAACAGCTTTTGCCGGTGAGGCCTATTCGCAGTCGGCAAGAGTCAATGTGAAGGTGATACAAGGCAATGCGAAAGAAGTATTGAAGCAGATAGAATCGCAGACTGACTATTTGTTTGTGTACAATGCCAGCAAGGTCAATCTGGATAAAAAGGTTTCCATTGATGTTGCAAACGAGACCGTGAGCCGGGTGCTTGATAAAGTGTTCGGAGAATCGGATGTAAACTATGTCTTGCAGGGAAAAAATATATTGTTGACTACGAAAGCTGTCCAAAGAAAAGAAATCTTCCACCAAGAAGCTGTTCAACAGGATTCTAAGGTAGAAATAAAAGGTCGTGTCGTTGATGCCAGTGGAGAAGCCTTGATTGGGGCAAGTGTCGTTGAAAAAGGCACTGCGAATGGCGTGATAACGGATGTGGACGGGAATTTCTCATTGACGATATCGGGTAAAGGGATGTTGGAGGTATCGTATGTCGGATATGAAACGAAAACAGTATCAATTGGAAACCAACGGACTTTTAATATTGTGTTGAGCGAAGATGTAGGCGCTTTGGAGGAAGTGGTAGTGGTAGGTTTTGCTGTGCAGAAGAAGGTAAATCTGTCGGGTGCTGTCTCTACGGTCTCTACCAAGCAGTTGGAAGACCGCCCGGTTACCAATGTGGGACAAGCCTTGCAAGGTACGGTAGCAAACTTGAATGTGACCATCGGAAGCGGCCAGGCCACTGACTCTCCTTCGTTTAATATTCGTGGTACGACATCCTTGAACGGAGGTGAACCGTTGATTGTAATTGATGGAGTTATTTCGAGCGCATGGGTGCTGAACAATATGACTCCCAATGACATTGCAAGCATATCCGTATTGAAAGATGCGGCTTCTTGTGCTATTTATGGTTCACGTGCGGCTTTCGGTGTCATTTTGGTGACAACCAAGAACGGGCAATCGGAAAAGTTGACGGTGAATTATAACAATAACTTCTCGTTGCGTTCCAATACCAAGATGCCGGATGTTATTTCAGACCCTTATGAAGTGGCGAAATGGAGAAACAAGATGTCATATCCTTGGTATAATTTGTATTCGGAAGAGCAGCTGGCTTATGCGAAGAAGGTTTCCGAAGACTCTTCCGTTTCTCCTTACTTCTTGAATCCGGATGGTACATATACTTATTTTGGAAGTACGGATTGGGTGAATGAGGGTTATAAGGATGCGGCATTCTCAATGAGCCATACCATTGATGTCTCGGGAAAAACGAATAAATTGAGCTATTACCTGTCAGCCGGATATAATTTTACCGATGGTATGATAAAATATGGAACAGACAAGTTCAAACGTTATAATTTACGTTCTAAGTTGGATTTTAAGATTACGGATAACTGGACCGTTTCTAACAATACGACTTTGACAATCAAAGATTACAATGCTCCGGACGGGTTGGGTAAAAGTTATTATTGGGAAATTAACCGGACCAGCCCATTGGAGATGCTTCGGAATCCGGATGGGACATGGACAAAGAGTGGTGCCAAGTTATTTGGCAATTTTGATTCAGGTGGCCGTTCTAAAGAAAATGGAGAACACTTGAGTACGCAGTTTACAACCCGTTGGGACATTATAAAGAATGTCCTGTTTGTAAACGGAAACTTCTCATATACAACTGATAAGAACCGGAATAGCTGGTATTATCTGCCGGTCGATTACTATGACGGTCCGGACAGGGCACCTCTTTATATCAATGAAGTCAGCGGTGTGGGTGGAAATTCTTCGTATTCCAAGAATATTACTTTTGATGCTTATGCCACTTTTACCAAGACGCTTAAGGAGAAGCACTCCGTAACGGCCATCGTTGGTTTTAATCAGGAAGAGTATCGTTATGAGAATACTTCGTATAGCCGCAAAGGGTTGATTTCTTCTTCCCTACCTACTTTGAATTTGGCTACGGGCGATATGAATATGGGTGAGTCTGTGTCGACTTTGGCATTGCGTGGCGCTTATGGCAGGTTGAACTATACGTTTGTCGATAAATACATCGTGGAATTTAACGGACGCTATGACGGAACGTCGCGTTTCCCTACCAATTCTCGTTTTGTGTTCAGCCCTTCGGGTTCGGCTGCCTGGGTCCTTTCCAAAGAGAAGTTTTTCGAGCCGTTGACAAACGTGATTAGCTTTATGAAGTTGCGTTACTCTTATGGCGTGTTGGGCAATCAGGATTTGGAGAACAATTATTATCCGTATGTGGCAGGTATGGGCTCGGGAAAGACGAGCCAGATTATAGATGGCAAGCAGCCGGTATATGTTAGTGCTCCGGGGCTGGTGTCGGGGGATTTGACTTGGGAAAAGGTTTCGACTTCCAACTTCGGTTTGGATATGAATTTCTTCAACAACCGCCTTTCTTTCAGTGGCGATGTCTACGTCCGGCGTACCAAAGACATGTTGACAGCCGGAAAAACCCTGCCGGGCGTCTTGGGAACCAGTGTCCCACTGGCTAATGCCGCCGACCTGAAAACAAAAGGATGGGAAATTACCATGGGCTGGAAAGACCAGTTCCGCCTGATAGGAAAACCGTTAACTTATCAGTTAGGGTTTAATTTGGCGGATAGCCGTGCTTATATTACCAAATTTGATAATCCGACAGGAGATTTGAGCAAGTATTATGTAGGCCGTGAGATAGGTGAGATATGGGGATATACCACCTTGGGCTTCTTCACTTCGGATGAAGACATCAAGAATCATGCCGACCAGTCTAAGTTGACTTCTTATCCGGGCACTCGTCCTTTGGAAGCCGGCGACTTGAAATTCGCGGATTTGAACGGTGACGGTGAGGTGTATAGAGGTGCTTATACCTTGGATGATCATGGAGATTTGACTATTATCGGAAATTCACGTAAACGCTATACGTTTGGATTTACCGCAGCTGGCGATTGGAACGGCATTGATTTCAGCTTGTTTGTGCAAGGTGTCGGTAAAAGAAATTATGATCCGTCGGGGGATTTGTACTTTTGGGGTATTTATGCCCAACCTTGGGCGAATACAACCAAGGGAAATTTTTGTGACCACTGGACTGAAGAGAAACCGAATGCTTTCTTCCCACGTCCCAAGGCTTATGTCGCCGAACAATCGTCTAAGGAAGCCGGACTCACACAGACACGTTATTTGCAGGATGCCTCTTATATGCGTTTGAAAAACCTGACGATAGGATACAGCCTCCCGGAAAACTGGACTCACAAAGTCGGCCTTAGCCGAGTGAGAGTCTATTTCTCAGGCGATAATATTTTTGAATTGTCAGGACTGTATAAATATTATAAGGTCGATCCCGAAGGATTGGGAGGACAGGAATATCCTCTTCAGCGCTCTTATTCAATGGGTATTAATGTAACATTTTAAATGATTATGAAAACAATGAAAAAACAAATATATACGGTTGCTCTCGGATGGGGCTTGGTTGGACTATTGTCTGGTTGCAATGATTCTTTTCTGGAACGTTATCCGGAAACTACGATAACTGAGAAAGTGTATTTCCGGAATGTGGGCGACCTGGAAAGTTATACGAATAATATGTATGGGTATCTGGGTTCTTCTTATTGGGATGTCGTTTCAGACAATGTCCTTTATAAGGAGGAGAGTTCCACGTATGCGATGTTGCGTGGTGAGTTGAATGCGGACGATGCCGGTACTTGGGGATGGGGAAGCATTCGTAATGTCAACTTCATGTTGGCGCGTACAGGAAATGTGACCGGCGATCGTGCCGAAATCAATCATTATATCGGCATAGCCCGGATGATGCGTGCCAAGTTGTATTACGATAAGGTGAAAGACTATTCGGATGTGCCTTGGTATAGCCGTGATTTACAGACTACTGATATTGAAGAACTTTATAAGCCACAGGATCCCAGAGAATTGGTTGTGGATTCTATTATGGCAGATTTGGACTTTGCTGTCAAGAACATGAAGCCCGGAGCCAGTAAAACGCGCATCTATAGGAATGTGGCATTGGCACTTCAGGCAAGAATAGCATTATATGAGGGTACATTCAGAAAATACCATACGGAATTGGGGCTGGACGATGCCGATCGTTTTCTTCAAATCGCGGTCTCGGCTGCCGAACAGTTGATGGATGGGACATACAGCCTGTCAGAAGTGAAGTCTGGCAACTTGGAGGCTTATGAGTCCTTGTTCTGTAGCCTGGATTTGACGACGAATCCGGAAATGATTTTGGTGGAAGATTATGACAAGACGCTGGGACGTTTGCACAATGCACAGCAGGTTTGTGATTTTTACAACGGGCTTTCCAAGGATTTGATGGAAGATTACCTGGTAGTGGAAGGGAATCAAGTGAAGACATTCCAAAGCGTACCTGGGTATGAGACCAAAACCTATAAGGAAATCTTTGAGAACAGAGACCCCCGTTTGCGGCAGACATTCATGTGGCCGGGATATAAGAAGGCGGATGAGAATGAACCGCACCGTTTGACATTAGGCGCTGGTGGCTATCCGCAGATTAAGTTCGACCCTCGTACTTATGACCAGTTAGACTGGGGAGTGAGTTATACGGATCTTCCTGTTTTCCGTTATGCTGAAATCCTCTTAATCTATGCAGAGGCTAAAGCCGAACTGGGAATATTGACTCAGGAAGATGTCGATAAATCCATTAATTTAATTAGGAAACGAGTAGGGATGCCCGGAGCTTCTTTGAGCGACTGGCTGGCTGACATAGATCCTGTACAAGAAAGACATTATCCGAATGTCATATCCGCCCAAAAAGGGGCTATTCTGGAGATACGCCGTGAGCGCCGTGTGGAATTGGCATGTGAGGGATTCCGATACGGGGACTTGATGCGCTGGTCGTGTGGCAAACTGATGGAGAAAGCACCGGAAGGAATGTACATCCCGAAGTTAGGAATGTATGATACGACAGGTGATGGGAATCCTGATTTTGCAATCGTGAAGAGTGAAGCGGAGGCAAACCAAATCCCGGCGGAAGACAAGGAAAAGTATAGACTTACAATCTATGTGCTGGAAGGTAATACCATAGGACTGACCGAAGGAGATAAAGGATATATCCGTTTGGTGTCGCAAGTAGGAAAGTTCACATTCGAAGAACCTAAATATTATTATTATCCGTTGGATACGGATGATTTGAAAAATAATAAAAATCTGGTTCAGAATAAGTATTGGGCAACGAAATAAATTTTAAGTCAATGGCTATGAATAGATACATGTTATGGATGTCTCTATTGTTTGTTGCAATGGATAGTGCCGCACAATGGGTGTGGCACAATCCGCAGAACAATGTGAATCCTTCCGCCTCCTTTATCCAGAACCAAGGCTGGAAGGAAGATGGAAACAATTACCGTCGTCTGCCTTTGCGTGCAAAAGGAAAAGTAAGGGAGCAAGTCTGGAACCTGGCGTGCGAGTCGGCAGGGTTGGCAATCCGTTTCACGACCGATGCCGCAGACATCAAAGTGAAGTATAAAGTCACAGGAGGATACAGCATGCCCCACATGCCAGCCACCGGAGTCTCGGGAGTGGACTTGTACCGCAGTGCCGACCAAGGCTTTTGCTTTGGTGATTACTCGTTTGGCGACACGATACGCTACAGTTATCACATCGACCTTCTTACAGAGACAGGGAAGGAGCAGGAATACACCCTTTACTTGCCCCTGTACAACGGTGTGGAGCACTTGGAAATCGGAGTGCCGGATGGAAATGTCTTTTTCTTTGTGCCCACCGTGGAAAAGGGTGCTGTCGTGCTCTACGGAACTTCCATTGCGCAGGGTGCCTGTGCCTCTCGCCCCGGGATGGCATGGGGGAACATCGTGAGTCGTGCATTGGGAAGACCCCTCGTGAATCTGGGATTTTCCGGAAACGGAAAGCTGGAGAAAGAGGTGATAGACTTTATCAATGAGCAGGATGCCGATGCCTATATTCTGGACTGCATGGCAAACCTGACCGACCGGTCAGAGGCGGAAATAAAAGAACTGGTGAAACGTTCCGTCTTGCAGATACGCGAAAAACATGCCACCCCGATTCTCTTGGTGGAACACGCAGGCTATAGCAACGGCACAACCAACCAAGGGCAGCATGAGGCATACTCCCATGCAAACGTGGCGCAGTCGGAAGCCTACAAGGAACTGAAAAGGGAAGGCGTGAAAAACCTCTTCTACCTGTCGAGGGAAGAACTGGATTACCATCCCGATGCGTGGGTGGACTACGTGCATCCCTCCGATTATGGCATGGCGAGGCAGGCTGCGGCTGTAGAGAAGAAATTGAAAAAAATCCTGAAATAAAACACGTCGTAACGAGTTTAAATATAAAAGTATGAAAAGAAAATTAGTATTAATCAGTTTATTGCTCGTTTGCATTGCATCGGTAGGGAGTGCTGCAAAGTTAAAAGCAAAACATGTAGTATTGATCGGCCTTGACGGCTGGGGAGCTTATAGTGTGGAAAAGGCAGAGATGCCGAATGTCAAGAAACTGATGGCCGAGGGCTCGTACACATTGAAAAAGAGAAGCGTACTGCCTTCCTCCAGTGCGGTCAACTGGGCTTCCATGTTCATGGGAGCCGGTCCCGAGCTTCATGGGTATACGGAATGGGGCTCCCAGAAGCCCGAACTACCTTCCCGTGAAACTACTCACTATGGATTGTTCCCATCGGTATGGGGGCTGTTCCGCGACGCTTATCCCGATGCTGAAATGGGATATATTTACGAATGGGGAGGCATGAAATATCTTGCGGAGATGCAAGCGATGAATTATGAAAAGAACATGCCTCCTTCGGCAGAGAATCCGCGCGGATGTACAGACGATGCGATTTCTTATATCAAAAAGTCGCGCCCGGCATTTGTCGGAGTCATATATGAACAACCGGATGGGGTAGGTCATGGAGATGGGCATGACACTCCTGCCTATTATGCCAAGCTGAAGGAACTGGACGGATATATAGGCGAAATCGTGAAAGCTGTGGCAGATGCAGGAATGTTGGATGAAACTATATTCATCGTAACAGCCGACCACGGAGGCATTAATCAAGGACACGGGGGCAAGACCATGCAAGAAATGGAGACGCCTTTCATCATTTCCGGTAAAGGGGTGAAGTCAGGATACGTGTTTTCCGAAAGCATGATGCAGTTTGATGTGGCTTCTACCATAGCCTACATATTCAATTTGAAGCAGCCACAGGTGTGGATTGGACGCCCGATGAAGCAGGTCTTTAAATGAACGGGATATTGTTTCTCGTTGATACTCTTAATTAATAATGCTACGTTATGAATAAGAAAGTGAGTTCTATCTTGAAAAGTGCTTTTGTGGTGGCTTTTGCAATTTGTCTCTTTTATTGTTCAGAGCAGGAGAAGCCGTTGAAGTTTGCCATCGCCTCAGATTTCCATGCGCCCGATGTTCCCGACGGAGAGGAACGGGTAGCTTCCTTCATCCGAGCGGCAGAGGAAGAAGGGGTGGATTTTATCATCGAACTGGGAGATTTCTGCCGTCTGGACAGTGCCAGCCAGGTGTATCGGGACTTGTGGAATGGGTTCAGAGGCGACAAGTACCATGTTATCGGAAACCACGACATGGATAAATATACACCGGAGGAATATGTGGAAGGCATGGGGATGCCCGGTCGCTATTATTCTTTTGATAAAGGGGATTTTCATTTCATCGTTATGGATGGAAATAATTTGTACGATGGCAAGGAATATCGCCATTATGCAAGAGCCAATTATTATGTAGATTCCAGTATGCGGGCATTTGTCGATCCGGAACAATTGGACTGGTTGCGGCAGGACTTGGCTGCTACGGATAAGAAATGTGTTTTGTTCTCTCATCAGAGCATTGAACTTTTTATGAACAATGGTGAGGCTGTCCGTCGGGTGTTGGAAGACGAGAACAGCCGCTGCGGTTATAAAAAGGTCGTTTTGGCTTTTAGCGGTCATAATCATAGTAATTATACGAAGGAGATTAACGGCATCACTTATATGCAGGTCAATAGTGCATCGTATGTATGGATTGGCAAGCCTACGCAGACAGAAAAACGGTATCCGGCTGAAATCAATCAACGCTATTCTCTGATGGAATATTCGATGACTTTTGACAAGCCATTATATGCTATCGTGACCTTGACGCAAGAAGGGGCGGATGTGAAAGGTACTCAGGCCAGCTTCCTCCCTCCCACACCGCAAGATTTGCAAATGGGGGATTCGATAGACGGTTATCCTTTGGTATCAGTTATTGAAGATGCAAAAATTACTTTTTAAACAGATAAAGGTAGCCTATGCGTTGTAGATGGTGGGGATGCCTGATTGCCTTTTTGTGTCCTGTCTGGGCGTTTGCCGGGGATGGGATGTCTGTGAAATTGGGCGGACGTTTGTTTGTTGATGGCGGTTTCTTTACGGAGACCGCCTGTCCTGCTTATGCAAGGATGGGAATTACAGAGGTGCGGCTAACCGGGAAAATGAATCTGCCCGGTGACTGGTATACGAAGATAGATGTGGGTTTTGCCGGCAATAAGGTTTCGCTGAAAGATGCTTTTGCGCAGAAGACCTGGGGTAGCAATATGTTCCGTGCCGGGTACATGTTGGGCATGTGCAGCATCGAGCAGTCGTCCAGTACGAATGACCTTGTTTTCATGACTGCTGCCAATGCTGCCGAGACTTTCTACTTGGGGCGGAGAGTGGGAATCACTTATACGCATTCTCGGGACAACTATTATCTCTCGGCAGGAGGCTTTTGTGGAGACGGGCTGGCGAGTAGCGATAAGATAGTGCCCGGCTATAATATGACTGTGCGAGGAGTGTTTCGTCCGTTGAATAAAGAAGGCGAGCGGTTGCATGTGGGGCTTGGTGGTTTGTACCGGAAACCGGACAGGGAGAAAACCCTGACATACGGGTCGGCTTGTTTCCAATCCAATGGCGTCACTTATCTGTCAGTTCCTTCTGTATTGGAAGTGGGAGTGGACTGGGTGAAGCATACATTCCAATGGAATGTGGAGGTGGTGTATTTGTCCCGTCGTTATTTTCTTCAGGGAGAGTATTTGAGCATGAATGTGCAGCGTGCGGAAGCGGCTTGTTATCAGCCTTGGGGTGCCTATCTGCAAGGTGGTTTCCTGATAAAAGGCAGTTTTTTTAATTATGACGAGTGGGATGCTCTGCCTTTGACGCCGAAAGAAGACAAATCGTTGTTATTGTCGGGTCGTATCAATATAACCACTCTGAATGACGGGTTAGTCAGAGGAGGGCTGCAAAAGGATGTTACAGTAGGGCTGAATTATTACATGAATAAGTATGTGATACTGAAATTGAATGGTTCTGTGGTACGGACTGAAGAGAAGGAGGGGCTGAAAAAGACTTTTGGAGTTTTGCAAACGCGTTTGCAAGTACGTTTTTGATTCCCTTTTCTTTTAGGCACGGATTTCACGGAGTACACGGATTAACGAAAGAGGAAATTCCGTGTACTCCGTAAAGTCCGTGCCTAAAATTTATCCTTATGTCCGTCTTTCTTTTATTTCAATAGACCTTTGTCCTGAATGAAAAACCCGTGACAGTCTATCGGGATTATTCAGGAATATTGCAGAAGGTGTATACATTTCCTCCAAAATCGGTTGCTACAAGCGTATTGCCGGATATGGCTACGGAACCGAAAATCGGAGCTCCCGTTGAATATTTCCACGTAATCTTTCCGTTATCTTTGCAGATGCCGTAAACAGTACCGTCGGAAGCACTGACATATATGGTATTCCCTGCTTGTATCGGACTCGTTTCTATGGTTCCTGAGACAGGATGGGTATAGGGAGCTGTATAGATTAACGCGTCGTCTGTCGGACAATTCCATTTTTCTTCTAAGGTTTCCTTGTCAAGGGCGACAAGCCCTTTGTCGGCTGTTCCGAAAATGATTTCTTTATCGGTAAGGAGTGGGGTGGAGGTCACATCCAGATTATAAGGTAACGGCTTGCGTACGATAATCTTGCCTGTGGCTCCTTCCAGGATGAAGAAGGATGCTTGGGAGATAAGGTATAACAGAGGACCGTGTATGGCGGCTGATGCGCCTCGGTTGCGCAGTCCGTGTTCGCTGATGCTCCAGAGCTTCTTTCCGGTTTTGGAATCGTTTCCATACAATGCGCGCCATTGCGCGGAACCTATCAGCAGTCCGTTTCCTTGGGTTAATGTAGTTGTCGTACCTTCCCCTTGTGACCATCCTTCGTTTTTCCAAAGTCTTTTTCCGGTTTTGGCTTCGAAAGCACAGAGCCCTTTTCCGGTTCCGGCATATACCACTCCTTCATTAGCCACTAGCCCTTCTATCAGGGCTGGCAGCCCATTTACAGGAAGTTTGGTTTGCCAACAGAGTTTTCCGGTTTCACAATCTACCGCATACAGATTTCCAAGTACATCTTGTGCGAAAACAAGGTCGCTGTCGATGGCAATGGTATTTTTTATAGAACTTTCAGTCTGGTATTTCCATAAGATTTCTCCATTGTTTCCATTGAGTGCATAAATGTGTGCCCTTCCTCTAAAGTCTTCATCCACCGAAGCGGTATATATCTTGTTTTGATGGATGAGCGGTGATGTCATGTAAATATTGGCTCCCACGT
>CAMWRY010000049.1 GCA_947176775.1 uncultured Bacteroides sp.
GCAGTGGTCTATCTGTATGCCTTGACCATGTTCTGACGAAAATCTACCCAAGACAACTCATCCATACAATGCAAAAAGAGCATCCGGCAAGATGTACAACATCAAAGGCCGGATGCTCTTTCTATATATAACTTCTGCAAATTCGTTCTTACTTCAAGCGCATCTTCGATAAGTCCGGATTGTTCACATTCTTCATATTGCTGTCGGTACTCTCACGGTCGAAAGTCACCTCAACCTCTCCATTCTTCTCAGAGTTCAGCTTTAGCTTGATGCCCTTCGTCTCAGCAGTAATGTCCAAGCTGTTCAGATTGTAGGAGACAGCACCGTAAGCACGGCGTCCGGTCAGGTCGTCATAGTCGTTGTAGCGAAGTTCCAGATGGATATAGCCGTCATCGTCATACAAAGCATCGTCTTCTTGGGAACGCACCAAGCTGATGCGATGTTTGTCCTTGGACGGAAGGTTCTGGAGAAAGAAAATGTTCATATAGCCACCGCTGATGGTGATATCGCCCTGGTATATCAGCACAGGGTCATTGCCGAACTCTTCCTCAGTTTCCGGCGTGAGCGTCTCCACCTCTTTGGTCAGCACATCCTGCAAGTGCAGCAGTTTCACGGCATGGTCGTATCCTTCGTAATTATCCCACAAGGGATTGAACACGGTGACCACACGCTGCCCGTCGACTGCATTATACCACCCCATGTCTGTGTTCACAGGCCAAAGTGTTCCCCAAGCATCGCAATCCAAGTAGAAAGCATTTCCCGTGACGCGCACGGTGGCCCAAAGAGGCGGAGTAAAATCGCCGATGGAATAACCTTCATCATTGTCACACGATTGCAAAACCGGCATCACAGCCAGGCATATTGCCATAAATAACCAATGTAGCTTTTTCATAATCAAAGTTCTTATTAAATTTGTTTCTGCATAGAAAACGCAAAAGCCGGACAATTACTGCACCGGCTTTCCTCATTTTAACAATTTCTTCGATTTTTGAGCCATGTTACCATTTCCCGGGCAGCCCGTCCGGGCGCTCCGGGTTCTCCCAAACGGGAGGCCATGTAATCGTACCCCTGAAGCATGCGATAGCGGTAGGCTCCATCGTGCAGGATGCGCTGTAGCTCCGAGCGCACCTGCTCCACAGTCATGGTATCGGCAACCAACTCCTTCACCACCTCACGGTCGGCAATGAGGTTGACCAAGGATATGTATTTCACTTTCAGCACATGCCGCTTCAGAAAAGCAACGATTCGCCCCATCGGGGTATGGTAGCAGACAACCTGCGGCACGCGGAACAGGGCCGTTTCCAAGGTCGCCGTCCCCGATGTGACCAGCGCGACTTTGGCCTGCCTCAGCAGAGGGTATGTCCGGCCGAAGAGTATCTTCACGTCCACTCCGGCCACGTAGCGCTTGTAGTAGTCGGGGGAGATGCCCGGCGCACCGGCCAGCACCAGCTGGCAGTCGGGGAAAGCAGCTGCAGCACGAAGCATGTCGGGCAGATTGTCCTTGATTTCCTGCTTCCGGCTACCGGCCAGCAGGGCGATGATGGGTTGGGAGGATAGCCCGTTTGCCCGGGTGAACTCGTCGAACGTCTCGGACGCAGAGGCTTGGAAGGCCGCTACCTCGTCCACCGTCGGATTGCCGACATAATGTATCGGATAAGCATGTTTTCCCTCGAAGAATTCCGTTTCGAACGGCAAGATGGAGAACAATGCGTCCACATCCCGCTTGATGTTCTTGATGCGATACTCCTTCCACGCCCAAATTTTTGGAGCAATGTAATAGAAGACGGGAATCTGCGTGTGGGCATGGACGTACTTGGCAATATTCAGGTTGAAACCCGGGTAGTCCACCAGAATCAGCACGTCCGGCTGCCATGCCACGATGTCCGCCTTGCAGCGCTTCATGTTGGCGAAAATGGTCCGCAAATGCAGCAGTACGGGGACGAATCCCATGTATGCCAGCTCCTTGTAATGCTTCACCGGCGTACCGCCCACCGCAGTCATCAGGTCGCCGCCGAAGAAGCGGAACTCTGCCTGTGGGTCTTCTGCCTTCAATGCCGCCATCAGATGGGAGGCATGCAGGTCGCCGGAAGCTTCACCGGCAATCAGGTAATACTTCATGGGAATTGAAAATTAAAAATTGAGAATTAAGAAATGAATGGTGGAAGGGCGAAAATTAGTCAAACCAGGTCTTCAATTCGTCCATCAGGCCGTAGGCCGTGGCGTCCACGGTGGTGGGGGTGATGGCTACGTAGCCGTGATCGAGCGCCCAATGGTCGTTCTTCTCATTCTCGATGTCGTGATTTTCGAACTCGCCGGTGAGCCAGTAGTAATGGGAGTCTCCCTTATGGGCAAAGTTTTCCCATTCGTTCTTCCACTGCCCCTTGGTCTGTTCGCATATCTTCACGCCTTTCAGCTCCTTGGTATCGGGGAAGTTGACATTGAGGCATGTCAGGGGGGGCAATCCTTTTTCCAGCACTTTCCGGGCTATCTCGCGGATGTAGGGACCGGCAGGCTCGAAGTCGGCGTTGGGTTCGTGGCTGCAAAGAGAGAAGCCGATGGAGGGCACTCCTTTCAGGCAGCCTTCTATCACGACACCCATCGTGCCGGAATAATGCAGGTTGACGGAGGAGTTGTCGCCGTGGTTGATGCCGCCCACCACCAAGTCGGGTTTGCGGTCGAGCACCGTATGGAAAGCCAGCTTCACGCAGTCAGTCGGCGTACCGGAGCACTTATAGGCCGTCAGCCCCACATCCTTGCGGACCATCTGGTAGTGTATAGGTTCCGTGACCGTCAGCGCACACGCGTTTCCCGAACGGGGCGCATCCGGCGCCATTACCACAATCTCGCCCAGCGGACGGAGAAACTTAATCAATTCGCTAATGCCTTTCGCAATGATGCCGTCATCATTGGAAATCAATATCAAAGGTTTCTGATTTTCCATATTCTTCGTTAATTATGATGCTGCAAAAGTAGCTAAAAAGGAAGAATTATCCTATTTTTGCCGGCAAAGAGAAAAAATGTAATTATCCTTTTTGCCAACATAAACCATCAGCCTATGGATATCCTCCTCATCCTCATAGCCATTCTCTGCCTGATTCTCGGCCTGACCGGCTGCATCCTCCCGATGCTTCCGGGACCGCCCATAGCCTACGCAGGCCTATTGTTCCTGCACTTCACGGACAAAGTGCAGTTTTCCACCGCGCAACTGCTGTCATGGCTGGCAGCAGTTATCCTGGTGCAGGTGCTGGACTACGTTGTCCCGATGCTGGGCAGCAAATACAGCGGAAGCAGCCGGTGGGGGACTCGCGGTTGCCTCATAGGCACTATCGCCGGAGTGTTCTTCATGCCTTGGGGCATCATCCTCGGTCCTTTTCTGGGGACCTTCATCGGCGAACTGATGGGAGGTGGCAGGACAGGCCAGGCGCTGAAATCGGGATTAGGCTCGCTGCTAGGCTTCCTGCTGGGCACGGTGGTGAAGTGCATGACATGTGTTTACTTCTGCTGGGAGTTCATCAAAGCACTGGTCTGACAACGCCCCCTCCCCTATTCCCCGGGAAAGAGGCATCTACCTGCTACCGGCAGTACAACTCCTTCCTTGCACGAGATGTACATCTCGAACTGCACGACATGTGCATCTCATACAACACGAGATGTACATCTCATGCCAATAGAACCATAGTGCCCAAAAAGACAAGTTCTATTGGTTTACAAATCTTAATCTTCTGCAAGTGAGACAAAAAAGCAGTTTCTTTTCAATATAAATATGTATATTTGCCACACGAACAGAGAAAGAACGCTTTACGCGTGATTTTCAAGACGAAAAACGGAAGTAAAAGAGTGGGAGTTATTAACAAAACAGGCGACTTATCAACCGTTTTTGCAATCTTTCTCCAAATTTGTAGGCACTATCCGGAATTATCACTTATTTCGCTGCCAATAAATATTGAGATTATGGGAAAAATAATTGCTATGGCTAACCAAAAGGGTGGTGTGGGCAAGACTACGACGACAATCAACCTCGCAGCCTCACTCGCCACGCTTGAAAAAAAAGTGCTCGTTGTGGATGCCGACCCTCAGGCCAACGCCTCATCAGGGCTGGGCGTAGACATCAAGCAGTCGGAATGTACTATTTATGAGTGCATTATTGACCGTGCAGACGTACGCGAAGCCCTTCATGATACGGAGATAGACACGCTGAAGGTCATCTCCTCCCACATCAATCTGGTAGGCGCGGAGATAGAGATGCTGAACTTGAAGAACCGCGAGAAGATACTGAAGGAAGTACTGACGCCGCTGAAGAACGAGTTTGACTATATCTTGATAGACTGTTCCCCCTCCCTGGGACTGATTACGGTCAACGCCCTGACTGCCGCCGACTCCGTAATCATCCCCGTACAAGCGGAGTATTTTGCACTGGAGGGCATCAGCAAGCTGCTGAACACCATCAAAATCATCAAATCCAAGCTGAACCCCGCCCTCGAAATCGAAGGCTTTCTGCTGACGATGTACGACTCGCGCCTGCGACAGGCCAACCAGATTTACGATGAAGTGAAACGCCACTTCCAGGAACTGGTGTTCAACACCGTCATACAGCGCAACGTGAAACTGAGCGAGGCGCCCAGCTACGGACTGCCCACCATCCTCTATGATGCCGACTCTACCGGAGCCAAGAACCACATGGCGCTGGCCAAGGAGCTGATAATAAGAAATGAGAAGAGGTGATGGAATGATAGAGTGATAATGTGATAAAGCGATAAATGTGATTGTAACAACAACAATAAATAAAGATAGATGGCACAAAGAAATGCATTAGGACGTGGGCTGGATGCCCTGTTCTCCATTGATGAGGTAAAGACAGAAGGCTCCTCCTCCATCAATGAAATAGAGTTGTCGAAGATTACGGTCAACCCCAATCAGCCCCGGCATGAATTCGACCCGACGGCATTGCAGGAGTTAGCCGACTCCATCTCCGAAATCGGCATCATACAGCCCATCACTCTGCGTAAGCTCGACGACGATGCCTATCAGATTATCGCCGGCGAACGCCGTTTCCGCGCGTCGCAACTTGCCGGACTGACCAGCATACCGGCCTACATCCGCACCGCAGACGACGAGAACGTCATGGAAATGGCACTCATCGAAAACATACAACGCGAAGACCTGAACTCCGTGGAAATAGCCCTGGCCTACCAGCACCTGCTGGAACAATACGGACTGACGCAGGAACGGCTGAGCGAACGCGTAGGCAAGAAGCGCACCACCATTGCCAACTACCTGCGCCTGCTCAAACTGCCTGCCCCCGTACAGATGGGCTTACAGAACAAGCAGATAGACATGGGACACGCCCGTGCACTGGTGACACTTGGCGACCCCAAGCTACAGGTGAAGATTTACGAAGAAATCCTGGAACACGGGTATTCCGTACGCAAAGTGGAAGAAATCGTAAAGTCGCTGAGCGAAGGCGAGATCGTGAAGAGCGGCGGCCGCAAGATAGTCCCCAAGCGCGCCAAATTGCCCGAAGAGTTCAATATGCTGAAAGAGCAGCTCTCGGGTTTCTTCAGCACCAAGGTGCAACTCACCTGCTCGGAGAAAGGAAAAGGTAAAATCAGTATCCCGTTCAATAACGAAGAAGAATTGGAACGTATCATCGGTATCCTTGATACGCTGAAGAAGTAAATGAGGAAAAAAGAAAGAATATATCAGTTATCTATTGCCCTGCTGCTCTGTTTTCTACAGACGGCAGGGATTGCTATGTATGGTCAGGACCGTCCGCGTGCCGCCTCCAAGCGCATACAGCGGCACCAGACCGACACCCTAGGCACCAGACGCCCCTCCCTGAGCCAGCAAGCTGACAGCCTGGCTTTGGAGACAGACGGGAACAGCCGGCAGCAGCTCACCATGAGGCACGACAGCCTGGCCGTGGCCGACAGTCTGGCAGCCGAAAACAAGCGGAAAATGCTGGAAATGACCGCCAGCCCCGAACTGAAGGAGCAACCCGTGCCTACAGACAGCCTGCAAAAGGCCGTCGACCCCAAACGATGGGTGCCCAATCCCACGAAAGCCACTTGGCTGGCCCTCGTCATCCCCGGCGGAGGACAGATATATAACCGCAAGTACTGGAAACTGCCCATCTTCTACGGAGGATTTGCCGGCTGCGCCTACGCCCTGACCTGGAACAACAAGATGTACAAGGACTACTCCACCGCCTACAAGGATGCCATAAACGGAAATTGGAACTCCACCAGCATCACCGACCTGCTACCGCCCGGCTACAAATACTCCGAGAGTCAGCTGACGGAGACACTGCGGAAACGCAAAGACACCTATCGGCGATACCGCGACCTGAGCATCTTTGCCTTCATCGGCGTGTATCTGCTGTCCGTAGTCGATGCCTACGTAGATGCGGAATTGTCTAACTTCGATATAGGCCCCGACCTCAGCATGAGGGTGGAGCCTGCCATCATCAACAGTCAGATGACCGGCGCTTCACGAAGGAACGTGGGCGTGCAGTGCAGCCTCCGGTTCTAAAAACGATAATTAAAGCATAAATTATTACCAATGATACACAAGTCCATATATATGAAAAGATTTATCCTCGGTTCCTCTCTCCTGTTCGGCACTCTTTTCGCACCGGTCATGCAAGCGCAGGAAAGCGTGGAAGTGACCATTCATGAAAACGGAGCAGAACGCCAAGAGTCCATCGAACTGCCCAAGAGTATGACCTATCCGCTGGACAGCCTGCTCAGCGACTGGAAGGCCAAGAACTACATCGACTTGGGAAAAGATTGCAGTACCTCTAAGGAAAATCCCTTGTTCAGCGACTCCGTCTACATAGACCGCCTGTCGCGCATGCCGACCGTCATGGAGATGCCTTATAACGAAATCGTACGCAAGTTCATCGACATGTATGCCGGACGCCTGCGCAACCAGGTAGCCTTCATGCTGAGTGCCTGCAACTTCTATATGCCCATCTTCGAAGAGGCACTGGACGCCTACGGCCTGCCGCTGGAGCTGAAATACCTGCCCATCATAGAATCTGCCCTCAACCCCTCTGCCGTGTCGCGCGCAGGAGCCTGCGGACTATGGCAGTTCATGCTCGCCACCGGAAAGATATACGGACTGGAGAGCAACAGCCTTGTGGACGAACGCCGCGACCCGATAAAAGCCACCTGGGCCGCAGCACGCTACCTGAAGGACATGTATGACATCTACAAAGACTGGAACCTGGTGATTGCCGCCTACAACTGCGGCCCGGGCACCATCAACAAGGCCATCCGCCGTTCAGGAGGGAAAACGGATTATTGGGAAATCTACAACTACTTGCCCAAGGAGACACGCGGCTATGTGCCGGCCTTCATCGCTGCCAACTACGTGATGACCTACTACTGCAAGCACAACATCTGTCCCATGGAGACCAATATCCCCGAAGCGACCGACACGGTACAGATAAGCCGCAACCTGCACTTCGAGCAGATTGCCGACCTATGTGGCATCAGCCTGGACCAGATAAAGAGCCTGAACCCCCAATTCAAGAAAAACATCATCCCCGGAGAGAGCAAGCCACAGACACTCCGCCTCCCCATCAACCACATCAGCGCCTTCATCGACCGGCAGGACACCATCTACGCCCACCGCAGTGGCGAGCTGTTCAAGAACCGCAAAACCGTAGCCGTTCCCGACACACGCACGACGGCTCGCAACCGCAAGGGCAGTACTGCCCCCACCACGGGAAACGTGACGTATCACAAGATACGCAACGGAGAAAACCTCGGCAGCATCGCACGCAAATACGGTGTCACCGTCAGCCAGCTGCAAAGCTGGAACGGGCTTTCCAATACCAAAATTTCCGCCGGAAAGAGCCTGAAGATTTATAAATAAAGATACAAGTACTTGCCCAGTAGCGGAAATTGCTTATTTTTGCAAAAAGTGAAGAAAGGAGAAAGCAGTATGGAAGAGAATATGAGCCAGAAAGAAAAGGAAAAGGCCGAAGAGAAAATGATAGAACAGGCATTTCAGGAACTGTTGAACGACTATTTGGCTACCAAACACCGCAAGCGTGTCGAAATAATAACCAAAGCATTCAACTTTGCCAACCAGGCACACAAGGGCATCAAACGCCGTTCGGGCGAGCCTTATATCATGCACCCCATCGCCGTGGCAAAGATTGTCTGCAACGAAATCGGATTGGGGTCTACCTCCATCTGTGCGGCGCTGCTGCACGACGTAGTAGAGGACACTGACTACACCGTGGAGGATATCGAGAACATCTTCGGCCCTAAAATAGCCCAGATTGTGGACGGGCTGACGAAGATTTCCGGAGGCATCTTCGGCGACCGCGCCTCGGCACAGGCCGAAAACTTCAAGAAGCTGCTGCTCACCATGTCCGACGACATCCGGGTCATCCTTATCAAGATAGCCGACCGGCTGCACAACATGCGTACCCTCGGCTCCATGCTGCCCAACAAGCAATTCAAGATTGCAGGCGAAACCCTCTACATCTACGCTCCCCTGGCCAACCGCCTCGGCCTGTACAAGATAAAGACCGAACTGGAGAACCTGAGCTTCAAATACGAACATCCGGAAAAGTACCGCGAGATAGAAGAGAAACTGGAAGCTACCTCCAAGGAGCGCGACAAGGTGTTCCACGACTTCACCGACCCGATACGGGCGCAACTGGACAAGATGGGACTGAAATACCGCATCCTGGCCCGTGTCAAATCCATCTACTCCATCTGGAACAAGATGCAGACCAAGCACGTGCCCTTCGAGGAAATCTACGACCTGCTTGCCGTGCGCATCATCTTCGAACCCCACAACATGGAGGAGGAGCTGAACGACTGCTTTGACATCTACGTCGCCATCTCCAAGATATACAAACCGCACCCCGACCGCTTGGGCGACTGGATCAGCCACCCCAAGTCCAACGGCTACCAGGCCCTGCACGTCACCCTGATGGGCAACAACGGACAGTGGATTGAGGTGCAAATCCGCAGCGAACGCATGAACGACGTTGCCGAGCAGGGCTTTGCCGCCCACTGGAAATACAAGGAAGGCGGAGGCAGCGAGGACGAAGGCGAACTGGAGAAATGGCTGCGCACCATCAAGGAGATTCTGGACGACCCACAACCGGATGCCATCGACTTCCTCGACACCATCAAGCTGAACCTGTTTGCCTCTGAAATCTTCGTCTTCACCCCGAAAGGCGACCTCAAGACAATGCCGCAGAACGCCACGGCGCTGGACTTCGCCTTCTCCCTACACACCGACATCGGCAGCCACTGCATCGGAGCCCAAGTGAACCATAAGCTGGTCCCCCTGAGCCACAAGCTGCAAAGTGGCGACCAAGTAGAGATACTGACCTCCAAATCGCAACGTGTGCAACCGGAATGGGAAACCTATGCCACTACCGCACGCGCACGCGCCAAGATTGCCTCCATTCTGCGCAAAGAGGCGAAAATCCACCAAAAGGAGGGGGAAACCATACTGGGCGAATTCCTAAAGAACGAAGGCATCCGGATGGACGACGCTGCTCTGGACAAACTGACCCGACTGCACAATTTCCACACCCACGACGAACTACTCATTGCCATTGGCAACAAACGGGTGGTGCCGGGAGATGCGGAAAGAAACGCTTTCAAAGAGAAGCAAGGCAGCAACTGGAAGAAATTCCTGACCTTCTCGTTCGGCAGCAAAGACAACAAAGAATCCCAAGAGGAACCGGAAGAGAAAACGCCCAAAGAGAAAATCAACACCAAGCAGATACTGAAGCTGACGGAAGAGACCATCTCCAAGAACTACATCATGGCCGAATGCTGCCACCCCATCCCGGGCGACGATGTGCTGGGATACATAGACGAGCAGAACCGCGTCATCATCCACAAGCGCCAATGCCCCGTTGCCGCCCGGCTCAAGAGCAGCTACGGCAACCGCATCATTGCCACCAAATGGGACACGCACAAGGACCTGTCGTTCCTCGTCACTATATATATAAAAGGTATAGACAGCATGGGGTTGCTGAACGAAGTGACGCAAGTCATCTCTCGCCAGCTCAATGTGAACATCCGCAAGCTCACCATCGAAACCACAGATGGCATATTCGAAGGGAAGATACAACTCTACGTACACGATGTGGAGGACGTGCGCACCATCTGCAACAACCTGAAGCAGATACAGAACATCAAGCAGGTAGTAAGAATAGAGGACTAAAGGAGATTCTCCTTTAGTTTCTCTACCTCGTCATACGTAAAAGCGTTCAAGGCATCTCGCATGCCTACCAGTTCTTCGCGGATGGCCTTCAAGCGGTCCACGATTTCAAAGTTGCGCATCGTGGCCTCCCTATTGTCCTTCATCCGCTGCCGGGCGCCGGGCAAGGTCATGCCGCGCTCCTTCACCAAATGATAGATCAGTTTCACCGTCTCCACATCCTCCTTGCGGTACTGGCGTATACCACGTCCCCCCTTCTTGGGCTTGAGTTGCGGAAACTCTTTCTCCCAGAAACGGAGCAGTGACTCGTTGACGTCGATCATGGCAGCCACCTCACTGATGGAATAATACAACTTCAGGTTTTTATCGGTATTCAGCATAACGTTGTTCCTTTCTACCGCAAAAGTAGATTTCTTTTTCCAAACCGCCATGCAACGGCAGGGATAAATCGCGAAGTTTTCCGCAGGACGACATGTTTTGTCGCCCAACCTCCTTATATTTGCCCACAAGAAACCGTTAAACCAATCAAGATATGGGCAGAAAATTAGAAGAATAGGTATTCTTTTCTACCTACCACCTCCCCCTTCGGGTACTCCTCCTCCCGGGAGGAGGAGAATTACCATGCGGTCTGTGGGCTATCGCTTGTCGAATTCACGTTATATTAAATTTAGTCCAGCACCTTGCCATGGTTTGCCGCAAGCTGTATCATGCGGTCGTAATCTTCGGCACTCAAATCCATGAAGTAATAGTTTACCGGGTTGACCACCTTCCCCTTTACATGCACCTCGTAGTGCAAGTGCGGACCGGTACTCTTTCCGGTGCTTCCCACACCGCCAATCACTTCACCGCGCACCACTTTCTTGCCCGGCTTTGTGCGGAAGTCGCGCAAATGGGCATACCACGTCTGATAACCAAAGCCGTGGTCGATAATGACTGTGTTGCCATAGCCGGTTTCCCAGCCGGCCTTAATCACCGTTCCATCTCCAGTAGCATAGACATCCGTACCCGAATTGGCCGAGAAATCCATGCCGGCATGAAACTTAGAAGTGCCATAGATAGGGTCTATACGCATGCCATAGCCGGAGGCCGTCTTCTTGAGGTCCTTGTTGGCGATGGGCTGGATGGCAGGGATGCAATGCAACATTTCGTCGTGGCTCTTGCACATGTCCACTACATCGTCGAAGGAACTGGACTGGATATAGAGTTGCTTCGTCAGCATATCCATCTTCTGCGTGGTATTGATAACCAAGTCGGAGCTCGCCATATCCATCAGATGTTCGTAGCGATTGGTTCCCCCATAACCGGCCTGACGGATGGCAGAGGGCACGGGGTCGGCCATGAAAATCACTCGATAGAGGTTGTCGTCGCGCTGCTGTATGTCCTGCAACACTCCCATTGCCTCGTCCAGCCGGCGAGAGAGCACGTTGTATTGCGCCTTCAGCTTGCTGTTTTCCTTCCGCAACTCTTTTTCGGACGGCGAACCGAATATGAACAGCAATACCAGAAAGCTACCCGCACCCAGCCCCATGCCGATAAACAGGCGGCGGAGGATGCTCAACGCCCGTTGCTTCAGCGTAGGATATATGCGGTCATACGTCTGTGTCTGCTTATTATAAATGTAGTAAACTTTGCGCATCTTTGGAAATATTTCGCTTGTCAATGCGGCAAAAGTAATAAAAACACGCTATCTTTGCGCTGTTTTTTGAGTTTTTAAGTTTG
>CAMWRY010000050.1 GCA_947176775.1 uncultured Bacteroides sp.
GAGCAAACTCCCCATCGGCGACACTACCCTTTCTGCCAAGGAAATCATTGCCAACGAAAGCCAGGAACGTATGGGTCTGCTCATACAGGAAGAGGCCATCGAACATGTTCGCAAGATAGCCGAACGCGAACGCGCCCCAATGTACGTTGTAGGTGAAACTACTGGAGACCATCGTTTCGCTTTCCAGCAGGCCGATGGCGTACGCCCCTTCGACCTCGCGGTAGAGCAGATGTTCGGTTCTTCACCCAAAACATACATGGTGGACAAAACCGTGGAACGCCGCTACGATGTGGTTACTTATGACCGCAGCCAACTGGACGAATACATTCAAAACGTATTGCAACTGGAAGCCGTAGCCTGCAAAGACTGGCTGACCAATAAGGTAGACCGTTGCGTAACGGGACGTGTAGCTCGCCAGCAGTGCCAAGGCGAATTGCAACTGCCTCTGAGCGACTGCGGCGCCGTAGCTCTGGACTACCGAGGCCAGAAAGGTATCGCTACCTCACTGGGACATGCCCCACAGGCTGCCTTGGCCGACCCGGCTGCCGGTTCTGTACTCTCCGTCAGTGAAGCACTAACCAACCTCGTCTGGGCGCCTCTGGCCGAAGGTTTGGACAGCGTCTCCCTCTCTGCCAACTGGATGTGGCCCTGCCGCTCTCAGGAAGGCGAAGATGCCCGTCTCTACGCTGACGTACAAGCACTGAGCGACTTCTGCTGTGCACTGCAAATCAATGTGCCCACCGGCAAGGACTCCCTCTCCATGACCCAGAAATATCCTGACGGAAGCAAAGTCATTGCTCCGGGTACCGTCATCGTATCCGCAGGAGGCGAAGTGTCCGATATCCGCAAGATTGTATCGCCTGTCATGAAGAACCAACCCAAGAGCCGTTTCTACCACATCGACTTCTCGTTCGATACCCTGCAACTGGGCGGCTCGGCATTCGCACAGTCTCTGAACAAGGTGGGCAGCGATGTCCCCACCGTAAAGGATCCCGAATACTTCCGCGATGCCTTCCTTGCCGTGCAGCAGTTGGTGAACGAAGGACTTATTTTAGCCGGACATGACATCTCGGCAGGCGGACTCATCACCACCCTGCTGGAAATGTGCTTTGCCAACACCGAAGGGGGTATGGAAATCTGCCTCGACAAGCTAAAAGAGCCTGATATTGTCAAAATCCTCTTTGCCGAAAACCCGGGTATCGTCATTCAAGTGGCAGACAAAGACTCGGCACGTGTGAAAAATATCCTCGACCAAGCAGGCGTAGGCTATATCAAGATTGGCGTACCTTGCGAAGAGCGCCACATCATGATTAGCAAGGATGGTTGTGACTACCAGTTCGGCATCGACCACCTGCGCGATGTATGGTACTCCACTTCCTATCTGCTCGATCGTAAGCAAAGTTTCAACGGCAAAGCCAAAGAACGCTTTGAAAACTATAAGCAACAACCCTTGGAACCCGTATTCGGCAGCTCATTCACTGGCAAACTCAGCCAATGGGGACTCGACCCCGATCGCCGTACGCCATCGGGCATCAAAACCGCTGTTATCCGCGAAAAGGGAACCAATTCTGAACGTGAAATGGCCTACGCTTTCTGGCTGGCCGGCTTCGATGTAAAGGATGTCACCATGACTGACCTCATCAGCGGACAGGAAACGTTAGAAGATGTCAATGTCATCGCTTTCTGCGGTGGTTTCTCCAACTCCGATGTTTTGGGTTCAGCCAAAGGATGGGCAGGCGCCTTCCTCTTCAACCCCAAAGCCAAAGCCGCGTTGGACAACTTCTACGCACGTGAAGATACACTCTCGCTGGGTGTCTGCAACGGTTGCCAGCTGATGGTGGAACTGGGGCTTATTAACCCCGAACACCCGGCAGACCGGAAAGCACGTATGGAGCACAATGACTCGCATAAATTCGAGAGCAACTTCGTTTCCCTGACCATCCCAACCAACCGTAGCGTAATGTTCGGTTCGCTGAGCGGATTCAAGATTGGCACCTGGGTAGCCCACGGAGAAGGCAAGTTTAACCTGCCTTTGCCTGAAGAAGAATATAACGTGGTGGCCAAGTTCTCCTACGACCAGTACCCGGCCAACCCGAACGGTTCTTCATATAGCGTAGCAGCCATTGCCAGCAAAGACGGACGACACTTGGCCATCATGCCACACCCTGAACGCACCATCTTCCCCTGGCAATGTGGCTACTATCCCGAAGAGCGCCTGCACACTGACCAAGTCACTCCTTGGATAGAGGCCTTTGTCAATGCACGCAAGTGGGTGGAAGCCAACAGAAAATAATCTGAACTTTTCTTCTCAATAAAGTAGTAACGGGTGTGAATTTATCTTTAACTTCACACCCGTTCTTTTTTCATTCTTTGCCCGTTTTTTGCTTTTCTCAAACAAAAACATTACTTTTGTAAAAATTAAGTGCAACATTAAAAAGAGCGTTCGACAGTTATGAAAAAGTACCTCTTTTTCTATACATTACTACTATCATTATCATCCATTGTAAGCGTCGCGCAGACGTATAAATATATTGGTGTAGAAAACGGTTTAAGCAACAGACGGGTATATGCTATCCAGAAAGATTCTAAAGGCTACATGTGGTTCCTTACCCATGTTGGCATCGACCGATACAATGGGAAAGAATTCAAATCGTACAAACTGATGGACGGAGGCGAAGAGGTAAACTCCATGACGAACCTCAGCTGGCTTTATTTGGACACCAAAGGGAATATCTGGGAAATAGGCAAAAAGGGACGCGTGTTCCGCTATGACATGGAGCGCGACCGCTTTGTGCTGGCATACAAGTTGCCCGAGAGCGAAGTGAAAGGACTCCCCACCCCCATCAGCCATAGTTTCATAGACACCAACAACGTAATATGGCTTTGCAGCGAAGATACCTTATACCTGTACAACAGCAATACCCTGGAAGTGACATCTATCCGAAACAAAACAGGAGAGCGAATCACAGACATCGCCCAAATCGACTCAACCCACTTCTTTATTGGAACCGACATTGGCATGCACTATGCCGAACTGACCGGCAACACCCTTACCTTCACCGCTTGTCGCCAACTGGACCACCTGAAAGCACAAATCAATGAGGTATACTACCACAAGCCGTCCCACAAGGTCTTTATCGGTACCTTCCAGCGAGGAATATTCGTCTATGACTTGAGCAAGCACAAGGTACTGCACATCCCTTCCGGACTGACAGACATCAGTATCAACTGTATTCGCGCCTACAACGACAACGAGATTCTCATTGCCACAGACGGAGCCGGCGTCTACAAGATGAATACCGACACCTATGAATCCGTACCATACATCGTTGCCGATTACAACCGACACAATTCCATGAATGGAAATACCATCAATGACATCTACATTGACAGCGAACAGCGTATCTGGATGGCCAACTACCCTATCGGTATCACTGTACGCAACGACCGATATACCGACTATCAATGGATAAAACACTCCATCGGTAACCGGCAGTCCCTCATCAACGACCAAGTAAATGCCATCATCGAAGACCAAGACGGAGATTTATGGTTTGCCACCAACAACGGCATCAGTCTTTACTACAGCAAAACAAACCAATGGCACTCTTTCCTGAGTACTTTTGACCCGGAAAATCCAAACAAGAACCATACCTTCATCTCGCTATGCGAAGTGGAGCCCGGCATCATCTGGGCCGGAGGCTACAGTTCCGGTATCTACCAGATAAACAAAAAAAGCCTGTCAGTAGACTTCTTCACTCCATCCTTATCCGACAACCTGAATATCCGACCAGACAAGTATATTCATTCTATCACCAAAGATTCTTCCGGAAAAATCTGGTCAGGAGGATACTATAACCTGAAGGAAATAGACCACTCCAGCAAAAGCATACGCCACTTTCCCGGTCTGAACGGCATCACCGCCATCGTAGAGAAAGATTCCACACAAATGTGGATAGGCACTGCCACCGGCTTATACCTATTAGAAAAAGCGACCGGCAATTATACCTATGTCCAAATACCAGTAGAATCCTACTACATCTACTCCCTATGTCAGACTCCTGACGGAATGCTGTACATTGGTACCAACAATGCCGGTTTGCTGGTGTATAATCCCACACAGAATACATTCAAGCACTATCACAAGGAGAATTGCGCCCTGATATCCAACAACATCTATACCCTGTTATCTGACGGCGAGGAGAATATCTTTCTAAGCACGGAACATGGTCTGTCCATATTCTATCCTGGCGAAGAGACCTTCCACAACTGGACCAAAGAACAGGGATTGCAATCCGATCATTTCAATGCAGCCTCAGGCACCCTGAGAAAAAATGGGAACTGCATTTTCGGTAGCACGGATGGAGCCATAGAATTTCCCAAAAGCCTGATTCTGCCACGTGACTATAAGTTCAGGATGGTATTCAGCGACCTGCGAGTGTTCTATCAGACAGTTTACCCTCAGGAAAAAGACTCTCCACTGACGCTGGACATTGACGAGACTGAAACTTTACGCCTGAAATACAACCAGAATATCTTCTCATTACGGGTTTCCGATATCAACTACGATTATCCTTCCCTGATTCTGTATTCCTGGAAACTGGAAGGATTCTACGACGGCTGGAGCCGTCCGGATCGGGAAAATATCATCCGCTTTACCAACCTGAGTCCGGGTAACTATACCCTGCGTGTGCGCGCTATCTCCAATGAAGACCGCCGTATCATACTGGAAGAGCGCAGCATGAACATCATCATCGAGCAGCCCTTCTGGCTCAGTTTCTGGGCACTGATACTCTATGCCGCAATTATCGTATCCATGATAAGTATCACTCTGCGAATCATCGTATTGAGAAAGCAACGGAAAGAATCAGACGAGAAAATACGCTTCTTCGTCAACACGGCACATGACATACGGACTCCACTGACACTCATTAAAGCGCCTTTGGAAGAAATCAGCGAACACGAGCAGTTGACCAATACCGGACAAAGCAACATCAACACAGCTTTGAGGAACGTCAATGCTTTGCTGCGTCTGACCACTAACCTTATCAACTTCGAGCGAGCAGACACCTACTCCGGAAATCTGTATGTATCCGAATATGAGCTAAGTACGTATTTGGAAGAGATGATTGACACCTTCCGTCCCTATGCCAGCATCAAGCGCATCAACCTGACCTGTGAGAGTAATTTCCGCTATCTGAGCGTATGGCTGGACAAAGACAAGATGGATTCCATCCTGAAGAATATCATATCCAATGCACTGAAATACACACCGGAAGGCGGCAGTGTACATATCTTCATTTTCGAATCAGAGGATACCTGGAGCATCGAGGTGAAGGATACCGGCATTGGCATTCCTGCATCGGAACAGAAAAAGTTGTTTAAGATTTACTTCCGTGGCAGCAATGCCATCAATTCAAAGGTCACCGGCAGCGGCATCGGACTGCTTTTGGTAGGAAAACTTGTACGCCTGCATAAAGGAAAACTCAGCTTCAACAGTGTGGAGGGGAAAGGTTCTTGTGTCAAAGTCACTTTCCCCAAAGGAAGCAAGCACTTTCACAAAACACTCCAACGTCCTCACCCCACAAACGACCGGATTGTTTACTCAGCTGCCGGAGTACCTGTCAACACTGCCGCAACCTCCCCGGCTTCTCCCGGCATCTACGAAAAGACACAGCAAGAGTCGCATGAAAGCAATAACCGTCGGAAAATTCTCATTGTAGAAGACAACGACGAATTGAGAGAATACCTGCGTAGAGCCTTGTCCGAGCAGTACCACATACAGATATGTTCCAACGGGAAAGAGGCGCTGACCATTGTCAAGGAGTATATGCCCGACTTGGTCATTTCGGACATCATGATGCCCGAAATGAAGGGAGACGAGTTGTGCCACATCCTGAAGAACGACATCGAAACATCACACATCCCCATCATTCTGCTCACTGCCCTAAATACCGACAGGAACATCATTGAGGGACTGCAAACCGGAGCGGACGAATACATCGTGAAACCTTTCAACATCGGTATTCTGCGTGCCAATATTGCCAACTTGCTGACCAACCGGACACTGCTACGCCGTAAATACGCCAATCTGGATTTAAATGAGGGGAAACGTGATACTGCCGTCCCCAACTGTTCCAATGACTTGGACTGGAAATTCATCGCAGCTGTCAAAAAGAACGTGGAAGACAATCTGGACAATCCGGACTTTAACGTTGATGTGCTCTGTACTCTGATGAACATGAGCAGAACAAGCTTCTACAATAAGATAAAAGCATTGACCGAGCAGGCTCCGGCTGACTATATCCGGCTAATTCGTCTGAAACATGCCGCCCGACTTCTGAAAGAGCAAAAACATACTGTCACCGAGATTGCAGAAATGACAGGTTTCAGCGATGCGAAATATTTCCGCGAAGTATTCAAGAAACATTTCAATATGAGCCCAAGCCAGTATGCAAAGAATAGTGACGGAGGGGTGGATTTAAGTAATAAGGTGATAGAGTGATTCAAGTGATAGAGTCACTATAACAGTATAACATTTTGAACATGAATATATATTTAGAAGCATTCTCCATCTTCTTTAAGATAGGAGCCTTTACCATCGGAGGCGGCTATGCCATGGTACCGCTGATAGAAAACGAAATCGTAACCAAACGAAACTGGATAGCCAAAGAAGACTTTATCGACCTGCTTGCCATCTCACAGTCTGCACCAGGCATCCTGGCCGTCAATATATCCATCTTTATAGGATACCGGCTGCGAGGAATACGCGGCAGCATTGTCACAGCACTGGGCACCATACTGCCTTCGTTTCTCATCATCCTGGCCATAGCGCTCTTCTTCCACAACTTCAAGGACAATACACTTGTGGAGCGTATATTCAAAGGTATCCGTCCGGCAGTGGTAGCCCTGATTGCCGCCCCGACATTCAGCATGGCCAAATCGGCCCGGATAAACCGATATAATGTATGGATACCAGTCGTTTCGGCCTTGCTCATCTGGTTGTTAGGATTCTCCCCTATCTGGATTATCATCGCAGCAGGCATAGGAGGATATTGTTGGGGGAAATTAAAAACGAAGGAAATTAAAAATTAACAAATTCATCATTCACGATTCATCATTAAAAATTCACTATGATTTTTCTACAGTTATTCTATACCTTCTTCAAGATTGGCCTTTTCGGCTTCGGGGGCGGATATGCCATGTTGTCCATGATACAAGGTGAGGTGGTGACCCGTTACGGATGGCTCACGCCTCAGGAGTTTACTGACATTGTGGCCATCAGTCAAATGACTCCCGGCCCGATAGGCATCAATTCGGCCACTTATGTCGGTTTCACCGCCACAGGCAGCGTATGGGGTTCCGTTATCGCGACGTTTGCTGTGGTGCTTCCCTCCTTCATACTGATGCTGACCATCAGCAAGTTCTTCCTGAAATACCAGAAACATCCCTTGGTGGAAGCTGTCTTCAGCGGCCTGCGCCCAGCCGTAGTGGGATTGCTGGCCTCGGCCGCGCTAGTCTTGATGAATACGGAAAACTTCGGCTCTCCCCAAGAAGATTTCTACTCTTTCGTCATCAGTTGCCTCATTTTCTTGGTGGCGTTTGTCGGCACCCAGAAGTATAAACTGAATCCGATAGGGATGATTGTGGCGTGCGGAATCGCAGGAATTATCCTTTACTAATGGAAGCTTACCGATTGATTCATCACATATCATTACTTTCTTGCCACATTCCTATTTGCAACGACGGTTGATTCAACCACGG
Source organism: uncultured Bacteroides sp. (assembly GCA_947176775.1). GTDB lineage: Bacteria > Bacteroidota > Bacteroidia > Bacteroidales > Bacteroidaceae > Bacteroides. The sequence continues at coordinate 7,765 of CAMWRY010000050.1, forward strand.
TTGCAAATATAGTTTTTTCCGTAAACATGCAAAGGCACTTTCCTGAAAAGCAATCCACTAAACACTTTTTTTCATGGAAAGGAGTTAGAAAACCTCTCCTCCCAAGACCTGAGCCGTACCCGAACTATACCCCATCTGTATCACCTCCGGATCCCTTTATCCGGAGATGATCCGGAGATGATCCGGAGATGGTACGGAGCAGGTACGGAGATAATACGGAGATGGGGGCTTGACAAAGTCATCACCTCGCCTTAACGTTACGCACCTCTTTTTGCTGCATATTCAGAGGGAATAGATTCTTCGACTGCGATCAGGATGACAAATAATAAAACGGATGAATAAAATCAGTAGAAGAAAGTCTGTTTAAAGTTTCACCTTCTTTCCCACCGACTTCGACTCATTGTGCAGGCGGTCGAGGGCCGTCACCACATAGCGGAACTTCGTCTTTCCATCTTCGTAAGGCAACTTATAGAAATTGTTGCGCGTGATGGCCACGATGCGGGAAGGGTCGTCTATATTCACTTTCTCATTAGCAGCAAAGCGATAGACCACGTACTGGACGGCACGATTCATCTCCTCCTCATACTTGGGAGCAGTCCAGAAAAGAATATAGCCATCTTCTGTCCACACAGGCTTCAGCTTGCGCACCTTCTCCGGAGCCTCGTTGTCCATGAAATCGAAGACGGGAGGCAGTGCCGGATACTTGTGGTATTCGGCTATCAGCGCGTCACGATAGTTGCCTGCATTCTCTATGACCGCACTGGCCGGCCACTGGCAACTGCCGCCGATGGTCTGATAAGCACGCTGCAAGGCCATTTTACGGGGAAGCTGATTGATGGAGGGATTCTTGGGGTCGGCATTCTGAACGGTGTTCATCACGGACTGGCCGATAAACAAAGGACGGTTCTCCGTATGCTTGGCCCACCACCGTACCAGTGTCTCGTAGTCGGCCACCGGATGCCCGATATGCCAGTATATCTGCGGAATGTTGTAGTCCACCCAACCTTCGCGTGCCCACAGCAGCACATCGGCATACAGGTCATCGTAGTTTTGCAAGCCTTGGGTCTTGCTGCCCAAGGGGTCACTACTCTCATTTCGGTAAATGCCGAAGGGAGAAATACCGAACTTCACCCACGGCTTGATGCCACGAATCGTTTCATGTAGCTTTTTAATCAGTATGTTCACATTGTTGCGGCGCCAGTCACCCTTGTTGCTGAAGCCTCCGCCGTAACGGGCAAAGCTGGCATCGTCGGGGAACTCCTTCCCCTTGACGGGATAGGGATAGAAGTAGTCGTCCATGTGGATGGCATCCACGTCATAACGGGAGACGATATCGCTCACCACCATGCAGATGTGCCGGCGGCTCTCGGGCAGCGCCGGGTCGAAATAGAGTTGGTCGCCGTAGGTGACAAACCACTCCGGATGGATATTATAGACATGGCCGGGAGCCAACTCGGTCGCCAAAGTCGTCTTCACACGATAGGGATTGATCCACGCATGAAACTCCATGCCGCGCTTGTGGCATTCGTCAATCATGAACTGCATGGGGTCCCAATAGGGATTGGGTGCCTGTCCCTGCACCCCCGTGAGGAAACGGCTCCACGGCTCCAACCGGGAGGCATACAGAGCATCCGCCTCGGGGCGTACCTGGAAAATGATGGCATTGATTCCTGCCTTCTGCAAGGAGTTCAACTGCCCTATCAGGTTCTGCTTCAGCGTTTCGGTCGGCATTCCTCGGAACTGTCCGTTCACCGCCTGTATCCAGGCTGCACGAAATTCGCGTTTAGGATGTGCAGAGTGGGTCTGCACTTGCGCAAATACTCCCCCAACCGTCAATAGCGACCATAGGAATGCGCATAAAAAGGATTTTACTCTCATCTTTCGGTTATAGCTTTTTAAATTTGAATAGTCCATACTTTAAATACTCTATAGATGCTTTTTGTTCAGCAAAAATAAGGGTTGTTGGGGAAACGCACAAAATTATAGGCACTTTTTGCCTCCTTGATTGTCAACTGAAAGCGCCAAATACTGGCATTGGGGCTGTAGATTTATACGAAGAGCTGAAAATAGAGTTGCAAAACAAGAATTTTTAATCTTACTACAGCCATGCCCTTTTCTTACAACAGATGTAGTATAGAGCATGGCTATTGTACGAAAATTACACAGTCGTGGCAAGATTAGTGAAAGGCATATTTGCAGCCAATGATTACCAGATTCAAGGATAATTCTTCCGCAATTTCAAGAAAAGCGCTACCTTTGTATGCCGCAAGGTATTCAAGAACACTGAACCAAGTCTATAATATGGCAGAGAATACATCCATCCTCATAAAGGGAGCACGCGTCAACAATTTGAAGAATATCGACGTGGAGATTCCCCGTAACAAACTCGTAGTCATCACCGGGCTGTCCGGCTCCGGAAAGTCCTCGCTCGCCTTTGACACGCTCTATGCCGAAGGGCAACGCCGCTACGTGGAGAGCCTCAGCAGCTACGCTCGCCAATTCCTGGGACGCATGAGCAAACCGGAATGCGACTTCATCAAAGGCATTCCGCCTGCCATCGCCATCGAGCAGAAGGTGAGCAGCCGCAATCCGCGGTCCACGGTGGGCACTTCTACCGAGATTTACGAATACCTGCGGTTGCTCTACGCGCGTGTAGGAAAGACATTCAGCCCCATCAGTGGCCAGGAGGTGAAGAAACACTCGGCAGAAGACATCGTGAAGTGCATGCTGGAGCACCCCGAAGGCACCCGATACACCGTGCTAGCCCCGATTCTGCTGCGCGAAGGCCGCACCCTGCAACAACAGTTGGAAATAGACCAAAAGCAGGGTTTCACCCGTCTGGAAGTGAATGGCGAAATGGTGCGCATCGACGAATACCAGCCCCAAGCAGACGACACCGTCTTCCTGCTGGTGGATCGCATGAGTGTCTCTGCCGAGAAAGATTCCATCAGCCGCCTGACCGACTCTGCCGAAACAGCAATGTACGAGGGAGACGGTGCCTGCCTGCTACGCTTCTATCAATCCGACGGCAGCCGCAGCCTATACCGCTTCAGCACCAAGTTCGAGGCGGACGGCATCACTTTCGAGGAGCCTAACGACCAGATGTTCTCCTTCAACTCCCCCATCGGCGCCTGTCCCGAGTGCGAAGGATTCGGAAAGGTCGTCGGCATAGACGAGCATCTGGTGATTCCCGACCGCTCCCTGTCGGTCTACGAAGGGGCCATCGTCTGCTGGCGTGGCGAGAAGATGGGCGAATGGCGCGACATGGTGATACGCGGAGCCGAGAAAGCCGGCTTCCCCATCTTCACCCCCTACTACGAACTGACCGACGAACAGCGCCGGATGCTATGGGAAGGAACGCCCTACTTTGAGGGTATCAATGCCTTCTTCAAAATGGTGCAGGAAAACCAGTACAAGATACAGTACCGCGTCATGCTGGCACGCTACCGCGGAAAGACTCTCTGCCCCAAATGCCACGGCACTCGTCTGAAACCTGAGGCAAACTATGTCCGTGTAGGAGGGCGCAGCATCTCCGAACTGGTGGATCTGCCCATCACTGAGCTGAAGCTTTTCTTCGACCAACTGAAACTGGACGCACACGATGCCAACATAGCCAGCCGCCTCCTGACGGAAATCAACAACCGCATCCGCTTCCTGATAGACGTAGGACTGGGCTACAT
>CAMWRY010000051.1 GCA_947176775.1 uncultured Bacteroides sp.
GGTTCTGTGTCAGCGTTCCCGTCTTGTCGGTACAGATGACCGTGATGGCTCCCATCGTCTCGCAGGCATGCATCTTGCGCACCAGGTTGTTGGTGGAAAGCATGCGGCGCATGTTCAGCGCCAGGCTGAGGGTGACGCTCATCGGCAAGCCCTCGGGCACGGCCACTACAATCAGGGTGACTGCCATCATGAAGTATTTCAGCGTGGCCTGCAAGGCCGGCAGCCAGTCGCGGAACGTATGGAAAGAGGCAAAGTCGTGGACCATCACCACATCCTTCACAAAAAAGATAAGAAAAGCCAGTGCCGCTACGGAGAAGCCCACCTTCCCTATCAGGTTGGCCAATCGGGTCAGCTGGATATTCAGCGGAGTGGGTTTCGTGTTCTGCTCGGTGCTCTGGCGCGCCACCTTGCCTATCTCCGTGGCATCGCCCACAGCATCTACGCGCATGGAGCCGTGGCCGTCCACCACTGTGGTGCCACGCAGGAGGCGGTTGGAGGCATACGTGGCCTCTTTGTCAAAGTCGGCCTCGACCGTGGTTTTGGAGACGACCGGTTCGCCGGTCAGGTTCGATTCGTTCACTTGCAAGGAGATGGACTCCAGCAACAGGCCGTCTGCCGGAACCTCTTCACCGGTCTCCAGCATCACGATGTCACCCACCACTACTTCTTTTCGGGGAATCTCCCGCACATGTCCGTTCCGAAGCACTTTCACCAAAGTCTCTTCATTCACGGCATTCAGCAGGTCGAACTTCTTTCCGGCATCGTATTCAAAGAAGAAACCGATGCCGGTAGCCAGCAGAATGGCTACTATGATACCGATGGTCTCGGCATATTCATTCTCTACAACGGAAATGACCAAAGAAAAGAGGGCGGCAACCAACAATACCCTCACTACGGGGTCTTCAAACTTCTCCAGATATAGCTTCCACAAGGAGGGCCGTTCAGGAGGGGTCAACAGATTTATCCCATGTTCACTGCGGCTCTTCCGCACTTGCTCATCGGTCAGTCCGACGTGATAATAATCATCCTTTATTGCAGTCATGCAAGTCTCCGGGGTTTTATTTTGAGTCGCAAAAGTACAATAAATATATTGATGTTGCAAAAGTAGTGCGTACATATTGCGTACGCATGCCACGGCTTTTTCATTGGCCTGCTCCGTATCAGCTCCGCATGTATAGGTCCGGATCGAAAAAAGTCCTTGCCTTCAAGAACCAAAACTCCCTCTTCTTTGTTTTCATTACAAAAGGAGAAAATTAAAGAACAATAACCACTAAAAAAGAAAAGTTATGGAAAAGTACATTTGCACCGTTTGCAGCTACATTTACGACCCGGAAAAAGGTGATCCCGAAAGTGGCATCGAACCCGGCACAGCGTTTGAAGACATTCCTGCGGATTGGGTCTGCCCCTTGTGCGGAGTAGGCAAGGAGGACTTCGAGAAGCTGGAAGAATAAGCGATAAACATAGAGCTTTTTAGATAGGCATGAAGGAAGAGAGCGGTTTGGCATGACATCTTTGTAAGAAAAGACGCATGCACAAACCGCTCTCTGACGTTTTTTCACATAGCTCTGCTTGGAAAGCGAGCATTGCTATCCGTCCGAATCAGGCCGGCTTTTTCTCCTTTATATCACTGCTGGCTTCCACCACGTTCACCACGTAGTCACCCAGCTTCTCGCATTCTGCGATGATGTCCATGTAGTAGACTCCCATCTGATAGCCGTACTCCTTGTTGTTGACATCCAGAATGTTCTGGTTCTTCAACTGATTGCGGTAATTATTGATTTCGTTCTCTATATTGAAGGACTTGTTCACGTCGATGTTCTGATGTTCAGGACGCTCCACCACCGTAATCATCTGCGCCAGCGCATCGTCCGTCAGGTTCATCATGAAGTGGATGTGTCCGTACTGCTTCTCTGTGAAATCGCTGTTCGTCTGCCGTTTCCGGTTGATGGTACGTGCTAGGTTGTAGCAGCTGTCGCCGATGCTTTCAATCTCCGTCACCTCGCGCAGCATGGCCCGTATCTGCAACTTACTTTCCGAGCTCAAGCGCCCCTCCGATACCTGGTTCAGGTAGTTGGCAATCTCCAGTTCCATGCTGTCACTGATGTTCTCGTACTTCTCTATGCGGCTGAACAGCTTGTTGAAGTCGTCATCCTTGTCCGTATGCAGCAAGTCCTTCACCATGCCGAACATGCGGTGCGTGCGTTCGGCAAACAGATGAATCTCCTTGCGCGCCTCCAGGATGGAGAGTTCGGCCGTGGAGAGCAATCCTCTGGAGATGAATCGCAGGCGGTACTCCTCGTCGCTGTCCTTCAGCGGCAGCAGCACGCATACAATCCGCTCTATGGCCTTCACGAACCAGATAAGCAACAGCACATTGAACACATTGAACACGGTATGGAAAGCCGACAGCTCGAAAGCTACCCGAGAACCGGGATCCGTCTGGTGCATCACATCCGTCACAAACCAGGAGACGCAACGGATAAAAGGATGGAACACGATAAGCACCACGATGACGCCGAACACATTGAACAACAAGTGGGCCAGCGCCGCGCGCCGTGCCTGCGTGTTACCGGTCAGCGCCGCTAGGTTGGCCGTGATGGTCGTACCGATGTTCTGTCCCATGGCCAGTGCCGCGCCCAGTTCGAAGCTGATCCATCCGTTGGCACACATAATGAGGGTGATGGCCATAGTGGCCGCCGAAGCCTGGACAATCATCGTAAGCACGGCTCCCACCAGCACGAAGATGATGATGGAGAGGAACCCGAGGTCGGTCCACTCCTGCACGAATGCCAGCATTTCCGGGTTCTTGCCCAAGTCCGGCGAATAGACTTGCAGATAGGAAAGTCCCATGAAGAGGAAAGAGAAACCGAAGATGAATTCACCGATAGACTTTCGGGCGCTTTTCTGCGAGAAGAGGAGCGGAACGCCTATGGCCAGCAGGGGAAGGGCAAAAGCAGCGATATCCACTTTGAAGCCGAAGACCGAAATGAGCCATGCCGTCACCGTAGTACCGACGTTGGCTCCCATAATCACGCCGATGGACTGTGAGAGCGTAAGCAGTCCCGCGTTGACGAAACTCACCACCATGACGGTGGTTGCCGAAGAGGATTGGATAAGGGCGGTAATCAAGATACCGGTCAGCACGCCGGTCACCCTGTTCGTGGTCATGGCGGTCAAGATAGTCCGCAACCTGTCACCGGCAAATTTTTGAAGTCCCTCGCTCATGATTTTCATTCCGTAGAGGAATAGCGCTAATGAGCCAAGCAGCTTTAAAAAATCATAAAAAGAATATTCCATCTTTAATTATTTAAGGGGTTTCATTCTTTCGTGTGTTATAATGTCCTATATTTAAGCTATCAATTCACAAAAAAAGAGGACAGTATGGAACACGTGTTACAAATTTGTTGCAAAAATAACAATATTTCCAAAAAATTCCCTATCGGAAGCTCACTTTTGGATATTTATTACGGTTTTAATCTTAATTTTCCCTATCAGGTAGTCAGCGCGAAGGTCAACAACCGCTCCGAAGGACTGGATTTCAGGGTCTACAACAACAAGGACGTGGAATTTCTCGACATACGCGACTCTTCGGGCATGCGCACTTACGTCCGTTCTCTTTGCTTCATTTTATACAAAGCTGTCAGCGAACTGTATCCTGAAGGGAAACTGTTTGTGGAGCATACGGTATCCAAAGGCTACTTCTGCAACCTGCGCATCGGCCGCCCCATCGAACTGGAAGACGTGACGGCCATCAAGAAGCGGATGCAGGAAATCATAGCCGAAGACATCCCTTACCGGCGCGTGGAGTGCCATACCACCGAGGCTGTGCGCATCTTCAGCGAACGGGGCATGAACGACAAGGTGAAACTGCTGGAGACCTCCGGTTCGCTCTACGCCTACTATTACACGCTGGGCGACACGGTAGACTACTATTACGGCAACCTGCTGCCCAGCACGGGATACATCCGGCTGTTCGACATCGTGAAGTACTACGACGGCCTGCTGCTGCGCGTCCCCAGCAAGCAGAACCCGAATGTGCTGGAGGAGGTGGTGAAACAGGAGAAGATGCTCGACGTCTTCAAGGAGCACCTGCGCTGGAACGACATCATGGGGCTGCGAAACGTGGGCGACTTCAACCTGGCTTGCGAGGAAGGGCATGCCACCGACCTCATCAACGTGGCCGAAGCCTTGCAGGAGAAGAAGATAGCCCAGATAGCCGATGACATCTACCATCGCGGCGAGAACGGGAACCGGGTGAAGTTGGTGCTCATCTCCGGCCCTTCCTCTTCCGGAAAGACGACCTTCAGCAAGCGGCTCAGCGTGCAGCTGATGACCAACGGCCTGCGCCCCTACCCCATCTCGCTGGACAACTATTTCGTAGACCGCGAAGAGACTCCCCTTGACGAAAACGGGAAGTATGACTACGAGTCGCTCTATGCCCTCGACCTTGACCTCTTCAACACCCAGCTGCAAGCCTTGCTGCGCGGCGAGGAGGTGGAGCTTCCGCGATTCAACTTCACAACCGGAAAAAAGGAGTACAACGGAGACCGGCTGCGCATCGACGAGCACACCATCCTCATACTGGAAGGCATCCATGCCCTGAACCCGGCACTGACGCCCCAGATTCCTGCCGACTGCAAGTACAAGATTTACGTATCTGCCCTGACCACCATCTCGCTGGACGACCACAACTGGATTCCCACTACCGACAACCGCCTGCTGCGCCGCATCATCCGCGACTTCAACTACCGCGGCTACTCGGCCCGGGAGACCATCTCGCGCTGGCCCAGTGTACGCGCCGGCGAGGACAAGTGGATATTCCCCTATCAGGAGAATGCCGACGTCATGTTCAACTCCGCCCTGCTGTTCGAATTTGCCGTGCTTCGCTACCATGCAGAGCCTATCCTCAGCAGTGTTCCCCAAAACTGTCCGGAATATGCGGAAGCCTACCGGTTGCTGAGATTCATCCAATACTTCACGCCCGTGCAGGACAAAGAGATTCCGCCGACCTCCCTGCTGAGAGAGTTTCTGGGCGGAAGTAGTTTTAAATACTGAATGAAAAAATCTCGAATATTTCTTCTATCTTTGTGAGCGAATTAAAACAAACTCACGTATGAAAAAGGTTATTTCGATACTTCTACTGGCCGCTCTCTGCGTCTGCGGCCGGACACATGCACAGAGCCGTGCAGACGAACTGATGAAACAGGCGCAAGAGAGTCTGGCGAAAAAGGAATACATCAAGGCACGCTATCTCTTCTTGCAGGCCTACAATGCCTTCTCCACTCGCGACCAATACGAAAACGCTGTGGAGTGCAGCATCAACGCCAGTGCCCTCTATCACCGGGAGAATTATTACAAGGAGGCTTTCGAACTGCTGCGTAGCACCGAACAGGTAGTGACTGCCGGCGAGCAGAAGAGCGAAAAGAAAATGCCCGGACTGCACTTCCGCATCACCAAAGAGCGCTTGCAGATGTACATCAACCTGAAGAACACGGCACGCGCCAAGGAGCAGCTGGCACGACTGGAGGAGACCGCCAACGATGCACGCAACGACTCCCTGAGCAACGACCTGCTCTATACGCAAGCCAACTACTACTATACCTTCGGCCAGCCTGTGCAGGGCGATGCTGCCATCAACCGGCTGATAGGGCAATACAAGGAGCAGAAGAACTATGAGAAGGTGGACGAATGCTACAAGACCCTTATCGGCATAGCACGCAAGGCGAACAATACCGGACTGATGGCACGCACCTATGACAAGTATATCCTGTGGACCGACTCTGTCAAGGCGCTCACCGCACAGGACGAGCTGAATGTCCTGAAACAGAAGTACGACGAAAGCCTGGCCACCATTCAGGAGAAGGAGGAGTCTCTGAGCGCCAAGCAGTATATCATCATCGGGCTTTGCGCGCTGGCCGCCATCCTTGCCGCCGTACTGATATTCGGCGCCATCGTGCTGCTGCGCTTCATCGTGCTTACTCGCAAGCAGAAGAGAGCCATCAGCATCGCCAACGAGCACAACGAGTTGAAGACGAAATTCATCCGGAACATCTCCGCCCAGATGGAACCGACGCTGAACACACTCGACGCCTCGCAGCCGGGAGTGAAAGCGCTGCACACCTTCGCCAACCACATCCAGGAACTTTCCGATCTGGAGAACACTTTGTCCGAGCCTTACGAGATGCAAGAGAAGAACATCTCCAACTTCTGCGAAGCCCTCATGGACCGGATGAAGGGAAAGACCCGTGAAGAGGTCTCCCTCACCGTCAACGCTCCCAAGCTGAACGTGAGAGTCAATCCGGAACAGCTGGAACGCATCCTGCTGCACCTGCTGGAGAACGCTGCCGAGTACACGCCGGCCGGCGGCAAGATATGGCTCGACTTCAAGAAGCGCGGTGCGCACACACACCAGTTCATCGTCAGCGACACCGGCTGCGGCATCCCCGAGGAGCAACGCGAAAATATCTTCAAACCCTTCACCGAAGTGAAGAATCTGACCCAAGGCGACGGCCTCGGCCTACCCATCTGCTCACTGATAGCCACCAAAATGAATGGCAGCCTGACACTGGACAGCAGCTATACCAAGGGGGCACGGTTCGTGCTGGAACTGCATACATAGGGCAGTCTCCCGTGAGCTTTTTTCGTTGATTAACGTGGATTCGATATAAGCGATTCACACATGCGACATGTAGGTTATCGCTTATATCACGTTATTTTAGAAAAATGCACTCCCAAAAAGGAAGCTTCACCCGTACCCGCACAGTACCCGGCCCGTACCCGCTCCGTACCTGGTCCGGATAAAGGTACCCTTATACGGAGATGATACGGAGATGGTACGGAGCAGGTACGGAGATACAACGAAGATTATATGGAACTAACTTACAAAACAATTTGTATCTTTGTAGCATTAACGATATTAAAAAGCATACGTTATGAGACAGTTACCCAAATTCTTCAATACGGCCGGTCCCATACAGCCGGACATCCACTACAATGTGGACCCATTGGCCCGTATTGAACTGGACGAGATAGAACAGTTGATTTACCAACGGAAATATTTTGTCCTGCACGCTCCGCGGCAAACCGGAAAGACCTCCTGCCTGCTGGCGTTGAGGGATTACCTGAACGCACGTGGGGAGTTCATTGCCGTATATGCCAATGTGGAGGCAGGCCAGGCCATGAGGAACCGGGTGGACGAAGTGGTAAAAACCACTGCCGGCACCATTGCCTCCGAAGCACGCCTTATCCTGCAATCGGAACTGCCCAACGATGTGCTTCGCGAAGTAGTCCGGGACGAGAATACGACAGGTTCCAACATGCTGACCACTTTTCTGACACGTCTCTGCGAAGCCCTCGACCGTCCGCTCGTCCTCTTCATCGACGAGATAGATGCCTTGGTGGGCGACTCGCTGGTGAGCGTACTGCGGCAAATCCGTGCCGGATATGCCAACCGACCTGCACGTTTCCCACAAACCATCATATTGTGCGGCATACGCGACGTGCGCGATTACCGCATTGTGCTATCCGATCAGGATATTGTCACCGGAGGGTCGGCGTTCAACATCAAAGCAGAGTCCCTGCGCCTCGGCAATTTCACGAAAGAAGAGATTCGCGAACTATACATGCAGCACACTGCCGCCACCGGACAGGAGTTCGACGAGGCCTGCTTCCCCTTGATCTGGGAGGCGACCGAAGGACAGCCCTGGCTGGTCAACGCGCTGGGGTACGAGGTCACGATGAGGATGAAGGAGAACCGCGACCGCAGCATACGCATCATCCCCGAGATGGTTTATCGCGCGCAAGAGAGAATCATCTACCGGCGCGACACGCACATAGACATCCTGATAGACAAGCTACGGGAGGATAGGGTGCGACGGGTTATCGCTCCCATCCTGGCCGGAGAAATGGATGCTGATGAAAGCCTGATGCCACAGGACGATGTACAATACGTGGCAGACATGGGACTGATTACTCTCGACAAGCCCCGTCGCATTGCCAATGCCATCTACAAGGAAATTATTCCCCGGGAACTGACTTGGACCACGCAGAGCGGACTTATCCAGCAATCCGCCTGGTACATCAACCCGGACAACTCCATCAACATGGAAAAGCTCCTGCTCGGCTTCCAGCAGTTCTTCCGCCAGAACGCCGACTCCTGGATAGAGAAGTTCGACTACAAGGAGAGCGGTCCGCAACTGCTGCTGCAAGCCTTCCTGCAACGGGTGGTGAACGGTGGCGGCTACATAGACCGGGAATACGGTCTGGGACGCGGACGCACAGACCTGCTCATCACCAAGCCGCTGACCGACGGATATGGCGGCCCCTTCCAGCGCATCGTACTGGAGCTGAAGATACTGCGCGGCAGCATCAACACCACCATCCAAAAGGGATTGGAGCAGACCACTGGGTACATGGACACCTGCGGAGGAACCATCAACGAAGGACACTTCATTCTCTTCGACCGCACACCGGGCAAGCCGTGGGAGGAGAAACTGTGGCACCGCACGGAGGAGTATGCCGGAAGGAAAATCGAAGTGTGGGGCATGTAGCCCCTCTTCCTTTTTTCTTCCCACTTGGTGTAAAATCCTATTTCCGCTCTACATGTTATAAAAAAAAAGTAGATAATTGCATAAGCGGATGGAATATGTATCTTTGCAGCCATATACAGGTTGAACCGTATGAAGAAAGCAGTAAAGATACTTATATACACACTGACTATACTATTGGTAGCCTGCACCAGCCGAAGGGACTACGGTGCCTTACTGAGGCAGGCAGACTCTTTGTTGGCATCGCAACCGGACAGCGCACTTGCCCTTTTGGACCACATACCGTTTGATAAACTGGAAACGAATGCCGACAGTGCCTATTATGCCCTATTGATGACACAAGCAAGGGACAGGAACTATGTGCCGCAGGCGGATGACTCGCTGATACAGGCAGCCGTACGATATTATGACCAACATAGCAATGCCGCCATGCAAGCACGGGCATACTATCTGTGGGGAAGTTTCTATAGAGACAAAAACGATTATCCGAATGCCATAAAGAAATATGCCACAGCTTTGTCGTACACCGATAAGTTCCCGACAAGTGCCGAGTTAAAAGCGACCTTACTCAGCAATATGGGCTACCTGTATTACACGCAGAATCTCCGTTCAGAAGCAGACTCTATCTACCACCAAGCAGAGTTGTTGGCTGAGTTGCAGAAAGATACTATCTCATTGTGTTATGCTATTTCACAACAAGGCATGATAAATCTTGAGAGGGGAAAAGAGTATTACTCCACAGCAGAACAACAAATGATGCAAGCATTATCCATCGGCAAAGCCTATTCAGGGAGAGTGATGTTGACCCCTATTTACCACTCATTGGGCATGCTCTATTGCCACATCCCCAAATCTGAGTATGCTTTGCAATATGCACGCCTCAACTATGCCAATCTGAAAGATACCATACATTGCTACAGGACATTCCTGCTACTGGGCAACGCCTATCTCCTGAACTGCCAATATGATTCCGCCAGCATCTTCCTGCAAAAAATACTGAAAGCAGAAAGATACTACGATACCAAAGTAGATGCCTGTATGTTACTCTCCGAAATAGCTCAGAAAAAGGGGGAGTTAGAAAAAATTACACCATTGAAGGAATTGCAAATACAGTATCAAGACAGTGCCAACATGAACCTGCAAGACCATGCTATCCTCAATACGGTCATTACCCATGAAAGGAAAAACAACAGTAGGTTGCTAAGACAACGCAAGTCCATCATATACGCAACATGCGCCATATTTCTTGTGCTATGTAGCTATGGAGGATTTCATTATAGAAAAAAACAGTTGCAGCACAAAGCCGAAAAGCAAGAATGGGAAGAAAGACTACAGGCGGAGATTACCCAAGCGAATCGCAGGAAACAGGAACTGGCCGAAAAGGAGCAAGAGAATGCAACTTTGCAGGAAAGAATCAACCTGTTGACTCTTAAAAAGCAGACTTGTGCAGGCAATGAGTATAAAACCTCTGCACTATATATTAAAGTGACCCGAATAGCCAAAACACTTTCTTCCGTAGAGACAAAAGAGAACTTGGACGAAGAAGAATGGAACCGGTTTATAACTCTGACAGATGCCGGCTGGTATGGCATCATCACCTATATGAACGAAAAATACGCCCTGTCGGCAGAAGAAATTAAAATCTGTTGTCTTAATCTGGCAGGAGTTCCCGTGGTACATATCGGTCATTTTGTTAATGGACAGGTTCGCAGTACCATCCAGCTGAAGTCGAAAAACATTCTGCAAAAAATGGAAGCCCCCAAAGGAGTATTGCTAAAAAATACACTCTTTTCTTTAGCTGAGCAGCTTAAAAATGACCATCAAGGCACTTTTCAGGCACTTTAAGGCAGAAATCGGGCACTTTTCGGGCAGTGACTTACCTCTGAAGTCCTTAACTTTGCTACATAACAATTAAAAATAGCAATACAATGAAAGCATTTATTTTTATTTTATTTTTTTGTAGCAGCCTGTTTTCTCTCAATGCGAATGCCGCAACTGCTCAAGACAATACAGGAGAGATTGAATTAACATACCGTCCGATAAGGACCAAAGATGGGACAGGAAGTACAAGTGAAGAAGGTCTGCCCATTAGACGCAGCATTCAGCGACAGATAGCCTACGCTTATATATATAATAAGGTAGTAAGCATCGATTTCAATGCCGCCATCGAAAGCGCTACCGTTACCATCACCAACATCGTCACCGGCGAAACCGTTCATGCAGAGACGTATAGTGACCCTACTACCCTCAATATAGACCTGAACGGCGAGAACAGCGGCAGCTGTCTTATCGAGATAGAAGCGGACGGCACCCTCTTGACAGGCGAATTTTCTCTCTGACAACTTTATAAACTCAATCACTCATGGCAGCAGTTGATAACACCAATAACGTTCTTTACTGTTACCTGCGGACACTCTCCGTCAAGGTGAGCCGGGGCACTGTGCGCCGGCTGCTCGATACTCCCGTAGGCAACAGCATGCGAGGTATCAGCGACGCGCTCGATGCCCTGCATATCAAGAACGAGGTGTATCAACTGCCTACGTCACCCGACTACTTCGCCCAACTCGAAGCCCCCTTCATCACCCTGCTGCAGGTGGACAGAAATCCGTTCCGTGTAGTGACCAAAAAGGACGATTCCATCGTGGAATTTGGGGATTCGGAATGTCTTGAAGTGGACATGTTCCTAAAGCAATGGACGGGTTGCGTACTACTTGGAGCCACTACGTCAGCCACCCCCGCCGAAGCCTGATGCCGCTGGAA
>CAMWRY010000052.1 GCA_947176775.1 uncultured Bacteroides sp.
TTAGTGCAATATGGGTCACGGCAAAGGATTATATCGGGCTGTTGTTGCGCAATCTGAATGGCTTTCTCATTCAAAAAGGCTGCATTCATTTCGGCAAGACAGGCACGGTTGGAACATTGTCCGCAACCACCATCATTGAACAGCAAAAAGTTGTTGGTGTTATGTCGGCAAGAAGCACATTCGGTTTTGTCGAAGCAGTAACGCTCCAAGTCTATGGTGAATTTCTGTTCGATAAGTTCTGCTATCTCTTTGGCTTTTCGGCCTCTCCAACTGGAATAGTGCTGAATGCCTTCTTTGAGGTATTTCTCGTACACCTCACGTTGCACATCTTCCCCATATCGGCATATCTCAGAAGCCACGCTAATGGTGATAATGTCTGCATCCAGCAATTCAGCAAGTTCGGGAATGAGGGTGGAGAAATTCAATCGGGTACGGATATAGTTCTCACTTTTGACAAATAAGACAGACAAGGTTTCTACCGTATGACGTCCACTATCAATGAGTTGCTTATAAGCATTGGCTTCTTCCGTAGGAGTAACGTCTTTACGCTGCAAGTTCTCTGTGACCGCCATTTCCTGTGCTTCCTCGTCCGAAAGTTCGGATATGATAGCCGGAACTTCTTCCAAACCTGCGATAACGGAAGCACGGTATCTGCGTTCACCAAACACAATCTCGTAACGGCCTGTTTCTGCAATGGGACGCACGGTGATAGGTTGCAATATGCCTTGTTGCTTGATGCTTTCCGCAAGTTCGTCCAGCCCCGTTTCATCGAAACGCTTGCGAGGGTTGTAGTTACTCGACTGAATGTTTGCCACTGACACTAACGTGATGTTTCTTTTTGCTGCTGATTGATTAGCTGTTGTCATAATCTTTGTAATTTTAAGAATTTGATGTTATGTGAATATTTGTTTTTTCCCTTTCATCGGTTCCTTTTTGCCGAAACCGTTTTTGGAGTTTTACAATGCCGCACACAGCTATCGGAACAGCTTCATGCGACGGCTTTTCTTGTCAATTACGCTCCGAAGGAGGAAGAATTTGCAAGAAATTCACTTCAAGCCAGTGGCATCAAGCGCGATAGCAGACCTTTGCATTAGGAAAACCCAACCGGTGCCGGCTTAAAAAGTGACTGAAAGAAAGGCTAAGGGAAAGGATGAGTAGAAAAGGATTGTGAAGTCTCTGTATATAAATAGGTATGTGAAGAATGGTATAAAAGGAAGGATAATATTTATAAAGGTCTCCGGATTGGGCGGGTAGAAAATCAAGGCTTGCCGGACATACAAAACAGCGGCTTTTTCCAGAACTCCATGCTGAGACAACTCGACTGCTGTCGAAGTCCCTGCATAGAGTACCGGAATGTGCCACTGTTTGTCCTGCCTCTCCCCGTGTCTGAGCGAAGTGAAAACTCTGGGAGAGGTCAAGCCTTATACCTCTGGAAAATCCGGGTGGGGAAACCGGAGTAAGCCATGCTTATTATAAAAGGTATGGTTGCCATGAGGTATTACTCATTGAGCAATTATAAAAGGGAAACGGTGACTTATGATGTGACACGTAGGCGCATCATAGAAAGGAATCCCCTTGCCTTGTCTCACGACAAATCAAAGGGGATGGTTAAAAATATACTGTATGAATTAATTTGAATTAAGCTGCAATTGCTGTCACAACTGGTTGTTGCTCCAACTCTTTCAAAGAGTTATCAATCTTCTGTTGCAACTCCTTGCACTCCTGTTTTAATGCGTCCAGTTCAGCGGTCTTGTTCCACCTGCGGCTGACAATCTGCTTCAAGGTCGGAATCTCATTTGCCAGCTGGTCAATCTTTTCCTGTTGGCGTCTTATCAGTTCCGGCAACTTGTCAAGGGTGGCTTGCGGATAGGCTGCGGAATCGGCAAAGCCCAATGGCAATGCGCCGGACAAACCACATTTGTATTTCAAGCCGCTCTTACCCTCTACCAAGAAGATGTTACGCTCAAAAACACCGGTATAGTGGTATTCGCTGTGGACGGACAGGTTCAGACCGATGTAGCTGCCAACGGTGCCGATAGCTTCGCTCCTGTAACTTTTGGCTATCTTGTGCAACTCACGTCCGGTTTCTTCCGCTGTGGCTTGTTGCAGGTTCAGAAGCAAGGTTTTCCGTTCACCTTGATACCCATTATAGTATGCCCAATCTTCGGACATCCGTTGCTTGGCCTGCATGGTTACCTCTATATCCTGCTCGTTTTTAGCAATCTTGCGCTCGGCACGGTAGCGTTCCTTGTTGAAAATGGCCTGTTCTTTCTCCAACTGCATAATCCGGTTGTCGAGTTTTGCCTTGTTCAACAAATCCATATTGCCCGAAAGGACTGCAACGAACTCGGCGAAGTTCATGCCTGTATTCTCGTCCATGCTGTCCTCGTCAATCCTGCGCACGGCTATCGTGCCGTTATTTATCTGATTGATAAATAGCTGCTTGTTCCGTAACAGGTTGAATTTGTAGGCATCCAGCGTTTTCTCCGTGCCGTAAATGATAATATCCACGACATTGCCACCCCAAAACTTCACGGTATTGCCTTTGCGGACGGCACGGCCATTGCGCTGTTCCAAATCAGCCGGACGCCAGGGTACCTCCAAATGATGCACCGCCACGGCTCGCTGCTGCGCATTGACACCTGTACCCAACATGGAAGTAGAGCCGAACAATACCCGGACAGTACCGTTGTTCATATCGGTAAACAACTTCTTACGTGCCTGTTCGGTCTTGACGGTCTGGATAAACTGTATCTCTCTTGCCGGAATACCCATTGCCACCAACTTATCTTTGATGTCTTGGTAGATGTTCCACACGTTCGGCTTGTAGGTACTTAGGTCGCTGAACACAAATTGCGTACCTTTGTTCGCTTTGGAGCGTACATAATAGTCATAGATAGTGACCGCACACCGGGAAGCCTTATTGTTCGGGTCGTCAGCGAACTTTTCACCCAACAGGCGCATATCCAAAGCCATTTTCCGTGCCACATTGGTAGCTACCAGCATTTTGGCCATATCCAGATTGTCGGGTTGCGGAATGTCAAGCCCCAAATCATCCCAATTACCGCTACCGGCGAACGACACCAAACGGCCAATCATTTCCTCTTGGGCAATGGTAGGCTTGTCGGACAGAAAACGTACATTCTTCTGCGGCACGTCAAGATTAATCATTTCAGCCGTGCGGTAATCGGTTATCTCACGTAGGAAAGTAGCCAGTTCGGGTATCTTGATATACGTGCGAAAACGCTCTTTGCGCTTGATTGAGCCGGTGATATTTAATTCATAGTCGGTTGTCTTTTTCGTGAAAATCGCTGCCCAAGCATCAAAACAACTTACGCATTGGCGTGACAACTCTTTCGGGCGCAAATATTTGAACAATACATACAATTCGGTCAGCGCATTTACCACCACCGTACCGGACAGGAACGTGGCCCCCAAATCCTTGCCTGTCCGGTTCTGTATGTCACGAATGGCGATAAGCAGGTTCATGGCACGTTGAGAGCCTTGTGTATTACCGATACCGGCAACCCTTGTGTGGCGTGTCTGGAACATCAGATTTTTAAAATAGTGGCTCTCATCGACAAAGATATGGTCAATACCCATAGCGTGAAAATCAACGCAATCATCCTTTTTATCGCCAAGTCTTTTTTTCAAGGCTTCCAAATTGGCTTCAAGGTTCTTCTGCCGTTTCTCCAGACCTTTCTGTAACCTTTTGCTGCAATCAGCCATGCCGCTGGCTTTCAACACTTCCAAAGAGCGTTCCACGTCTTGAAGCTCTTGTACGCATATCTCCAGCATGGTCTGCTCGGATTGCGGTATCTTGGAAAACTGGTCGTGCGTAAGGATGATGCAATCCCAGTTGTTGTTCTTGATTTTTGAGAATAATTCCTGCCGGTTGGCCGGGGTGAAGTCCTCTTTGCCTGGATAGAGCAATTTGGCGGTCGGGTATGCCTTGCGGAAACAGTCCGCAATCTCGTGTACATTGGCTTTCAAACCGATAATGAGGGGCTTCTGCACCATGCCCAAACGCTTCATTTCATAAGCCGCCACACACATCACCATTGTTTTGCCTGCACCGACTTCGTGCCAGCATACACCACCGCCATTCTGCTTAATCATCCAAATGGCATCCTTTTGTGAAGGATAAAGGTCGTTGTATGGGAACTGCTCAAAAGAGAGGTTGGGGAATGTCTGTGCCGAACCGTCATAATGAGGACGGACGTAACAGTTGAATCGCTCGTTATATAGGCGCACCAATTCGTCACGCACGACAATAGGCTGGTTATCCAACCATTCGTTGAACTTGCGGCGTATCTCCTGTATCTTCGTGGCTGCCGCTTGTATGGCTTCTTCATCAGGAACACGGACACTTTCACCGTTGCGCATTACCTCTTTGGTGATTTCGGGTACGGTGTCATGCAGGGCATGGACAAACAGGGCCTCCCCGTTATAGCTGCCTATCGAATAAACATTGTAGGCAATGGGTGAATAGCCTTGCAAAGAAACAATATAGGTGTCGTTCACATCGAAATACATTACCGTTGCGTTCACTCCGAACAGGTCTTTGGCAAAGGAAGCGTAAATGCTTGCCGGAATCCAACGCTCACCCATGTTAAAGTCTAATTCCTCGTAAGGTATCAGTTCCGGGGTGGCATCTTCCAAAGCCTTTACGGATGTCGCTACCCATTTTTGAACATCACCTGTCAGATCGGCAAGAATGGTGCGTATCTCCTTGCACTTCTCCACCACGTTACCGGCAAGGAACTTGCCTTTGTTCTCCCAGCAATCTGTCAAAGGGTTGTAGAATATCTCACCGGCAAGGGCTTCGGTCAGTTCCGCTTCGGTCTGTCCGGTTGTCTGTACAAGATAGTCCATATCGACTGCTCCGTAATAGTTAAGGCTGCTTGCCAACGCTTCTACCGGTATCAGTTGTACGGATGTATCTATCTTCTTGAACGCAACAGGCTCGTGCATGATGTCCGCTTTCATCAACTTGTTGCCGGTTTGCATTTCAATCGTAAATACTTCCATGCCCAGACTATCCCAAGAGAAAAATTCCTTGTTGTCGTTGTGGTGGAAAAAGCCCCACTTGCGCACATAGGCATCATAGTGTTTGTTGAGTTGTTCCCTTAGCTTCGGGAACTCGGTCATTTCCTCACTTTCTTTGGTAGTCAGTTCAAAATAGGCTTCACGGATAGGTAGATAGTCGTTAGCACGTTCTATGTTTATCTGGGAAACTTTCAAAGGTACGAATGTAACGGTCGTGTCGGAAAAACAATTAGCCTGTTTGTAGCGGAGCGTGCCAAGCTGGTTTTCAAAGAGTACCAACGTGCCGTTTTTCATCCACTTGTGCAACGTGCCTGTGTACGTGCGTTTTTCCCTGTTGGGCTGTGCCACCTTGTTGGTATTAAAGCAATCAAAAAGTGACATTTGTATGCCGCCAATGCCTTTGTTCGGTGTGGCAAACAAGTTCTTTCTGAAAAAACGCTCAAAGTCGGCTTTCAGCATGGAGGAAAGGGTTTGTTGCAAATCGGCTTCCTCTCCCTGCCAGCGGTATTTGCGCACATATTCCCCATATTGGTTGGTTTGTATGCGACTTTCTGTAAACAAGGCGGTTTTTGGTAAAGTAAACAATTTATTGGTATGTCCGGTATATTGGTCACTACCCGGTACGATTTCTCGGGTTGTTTCCATGAACAGCTTTTCACGGTCTGTAAGCGTTACCTTACGGCCGCTCTTTTGGAATATCAACAGGTCGCTGCCTACTTCAATGCCGCTTGTCTGCATGAACAGGCTATCAGGCAAACGTAATGCCGTAATCAGATTGCAACGGTGTACAAGGTAGTCACGCACGAATTGGTTGCCTTGTGTGTCAGCAATACCTCTTGATGTGACGAAAGCCAATATGCCGCCCTCGTTCAGCTTCTCAACGGCTTTCACGAAGAAATAGTTATGGATAGTCTTGGAAGCCTGTGCATAGATGCCGCCTTTTTTGCTAAAAGTATTGTCGAACACACGGAAGTCGCCAAACGGTATGTTGGAAGCGATTACGTCAAAGCGGTTGTGTTCCGTCTCTTGGCTGTCAATCGTTTCAAAGCCTTCAATAAATACCTGTGTGTCGGGATGCAGGGCAGACAATACAAGCCCGGTCAGCAGGTCTTTCTCAAAAGCTGTCCGGTGCGTAATATCTCCGACAGGCAGGAAACCGCCGATACCTGCGGACGGCTCTAAGAACGCACTTATTTTGAGGTCGTTTGCCGTAAAAATGTCTTTGATTTGGTTGGCTACGGCTTGGATAAGGAAAGCCGGGGTATAAAAAGCTGTCAGCACGGACGATTTCAGGCTTTGCAGAAGTTGCCTGTAAAGTGTTTCATCCCCTTTGGTCGCTCTTGACAGGACAGAGAGCAAGCGTTTGACGGCTTCCTGCATGGTGTCGGGTATAGGGGTGTCCGTTCCAATGCTCAACACTTCCTTGATACCTCCGAAACCTGTGAACCTGGATAATGTCTCACGCTCTGCGGTGGTCGCATTTCTGCGTTCCTCGTGAATGGCAAGGGCTGTGCTTATCGCTTCGATATTTCCCTCTAATGCTTTTAACTTGTTGTAACTCATACGTGTATATTTAACCTTTTGTTTAATATTTCCCTTTCTTCGGGCCGGTTGTTGCAACCTGCCGGGAATTATTTTTCTGCCCCGAAAAGATGACAGGGGCAATACGGGCAAATCTGACGAGGGAAATACGCTCGAACTTGTGAGAGGAAGATTTCGTGAAGACATCCACGGCACAGCCGGATTTGACAAGTCTTGACACCGGACGTTACCTTTGCGGAAAAATAAATCCGGGCCAGGTGGAATCACGCTCAAGAAGGCAATCTTGATTGTCACGTTATTAGAGGATAGGGAAAGTTTATAAAAGGAGCCATTTCGGGTAAAAATGGAAGGGAAGCCGCTCTTGGAGCGGATGGTAAAAAAGGGAATAGGTTATGACAGGTAATTAGAGCGCAGTGCTGACCAAAAGAAAAGGCTCTGTGCAATCATACACAAAACCTTTTATTGATTAAAACAGATTGACAACCGGCATACCTCGCTGCCTGGCTCTCTTGAAGGTATAGTATGTACCTCCTTTGGATACTCCATCAAAATAGGCTATCAAGCAAGCGGAACATGACAGCATATAGTCATTCCTCCGCAAGAAACAGCCGTCGGCATAGTTCTCATTAAGTATTACAACTTCGTCCGCTTTGGTAAGAACGTTACGATAGCGTTCCTTATTATAAGGTGTGAATTTTTCACATTGCCCACAATAAGGTACGGCGGCAACCAATGTAATGTCGGAATATACTTCTTTCATGGATAAGGCCGTTTCTGCGGCAAGCAGGTCGAAGCCCATCGCCATGCCACAGTAAAATATGCGGATGCCTCGATTGTAATGTTCCAATATCACTGTCCTTAATGCTTGCCGAAGCGAAAGTACTTTGTCGTAGGGTATGAAACGGTGGCCGGTAAGTGCCACTGACATTACCTGATTATGTGAATTGGTTTGTTTCATTGTACACTCAATAGGTAGTTTTAATACTCTTTGATTGATTCTATATATTCTCTTGCCAATTCTTCTGCCGTAACATACGGGTCTTTTTTATCTGTAATATCTTCCACATGAACAACGAAATTGTCTATTTCTCATATACAATTTTCATCGGTATATACTTGGCAATAATAGCCCACCTACATTTTCCTCATAATCAGGATAAAATGTTACATATACTTGCGTTCCTCTTAATGTTCTTGCTGTTACCATATATTTTATTTAAATTATTGACTGGTTATAAAGCCGGAATTATGCCACTTGCTATCAATATACCTCCTTTGTAAAGTTCAATCGTGCCTGGCACAAATCCCATTTCTCCAAAAGTAATGTTACGGATATAGGCTTTGTATTCATCAGCTTTAAAGTTTTGTCTGGTCAGATTATTGAATATCATAGAGATAGACATGTTGTCGTCAGACCAAAGAATCGTTTTTTGACCTTGCCTTATTTCCTCGATGCAACTTTCCTTTGGAGGATTTCTATTCGATATTACCTTCATCATCTTCATTCTTTGGGTTGTACCTACAAAAATCTACTATCAATAACCGTTCATCCATGTATTTGGAAGGGTCTGAGGCAAGGCGTTGCTTCAGCCAAAAATGTTGTCTGCCGTATCCATAAGCAAAGAACTTGTCAAAATCCGTGGTTTCAGACAATTTTATAATGCCTGCTTGGAATCCTTTCTTGTCCGTTGCAAATACGGCATGGTTTACGAGGTCCACCAATAGATTGGGAATTTGCGCATCCCATACAATCACAAGACTTTCAAATGTAACATTCATAACCTTTTAATTTAGATATTGTAAAAAACGATACAATCTTCCACCTCGGTTGCCTTGCCGAATAGTGGGTCATTGGTGTAATAAGGTGGCATACCGCCTTGCACGCTGTCCGCAATGGGGCATACCAATTCGATACACCGCTTACGCAATAAGTTGTCAATCATTTTAATCTCTTTGTCTTTCAGCCCGGTGGTGTCTCCATTGACCATGTAAGGCAACGCCCATGTGGGCACTCTTTCGATACTTCGTTCCATATAGTTCTTTATTAAGTTAATACTATCATTTTCTCAATGCCTGACTTGCTTTCCCTACGTTCCTTTTCAGTTCCGCAGGTCGGTGTATCAGACTTTTTAAGGCATCTCCTGAATGAAGCCGCTTACGGAATAAGGCAAGCCCGGATATGAAAACCGACCATGCAATAGTCTGTTTTCATCATCCGAATAACGTGGGGCTTGCTATTTCCCGGCTTCATTCTAATTTCGCCGGACAAAAAGTGATACGCCGATTTGCGGCCCCAAAAGGAATATGCTTCTTTATAGTGGTATAATAGGGATAAATATGGTATAACAGATGGATTAACTGTAAAAAGGGAGTATGTGTAAATGTATCTGTTGAATACAAAAAAAACGGCCGAAGCCGTTTTTGAAAAGAGAAACTGCTGTCATGCGGTTTTCTTGGCTTTCTTCTTTTTAGGAGTAGCCGGAACTTTTTCTTTTTTCTCTTCCGGCTCATAGAACTTGGTGACTGCCATAATTACCCGGTGATGCTTGACGTTTTGTTGGTCAGTCCATTCTTCAGGTTTGAAATACCCTTCAATGGTAAGCATTTGACCTTTCTTCAACAAATCAAAGGACGTGTTCTCATTTTTGCGCCAGGCTTCCGCATTGATGAAAGAAGATACACGTTCTCCATTTTGTTCTGTACGGCTTACCGCCAATGAAAATACGGCCTTACTTGCTGTTGTGAACTGACGGATTTCTGCATCCTTACCTACAAAACCTGTTACTGCGAATGAATTTTCTACTTTCTTCATGATTCTATTTTTTAGAAGTTAAACAATTAATTTTTATGATGCTATCGGATATTGCAGGTATAGGGCGGCACCAAGGATGGCACGTAAATACGCTATATTTTTCACGTAGTAGAAAAATGTAGGAAGATTTTCGTGTATGTCATTGGTCAGAACGAAGTGACCCGTAGATGCTATGGCATCGCTGCATTATATCTTTGCATCCGAAAAATATTGTGACTTCGCCACGAAAAAGAGATTCGTAAAGAAAGTGCAAGGAAAATAGCGGTAACGGTCAGAAAGGGTGTCTCTGAAATATGCCAACAACCGCACATGGCTCTATCTATGAAGCAAAGAGGGCAAATCGAAATGGGAATTTCATTATGAATGGGGAAGCCGTGAAAATGGCAAACCACATAGGTGTTGTTGATGAAATGGCAATACTCATTAGGAGATAAACAGACGGTTGGACTTATAAGAAAGAGGAAAAACCGTGTTATCGGCAGTTTCAATGCTCTTGGCGGTCAAACAAGAAAAAGGGATAACTATAAAATGGAGAAGCAACTGTTAAATGATTGTTTTTTTCTTTCGGAAACGGCTTCAGTTGTCTTATGGGTAAAAAAGGATGATGACAAAGTTGCTATAAAAGGGATGAATATCTGTATGTATGCTGAGAAGAAAAACAGATAGGGCTAAGTTTAAAAAGGTAGATTGGAATACACTGTTTCTGCGTATCTTTGCAAAACAAACGATTATTGCTTTCCAAAAGAAAAGGAATGCGTGTTTGCAAAAATGTATCAATAATAAAGAAGATAGGGAATGGAAGAAATGATTATATGGATTGTCTTACTGGTATTCTTTTTCCTGATGAGCAGAATCAGTACATGGAAAAAGAAAGCGGCTGCGGCCTTTCTTGTAGTAGGGCAACGTGCAACTACAAAGGAAGAGCGCAAATGGGGGTATCGTAATGCGTTCCGTGCAGGAGAAAACAAAGCGGAGAGATTCTATGTCTATTCGGCATTGGAAGATTTTATGGATGAGAAGCCTATGATACCTTTCAAAATGAAACTCTCAAGCGGTAAAAAGATTCCGGCAATTTTCATAGACTATTATATTCCAAAAAGAGATTGGAATTTCATTACTGAGGAACAGCGTAAGTTTGTGCAAATGGTGTATGACTTTAAGGATGGACGTGTGTCTTGCAGCCGATTGTTCAAAGAAGCGTTAGCTAAGCTGGAACTGCCAGACCATGTAACTGTCGTATTTATGCCATGTAGTAATCAAAGCAAATACCTTACACGGTTCAGTCGATTGAACAACGCTTTGTCGTATGAAGAAAAATTAAATCCGATGTTATACAGCCTCACTTATCTAGAAGCTCGTGAAAGCAAACACAATATAAAGGACAGGGATAAGGTAAATGCGGATTCCAACGTCATTATCAGTACTGACATCGTAGGTAAGAAAGTCGTAATTATCGACGACGTGGTTACAACAGGAAACAGTATCAAGGAACACGCAGAAGAACTTGGGAAATATGGAGTGGAAGTTGTCGGGGTTGTCTGTTTGGCAAAAACAGTGAAGTACCCGGAGAAAACAGAGATTTGGATTGTTTCGCATTTCAAATAGGAAGAGAAAATATGTTTAGTCCGGTTCTTGTAGTATATATACAAGATTTCATTAAACCTGTTTTTCTAAAATTGAAG
>CAMWRY010000053.1 GCA_947176775.1 uncultured Bacteroides sp.
GCAAAAGACTGACCCTTTCCGTATTCCTCGTGATGGTGGCTGTGGTGAACGCACTGGCCTGTACCAACCTCATTGTAGGCAAAAATGCCTCTGCCGATGGCTCCACCATTGTTTCCTATTCCGCCGACTCTTATGGCCTGTTCGGTGAGTTGTACCACTATCCGGCTAGCATGCGCAAGAAAGCCATGCTGATAGACATCCACGAGTGGGACACCGGCAAGTATCTCGGACAGATTCCCCAAGCCCAACAGACCTACAACGTCATCGGTAACATGAACGAGTTCCAGCTCACCATCGGGGAGACTACCTTCGGCGGACGTCCCGAATTGGTGGACACCACTGGCATCATCGATTATGGTAGCCTGATTTACCTCGGCCTGCAACGCGCCCGGACTGCCCGTGAGGCCATTAAAGTGATGACCGAGCTGGTGCAGGAACATGGTTATTATAGCAGCGGCGAATCCTTCACCATTGCCGACCCCAATGAAATCTGGATTATGGAGATGATAGGCAAAGGACCCGGTGTGCGTGGTGCCGTATGGGTGGCCGTTCGTGTGCCCGATGACTGTATCTCTGCCCATGCCAACCAAAGCCGCATCCATCAGTTCAACATGAACGACAAGGACAACTGTATGTACTCTTCCGACGTCATCTCCTTTGCACGCGAGAAGGGGTACTTCGATGGTGTGAACCGCGATTTCAGTTTTGCTGACGCATACGCACCGCTCGATTTCGGTGCCCGTCGTTATTGTGAAGCTCGTGTATGGAGCTTTTTCAATAAGTTTACCGACCGCGGCGACGAGTTCTTACCTTATATATTAGGTAAGACGGACACTCCGATGCCCTTGTTCGTGAAGCCTAACCGCAAGATTTCCGTACAGGACGTGAAGAACGCCATGCGCGACCACTACGAAGGCACTCCTCTCGATATCAGCCAGGATTTTGGTGCAGGTCCTTACCACGCTCCCTACCGTCTCTCGCCGCTCTCTTTCAAGGTGGGCAATCAACAGTATTTCAACGAACGCCCCATCTCCACCCAGCAGAGCGGATTCGTGTTCGTGGCACAGATGCGTTCCGAGTTGCCCGACCCCATCGGTGGTGTATTGTGGTTTGGTACCGATGATGCCAACATGATGGTGTTCACACCTGTTTATTGCTGCACAGACAAGGTGCCTGTGTGCTACACGCGTGTGGATAATGCCGACTACATTACCTTCTCTTGGAATTCGGCCTTCTGGATTTATAATTGGGTGGCCAATATGGTCTATCCCCGTTATGACCTGATGATAGATGACGTGCGTGCCCTTCAGAACGAGTTGGAAACAACTTTTAACGAGGCGCAGGATGGAGTAGAGGCCGCTGCCGCCAAATTGCTGGAGAAAGACCCCATCCAGGCTAAGGCATTCCTGACCAACTATACGAATCTGACTGCCCAAAGCACGTTAGATGCTTGGAAACGCTTGGGCGAGTTCCTTATAGTGAAGTACAACGACGGTGTAGTGAAGCGTATGAAAAACGGTCAGTTCGAGCGTAACTCCATTGGCCAGCCTGCCGGTGTCATCCGTCCGGGATACCCGAAGGAGTTCCTTGAAGAGTATGTCAAGCAGACCGGAGACAGATACAAAATGCCGGAATAAAAAATTTTGGTTCATCCTAACATTGGACATGATACTCCCAATGCTGGATGAACCAAACTTTTTTGAAGAAAATTTGAATAAACTCGTAGGATATTTAAACTTAATCTCTTACATTTGTGTCTTACAAAAATTAACTCTTAAAGAATACATTACCTTATGGAAAATCAAGAACTGATTAAGCAGGTGACTGAGAAAGCTGAAAAATGGCTTACCCCGGCATACGATGCCGAAACTCAGGCTGAAGTGAAACGCATGTTGGAAAACCCAGATAAAACAGAACTGATAGATAGTTTCTACAAAGATTTGGAATTTGGAACGGGTGGTTTGCGCGGCATCATGGGCGTAGGTACCAACCGTATGAATATCTACACTGTAGGAGCTGCTACGCAAGGCTTGTCCAACTACCTGAACAAATGCTTTGCCGACAGAGATGAAATTTCTGTAGTAGTGGGTTATGACTGCCGTAACAACAGTGACAAGTTTGCCAAAATCTCTGCCGACATCTTCTCGGCAAATGGCATCAAGGTCTATTTGTTCGACGCTCTTCGTCCCACACCGGAAGTATCTTTTGCCATCCGTCATCTGGGATGCCAAAGCGGTATCAACATCACTGCCAGCCACAATCCGAGGGAATACAACGGCTACAAAGCCTATTGGGATGACGGCGCACAGGTATTGGCTCCGCACGATACTGCCATCATTGACGAAGTGAACAAGGTAACTGTGGATGACATCAAGTTCAACGGCAATGCTGCGCTTATCCAGATAATTGGCAAGGAAGTGGATGATGTTTATTTGGACATGGTGCATGCCATCTCCATCGATCCCGAAGTTATCCGTCGTCAGAAGGACCTGAACATTGTCTATACGCCGCTTCATGGTGCAGGCCGCGTGCTTATTCCCGATTCACTGAAGGTGTGGGGATTTGAAAACGTCAACTGTGTGTCCGAGCAGATGGTGAAAGATGGCAATTTCCCCACGGTAGTCTCTCCGAATCCCGAAAATGCCGAAGCACTCTCCATGGCTATCGCACTGGCCAAGAAACTGGATGCCGACATCGTGATGGCCAGCGACCCGGATGCCGACCGCGTAGGTATGGCCTGCAAGGACGATAAGGGCGAATGGGTGCTCATCAATGGTAACCAAACTTGCCTTATCTTCTTGTACTACATCATTAAGAACCGCATTGCCATGGGTAAAATGCAGCCCAATGACTTCATTGTGAAGACCATCGTAACTACTGAACTCATCAAGGCCGTGGCTGACAAGAACCAGATTGAAATGCGCGATTGCTACACCGGCTTCAAGTGGATTGCCCGTGAAATCCGCCTGAGCGAAGGCAAGCAGCAGTATATCGGTGGTGGTGAAGAGAGTTACGGCTTCTTGGCCGAAGACTTCGTTCGCGACAAAGATGCAGTTTCTGCCTGCTCCCTGCTGGCTGAAATCTGTGCTTGGGCCAAAGACCAAGGCAAGACTCTTTATGACGTCCTGATGGAAATCTATGTAGAGTACGGATTCTCCAAAGAAACTACCGTCAACGTAGTGAAGCCCGGTAAGAGCGGTGCTGAAGAAATCAAGGCTATGATGGATAACTTCCGTGCCAATCCTCCAAAGGAAATCGGTGGTTCGGCTGTCAGCCTGATCAAGGACTACAAGACTTTGGAAGCTACCGATGCCCAGGGTAACGTCAGCAAGTTGGAGATGCCCGAGACATCCAATGTGCTCCAATACTTTACGGTAGACGGCACGAAGATTTCTGTCCGTCCTTCCGGCACGGAACCCAAGATTAAGTTCTATATCGAGGTGAAGGGCGAGATGGGCTGTCCGAAATGCTATGCCGGTGCCGAAGCTGATGCCAAAGAAAAAGTAGAGGCTGTCCGTAAGTCGCTGGGTATCTGATAAAGAAGAAAATTAATATTATACGTAAGAGGGTGTGTTGACAGAGTTCAACACACCCTCTTATGTGTTCAGGCATTCTCCAGCCACCAGTCTATCAGTTTCCGTGCAATGCTCAGTTTGCGTGGTATTTCCGGTAGGTTGTCTTTGGAGTAGAAGGCAGCGGCTGTCAGTTCATCCTCTTGTATTTTTATCTCTCCACTTTCATAGTCGGCAATGAAGCCTACCATCAGGCCGCTGGGATAGGGCCAGGGTTGGTTACCAAAATAAGTGATATTTTTAACTTTCAATCCCGTTTCCTCCCAAACTTCCCGTTGCACACACTCCTCTAGAGTTTCACCGGCCTCAAGAAAACCTGCCACCAGTCCATAGAAGGTTCCACGGAAGTTACGGGCGTGAACCAGCAGAATTTCGTCCCCTTTGCGTATCAATACGATGACAGCTGTAGAGACGGGTGGATACATCTCATTTCCACAATCGGGACACTTTTTCATGATAGGCGCCAGATGCTCCATAGCGGTGCCGCATACGGGACAGAAACGGCTGTGTTCGTCCCAGTAGAGTATCTGGAAAGCCTTTCCTGCGGAGCGGTAGTCGTCCAAAGAGAGGTATTCGTATGATGCGCGTAGCCCTACCATTACCCATTTGTCAGTCTCGTCCACAGGCTGTTTCAGGGCGAATGCACGTACTTGTGTGCCGTTGGGTGGGAGTACTTCATGCAGAGTGCTTTCTGCTTCTGGGGTCAGAGGTGGTTCGGTACCGATGGGTATGCTGTATCTGGTTTCTCCTTCCTTTGTATAGCTCTTTTTCAGCAGCAGTTGGTCTTTGAAGAAGACAAACCACTGGGTAGAATTTTGGATTTCTGTTGAATTTTCCATGTTTTGAGTATATGTGTTATAGTGTACAAAGATGCGCAATTTAATTAAAATCTCATCACTAATCGCCGATAAAATAGTTTTTCCATAGTATCTTTGTATCAGCTCCATATCTATAGATATGAAGTAATATCGCAGATTTATTTCAAAAACAGCTCCTGTCTGATGCCGATATCTTTCAGAAACTCTTGGTCGTGGCTAATGACAATTACCGTACCGGCATAGTCATGGATGGTTGCTGCAACGATTTCCATGCTATCGATGTCCAGATTGTTGGTCGGTTCATCCAAGAGGAACAGGTCCGGAGTATTGTCGGCAATCATCAGGCAGCAGAAGGATAGGCGCATTTTTTCGCCACCGCTCAGTTTGCTACACGGTTTGTTCCATACGTCATGGGAGAAGAGGTAGCGGTTCAGGATAGTCTTCACTTCATGTTCCGGCAGGTGCCGATGGTTGAAAGCTTCTGCTTGCTGGAGTATGCTACGCTCATTGCAGATGAGGGAATATTCTTGGTCCAAATAGACAGAAGTGAAATCGGCGCGTTCCATCACTCCTTCTGTGGGTTGCAGTTCGCCTGTGATAAGTTTCAGCAATGTTGTTTTTCCGCTACCGTTGTTTCCTTTCAGGGCAAGTCGGTTGCCGCTTTTCAATTGGAAAGTGAGGGGAGAAGCCCATAGCATCTGAGCTGCTTCCGTGTGAGTGCTTTCCATTGAAGAAACGCTCCAGGCAGGATAGCGGAAGTTGATTCCCTTGGCCGTAATCAGAATTTTTCCCGTGTGCAGGAGGGAAGTGCCGAAGTCTGTTTTCAGTTTGTCGGTTTGTGGCAGAGAACTTTTGATGCCGGCTATTTCCGTCTGTAATCTTTCTGCTCTCTCCGCATGGATGCTGAGTAGCTTGTGGCTGCTGTTTTCCGCATTGTTTTTCCGTGCTCCCATTAGGATACGGGGAATTCCCTTTTGGAGAGATGATTTTTCTCCCCGTACATTTTGTTTGGCTTTTCGTTCTTCTACTTTGCGTGCTGTCTGGCGCGCGAGGCGCAGCGTCTTCTGCTTTTCTTCCAACTGTTGGGCAAGGGCGTTCAGCCGGGCGTGTTTCTGCTCTTTGTAGCAGTCGTAATTGCCTTTGTAGCAGGTCAGTCCTTGGCCGGATAGTTCGCAGATGGCAGGCAGTAGATTCAGCAATGTGCGGTCGTGGCTGATGACTAATACGGTGGCGGAGGTGCGTTGTATCAGGTTGTACAACCGTTCCCGTCCGTCTGTATCCAGATGGTTGGTCGGTTCGTCCAGCAAGATGGCTGTCGGCTGATACAGCTCCATGCCTGCCAGGAAGATACGGGTCTTTTCACCACCACTGAGTCCTTCCATCGGATGGGAAAGGGGCAGGCCGTCTACTCCCCAGTCATGGAGAGAGGCTTGGGTACGTTCGGCTATGCTCCAGTCATCGTTAAGTGTATTGAAGTGCTCTTCGGCAGTATCGCCGCTCAGGATGGCATCAAGGGCAGACAGCTTGTCGCTCACTCCCATGGCTTGTGCAATCGTCTGCCGGTCATATTGTCCGAAGTGCTGGGGTACGTAGTACAGGTGTTCGGGGCGTAGTACCGAACCCGAACTTGGTAGTAGCTCTCCTGCCAGAATCCGCATGAAAGTGGATTTGCCGCATCCGTTGTTTCCGGTCAGGGCTATTTTCTCTCCGGAGCGGATGCTCAGGTTGAGGTGGGCGAACAGGGTTTCTTTATCCGCATGGATATAACTAAGGTCTTTGATGATAAAACTCATACGTGGTTACTGTGTTTTAGGGTTAAGAATGGCGAAGGGCGCGAGGCGTTTCCGCCATGGGAACTCTCGGAATGGTTAGGGTACAGACAAACACAGCAAGAACCAAACATCTGCATAGGAGTGATGCTTAGCGTTCAGTCTTGAGAAAGCATGTAAAAATAATGTTTACCGAAATGTGTTGTCTCTGATTAGAATATTCTCATCGGTGTAATTAATTTGATTAGTGGCCGCAAAGGTAGTGATTTTTATTTAATTTCCGTGCACACAATGAAAGAGTTTGTTTTATGTGCTGTTCATTTCATGGCTGAAGCGTCGAACGAAAGCGGTAGCAGTGCTCCCACACTTTCCAGTTCGTAGATGCCCTTTTGGCCGTATAGCAATATCCGCATGGGGTGCTTGAAACGCTTTTCTGTCTCGAGCATCACTTGCCGGCAGGCACCGCAGGGAGGGATGGGGGCTTCCAGAAACTCATTATGTTCGTTGCGTGCGGCGATGGCAAGGGTTGTTACTGCTTGGTCGGGATATTGTGAGTTGGCATAGAACAGGGTAGTGCGTTCTGCGCAAAGTCCTGAGGGGTAGGCGGCATTCTCCTGATTGGTGCCGGTCACCACAATGCCGTTTGCCAGTCTTGCCGCAGCACCTACCGAAAAGTGGGAGTAAGGGGCATAACTGCGCCGCGTGGCTTCGCAAGCGGCATCCATCAGTTCGCGGTCGGCAGTATTCAGTTCTTCGTAATTGTATATCTTAACGGTAATTTCGATATTCAACTCTTTCATAGCATTGTTTCTTTGAGTTTTCTGTTGTGCAAAAATAGCTAATTCTTTTTGTCTGTCCAAGAAAAAGCACTCCCAAAGTAAGTTTCACCCGTACCCGGACAGTACCCGGCCCGTACTCGCTCCGGAGCAGGTACGGAGAATAGCTGCCATAGACATCGACCTGATTCAAAATTTAACGAGGATAAAGCGTTACTTTAATAGGAATAAAGTATTACTTTAATGGGGATAAAGTAACGCTTTAATACGGGATAAAGTTATACTTTAAAAGTGATAAAGAGAAAATAAAGTAATGATGCATCGACCCAAATGCCGGATGAACTTATAATTATCCCTCTAAAAATGCAGAGCCCTATTTGGAGTTATAGGCCGAAAGATATACTTTTGCAGGTACAGAAAATCATTAGAAAGTAATAAAACATGAAACATATTTTCGGACTGACAGCTGTCATTGTCCTCCTTTTGGTTTCCGTTACAACTGTGCAGGCACAGCGTCGGAATGCTTATTACAACGAATATATCAGGCAGTATGCTCCCCTTGCCGTGGAGCAAATGCAGCGTCATAAGATACCTGCCAGTATCACGCTGGCTCAAGGGCTGCTGGAGAGTGGAGCCGGTCGCAGTGAACTGGCGCGCAAGAGCAATAACCACTTCGGTATCAAATGTGGAGGCAGTTGGCGTGGTCGGACGGTACGCCATGACGATGATGCACGTAATGAATGCTTCCGCGCCTACCGTCATCCGAAGGACTCTTACGAGGATCATTCCGATTTCCTGAAACGGGGTGTACGCTATGCTTTTCTTTTCCGATTGAAAATTACGGACTATAAAGGCTGGGCACGCGGCTTGAAGAAAGCCGGTTATGCCACCGACCCTTCGTATGCCAACCGTCTGATAACCATTATTGAGGATTATGAGCTATATAAGTACGACAGTCGCGGCATGAGTAAACACGATATTCGCAACTGGGAAAAGGAACTGGCCAAGAAGCCTTGGCTGGCCAATCCGCATCAGGTCTATCTTGCCAACGATATTGCTTATGTCGTGGCTCGCAACGGCGACACTTTCCATGCGCTGGGCAAGGAGTTCGGCATCAGCTGGAAAAAACTGGTGAAGTACAACGACCTGCATAAAGAATATACGCTGGAGGCAGGAGACATCATCTATCTGAAAGAAAAACGCAAGAAGGCCGCCAAGTCCTATGCCGTCTATATCGTGAGGGATGGCGACTCCATGCACACCATCTCGCAGAGGTACGGCATCCGCCTGAAGAATCTCTATAAGATGAACCGCAAGGATGCGGAATACGTGCCGGAGGTGGGAGACAGGTTGAGGCTGAGGTAGGAGTGTGTGTATCATTCCATAAGTTCGAAAATGTACAGGGTGTCCGAAAACGGACACCCTTCTTTTTGCTTTTATGCTTATTATCAGAGGCTTGTGATTTTGGCATGGAATTGGTATGTATCAAGCGTTATGTTCGTAAACAATAAAATTTAAAGATATGGATAGAGAAATTCCGAAAGAAGTGCGTAACAAGGAACGCAACAAGAAAATCATTCGCTACGGTGTTGTCGGCGTGGCAGGTATCGTAGTTGTCAGTGTACTCATTTCATTGATGCGCACGGGCGTGAAGGAAAAGGACCTGGTATTCTCCAAAGTAGAGAAGGGAACGATTGAAGTCAGTGTCAGTGCGTCCGGCAAGGTGGTTCCGGCATTCGAGGAAATCATCAATTCGCCCATCAGTACCCGTATTCTGGAAGTATATAAGAAAGGTGGCGATAGTGTGGACATCGGTACACCCATCCTGAAACTAGACTTGCAGAGTGCCGAGACCGACTACAAGAAGATGCTGGACGAAGAACAGATGCGCAGTTACAAGCTGAAACAGCTGAAACTGGACAACCAGACCAAACTGAACGACCTGCAGATGAAAATCAAGGTGTCGGCCATGAAGCTGGACCGCATGAAGGTGGAGCTGCGCAACGAGCAATACCTCGACAGCCTGGGCTCCGGAACCACTGACAAGGTGCGCCAGGCCGAACTTAGCTACAACGTGGCACAGTTGGAGTATGAGCAACTGCGGCAACAGTATGCCAACGAAAAGGAGGTGTTGGCTGCCGAATATCAGGTGCAGGAATTGGATTTCAGTATGTTCAAGAAGAGTCTGGCTGAGACTAAGCGCACGCTGGACGATGCACAGGTACGTTCGCCACGGAAGGCTATCCTTACCTATATTAATAATCAGATTGGTGCCCAGGTGCCTGAGGGTAGCCAGATAGCCGTTATCTCCGACCTGAGCCACTTCAAAGTAGAGGGTGAGATTGCCGATACATACGGCGACCGCGTGGCAGCCGGCGGCAAGGCTATCGTAAAGATTGGCAGCGAGAAGTTGGAAGGCTCGGTCAGCAGTGTGACACCGCTTTCGAAGAATGGAGTAATCTCCTTTACCGTGCAGCTGAACGAGGACAATAACCGTCGCTTGCGTTCGGGCTTGAAGACGGATGTCTACGTGATGAATGCCGTAAAGGAGGACGTGATGCGCATAGCCAATGCCTCCTACTACGTGGGACGTGGCGAATACGACCTTTTTGTACGCAACTCGGACAAGGAAATCGTGAAGCGGAAAGTGCAGTTGGGTGATTCGAATTTTGAGTTTGTGGAGGTCATCAGCGGCTTGCAACCGGGTGATGAGGTGGTCGTGAGCGACATGAGCCAGTATAAGAACAAGAATAAGCTGAAAGTGAATTAATAGGAGCATAAAAAATACATGCAATGATTAAAATCTACCTCAAACAAGCCTGGGAACTGATGAAGCAGAACAAGCTTTTCAGTACGCTTTACGTGGTGGGCACCGGGTTGGCTATTGCCATGACCATGATAATGGCTATCATCTACTATGTGAAGATTGCGCCCGTCTATCCGGAGGTGAACCGGCAGAACACACTTTCGCCGACGGAGGCTTTACGGGATGAATAAAAAGAATCCGTTCAATCCCACTTAATCCGCGTCTTAAAAATAAAAACAGAAAAACAAATAATAGCAACTTTAAAAACGAAACATTATGATTAAGTTAACTGGCATCAACAAGATTTATCGTACCAACGAGATTGAAACCGTGGCATTGGAAAACGTGAACCTCGAAGTGAACAAGGGTGAATTCCTCAGCATCATGGGGCCTTCTGGTTGTGGAAAATCTACTTTATTGAATATTATGGGTCTGCTTGATGCACCCACCAGCGGCACCATCGAGATAGCCGGTACGAAGGTGGACGGCATGAAGGACAAGGAACTGGCTGCTTTCCGTAACCAGAAGCTGGGCTTTGTGTTCCAGTCTTTCCATCTGATTAACTCGCTGAACGTATTGGACAATGTGGAGCTGCCTTTGCTCTACAGAAAGGTGTCTGCCAAGGAACGCCGCCGTCTGGCCGAGGAGGTATTGAAGAAAGTAGGCTTGAGCCACCGCATGCGTCACATGCCTACACAGCTTTCCGGTGGCCAGTGCCAGCGTGTCGCCATTGCCCGTGCCATCATCGGAAATCCGGAGATTATCCTTGCCGACGAGCCGACCGGTAACTTGGACTCTAAGATGGGTGCCGAAGTCATGGAACTGCTACATCAGTTGAACAAGGAAGACGGACGTACCATCGTGATGGTGACCCACAATGAGGAGCAGGCCAAGCAGACGTCCAGAACGGTGCGCTTCTTCGACGGACGACAGATAGGATAGGCAGGATAGAAATGCAAGTTGACGAGTCCATAAGGGGGGAGTCAATTCCTTGTGGATTTGTTCACTTGTCTTCTTGTTGACTGAAAAAATCGAACTGTTACAAATTTAATTAAAAGAATCATTACTGTCCCGTAAAAGTGGATAAATAGTTCTTTGAAATAATTGAAATATAGTCTATTAAGAAGCCTTGTAGACACGTATGATGTCAATCGTTATGTGAAACATTTCACTTGCTGGAGTCAGTTACTTGCAATGATGTT
>CAMWRY010000054.1 GCA_947176775.1 uncultured Bacteroides sp.
CCCGGCCCGCGGCCCCGGCGTGGCCGACCCCCCGCCGGGCGCCAGCGCGCCGCGCGACGCACATCATCATCTTAGGTGATGGCATGGCCGACTGGCCTGTTCCCTCGTTGGGAGGCAAGACTTTGCTGCAAGCGGCCGACACTCCCTATATGGACCGCTTGGCGCACATGGGGCGCGTGGGGCGGCTGGTAACGGTGGCCAAGGGATTTCATCCCGGTAGCGAGGTGGCGAACATGTCCGTGCTGGGCTATGACTTGCCGAAGGTGTACGAAGGTCGCGGACCGCTGGAGGCGGCAAGCATCGGGGTGGACCTGAAGCCGGGCGAGATGGCGATGCGCTGCAACCTGGTCTGCATAGACGGGGAGAAGCTGAAGAACCACTCGGCCGGGCACATCACGACGGGAGAGGCGGATGTGCTGGTGAAATATCTGCAAGAGCAGTTGGGAGATGACCGTGTACGCTTCTATACAGGCGTACAGTACCGTCACCTGCTGGTGATACGGGGAGGAGACAAGCGCATTGAGTGTACACCGCCTCACGACGTGCCGTTGAAGCCTTTCCGGCCGTTGATGGTGAAGCCGATGGAAACAGTTGGATCTTCGTCACCCGACGGCCTCTCTCCGCAAGAGACGGCCGACTTGATAAACGACCTGATTCTGCGCTCGCAGGCTTTGCTGGAAAATCACCCTATCAACCTGAAACGGAAGGCGGAGGGAAAAGATTCAGCTAACAGCATTTGGCCATGGAGTCCCGGTTATCGTCCGCAGATGGAGCGTTTGTCGGAGAAGTTTCCGCAGGTGGGGCGTGGTGCCGTCATTTCGGCCGTGGACTTGATAAACGGTATCGGCTACTATGCCGGGTTGAGGCGGATTGAGGTGGAGGGTGCCACAGGCCTCTATGATACCAATTACGAGAACAAGGTAGCGGCAGCATTGGAGGCCTTGCGGACGGATGACTTCGTCTATCTGCATATCGAGGCAAGTGATGAGGCCGGACACGAGGGTGATGTAGCGCTGAAGATAAGGACGATAGAGAATCTGGATAGTCGTGTCGTGGGACCTATCTATGAAGCTGTGAAGGGATGGGGGGAGCCGGTAGCCATTGCCGTCTTGCCCGATCATCCTACGCCTTGTGAGCTACGCACGCATACGGCAGAGCCGGTTCCGTTTCTGGTCTGGTATCCGGGCATAGAGGCGGACGGGGTGCAGACTTTCGACGAAGTGGCGGCTTGCGAGGGAAGCTACGGGTTGATGAAGAAGGACGAGTTTATCCGCGAGTTTATGAGGGGGTAATGTGTTAATGTGCCAATGTACAAGCAAGTTATTTAATTTTAATTCTCAATTCAATATGCAGTATTACAGTACTAATAAGCAAGCTCCCATTACCACCCTCGAAGAGGCTGTGGTGAAGGGACTTGCAGCAGATAAGGGGCTTTTCATGCCTTTGGCCATTCGGCCTTTGCCACAGGAATTTTACGATAGCATCGACACGCTCAGCTTTCAGGAGATAGCCTTCCGGGTAGCGGATGCCTTCTTTGGCGAAGATGTTCCTGCCGATACGTTGCGGAAGATTGTAGACGACACGCTCAGCTTCGACGTGCCTCTGGTACAGGTAACGGAGCAGATATATTCGCTCGAACTGTTTCATGGGCCTACACTGGCTTTTAAGGACGTGGGTGGGCGCTTCATGGCGCGTCTATTGGGATATTTCATCCGGAAAGAGGGAAAACGGCAGGTGAATGTGCTGGTGGCCACTTCCGGTGATACGGGCAGTGCCGTAGCCAACGGATTTCTTGGTGTAGAGGGCATCCACGTCTATGTGCTCTATCCCAAAGGGAAGGTGAGTGAGATTCAAGAGAAGCAGTTTACCACGCTTGGCCGGAACATCACTGCGCTGGAGGTAGACGGCACTTTCGACGATTGTCAAGCACTGGTGAAGTCCGCCTTTATGGACCGCGAACTGAACGAACGGTTGTCACTGACCAGCGCCAATTCCATCAATGTGGCACGTTTCTTGCCTCAAGCCTTTTACTATTTCCATGCTTACGCCCAGCTGAAGCGGATGGGCCGGACCGATAATGTCGTTGTTTGTGTGCCCAGCGGCAACTTCGGCAATATTACTGCCGGACTCTTCGGCAAGCGTATGGGGCTGCCCGTACAACGCTTCATTGCGGCTAATAACCGTAACGATATTTTTTATCAATACCTGCAAACGGGTGTTTATACGCCACGTCCCAGCACGGCCACTATTGCCAACGCGATGGATGTGGGCGACCCGAGCAACTTTACCCGTGTGCTCGACCTTTACGGGGGGAGTCATGCTGCTATTTCGGCCGATATCAGCGGCGCTACTTATACTGACGAGCAGATTGCCGAGACCCTGCGGCACACATGGCAGCAGCACCGTTACCTCCTCGACCCACACGGCGCCTGCAGTTTCCGCGCCCTGACCGAAGGGCTACGTCCCGGTGAGACAGGTGTATTCCTTGAGACGGCCCATCCGGCGAAGTTCAAGGATACGGTAGAGCAGATTATCGATGCACCAGTAGAGGTGCCGGCGAAGCTCCGTGCTTTTATGCAGGGCGAGAAGCAGAGCGTTCCGATGTCCACAGATTTTGCCGACTTCAAGGCTTATCTGCTGGCCCGGTAGGAACGCATGTGCGTCTGTCGTTTCCAAAGAACCTGAATACGTGCGCCCGGCTTTCTTTACGGGTGCATGTATCCGGCAATTTCTCGAAAAATGCCCTTCATGTGAACGAAACCTAAAGATATTTGTTACTTTTGTAGTCTTAAATTAAAAACGATACAGTTATGTCATTATCTCTTTTTCAAGCGGCTCTTGCCGCCCAGACAGCCACAGATGGCATTAGTAAACTACAAATGTTTTTTGAACGTTTCGTCGATTGGGGCGTTAGCGCCGGCGGACGTATCATCGGTGCCGTACTCATCTATATCGTCGGTCGCTTCCTCATCTCCCTTCTCAAGAAGATGGTCGCCCGTCTGCTCGAGAAGCGTCATGTAGAACCCAGTATACAGAGTTTCGTTAGGAGTCTGGTCAATATCCTTCTGACTCTTCTCCTTGTCATCGCCATTATCGGCAAACTGGGTGTGGACACCGCCTCCTTCGCCGCCCTGCTCGCCTCTGCCGGTGTAGCTATTGGCATGGCCCTCTCCGGTAACCTGCAAAACTTCGCCGGTGGTCTGATAGTCCTCGTTTTCCGCCCTTTCAAGGTGGGCGACCTCATAGAGGCTCAGGGGGTGACGGGCACTGTGCGCGAAATACAGATATTCCACACCATTTTGGCCACTGCCGATAATAAAATTATCTACGTCCCCAACGGTGCCCTGAGCAGCGGTACTGTGACCAACTATAGCCGCGAGGAGACTCGTCGCATCGAATGGGTTTTCGGCGTGGAGTACGGTGAGGACTATGACCGCGTTGAACAGACTCTTCGCCAACTTCTCTCCGCTGACAATCGCATCCTCTCCACTCCCGAACCCTTCATCGCTCTCCATGCTTTGGAGGACAGTAGTGTCAACGTTGTCATTCGCGTCTGGGTGAAGAGCGCCGACTATTGGGCTGTCTACTTCGATACCAACCGTGCCGTCTATGCTCTGTTCAACAAGGAAGGCATCTCTTTCCCCTTCCCACAACTGACCGTGCATCAGGCGAAGTCCTAATCTTTCATACACTATTGCCTGATGAAATCCTTTTGTCTGAAACTCCTCCGCGTCCTGATGCTCCTCCTTGTCCTCTTGGCAGGGGGGCTTCTTTGGGTTTTCTACGATTGGACTCTTACTCCCTTGTGGATACCCCTTGGCGTTGCTTTGGCGGCCGTTCTTCTTACCCTCCCCCTATACGGTCGGTGGTGCTGGCTCACTACCACCGACCACCGCGTCTTGAACGCCCTTTGCCATACGGTCTGCGTCTCTCTATTCGTAGGTTCTCTCTTTTTGTTTGTTAACTATCATCTTGCCGATCCCTCTTCTTCCCGGGAGGTTACTGTCATTGTCCTTAAGAAGCAGATAAAGGAGTATAAGAAAAGTCGTCGCGTCGGTCGTCGCCACTATATCCCCGATGGTGTCCGCCGGGAATATTACCTGCATGTATCCTTTCCCGACGGCAAGACCGAGACCCTGCATGTCTCTCGTGCTACCTACAACAAGGCTCGGGAAGGTAAGCCTCGACAACTTCTCTTGCAGACTGGCTGTTTCGGTTTACCTGTCATCAAGAAAGGCATCTGACGGAGTATTACTGATAGGGAAACCCCTACCTATAAATAGAGAAAACCACCACAGAATCGTTTTTTATCTTGTTATCTTTGCTTTATGGATAAAAACTAAAAGCCTGTTTAAATTTTGTTCAGCCTTCTTTTGAGAGTTCTTTTTGAGGATGTTTTTCTGTTTCTATGAGGAGCATAGTGGGCTATGTGACGAATAAAAAGTGGAAAACAGACCGAAAAGAAATTCAAAAGAAGCTGAATGAAAATTATTTTTGAAGAAAATTTAAACAGGATCTAAAACGTTCTGTTATGAAAAAGATATCTGTTTTTCTGGCTTTGCCCCTTGTCCTCTTGCTGACGGGTTGTAGCATTTGTCGCGGATTCGATTACCGCCGACTGAGCCGCATCGAGCGAGGCATGAATTTCGACCAAGTGTGCGCCATCCTCGGCACTCCCCAGTATCGCGACCTCAACTCCGATGGCGAAGCCTGGACTTTTCGTGCCCCTGCCCTCGGCGGCAGTTCTGTCGTCAAAGTCTGGTTCAAGGATGGTCGGTTAGACGAGATGAAGAGCTATCTGGAGACCACTCAGCAGTCCGCCACTTTGCGAGATGTCTCCTCTGCAAGCGAGTCTTCCAAGTCCTCCGCTACAAACAGTGATACCAAAATCATTGTCTCTTCGGACGGTAAGCACTACATCAAGACCGGTTCACTGCTCATTACTCCCGAGGGTAAGCACATTCATCTCCCCTGAGCGGCTCTTGCTGACCGATGCGGATTGCTGTTTGTGTGTTGGCTTAAAGTTTCCTGTTTTTGACAGATTTTATGTCTATATCCCTCAAAGAATGTTATCTGAAATGAAAATCTTGAACAAAGCTTGCCATTCCCTTTTTTATTGCTTATATTTGAATACTAAAACCCTTAGAGAAAGGAGATATCATGATGAATATCGAAATCGTGACCGAGAATATGAAAAAGATTTATGCCATTCTGTGCAACCTGAAGAGTTGTACTATTTTCGAATTGCAGAACCTGACCAAAATCAAGGACGTCGATCTCTGTTTTGCCTTGGGGCGTCTGTTGCAGGATCGCCGCATCTATCAGAAGCGCATAGACAACATTGTCTACTATGGCGTTGTCACCCAGTAACCTGTTCGTTCCGGTAAATGATGTAAGACGCATCGCTTTTTAGACATAAAGGGGGAAATCTGCGCATCTTGCACTATTCAAGGCATTCCATAAGAGAAGTGCCTTTGTATTGCATTACTTTCAGTATGTCCTGCTTGTTCAAAGCTCTTTTTGCGGTCTGCTTGTTCAACTTGGAAACTTTATAGGAGTGGAACGGATAACAATTGCTTTTAATTGAATGTTCCGTTATCGCCAGATTAAAGACGGCTCGTAGGTGTCTGATTCGTGTACTTATGGTACTTACTGAAAGATTCTGTTCTTTCATCCATTTCTCATACCGCTTTAGCCAAGCAACATCAATATCAGAGAATGGTATGTCAAGATGCTTGTTGAACTTTATAAAAGACGAATAGGACACTTCAAACATTCCTGCGTATCTGATTCTATTCTCTTTCTGTAAGTTCTGAATATAAGTCAGATAGTATTCACCTACCGTTTTATTGGCAGTGTTGTTTGTGGCAGATTCAATAAGAGTTGTAGCCGTAAAGTCCTTGCCTGCTATTCTCTTATCCAAAGCGGCTTTCTGTATCTCATTGATTTTTTCGCTAATGAGAACGGCTATTCTTTCACGATTCGGACATTTGTCTTTTGGTTGGTTTGTCTTGAAGTCCCATAATTCCGCTTTTATGGATATACCAAGACTTTGAAACTTTCTTTTGCGGTCTTTACAGACGCATAACATCAGAGGATGTTCACCATTACTAAGAGTTTTTGATTTGTAACACAGTACTTTAATTGTTTCGCTCATTCGGTTTTCCGGTTTACACACTGGTTTACACAAACGTAGCAAAATATAGTGTATATAAAGAAAAAAGCGATTATCTGTTTTAGATAACCGCTTGATTTCTAAGTGATCCGCCTGGTATTTGAAAATAGCTCTTTTTTATCTTCAAAATTCAAGCGTTGTCTTCTCTATTTCAGCATCTTCCGATGTTCAATGATAGCGTTCAATTTGAGTGAGTAACACAATGTGGTAACACGGATTAATAAACTCACGTGGCGGACTCTCTTCGTCCGTCTTCTTCGCAAAGGTACTTTTTTCTTTTGAATATCAGTTCTTTTTATGGGGCTAATTTGTTTATAGAACCAATTTTCAGGTAGCCCAATTTATCTTCCCATTCAAAATGGGACTTGCTACCGTCCACTTTTTGGACATGTATTCAGACCTTGCATTTACATTATGGATTCCTTTTTGAGCATTTGGAGTATGAAAGTGAGTATGAATGCTCGTTCTTATAATAATATGCGTTAAGTATCAAAAGATATTTGTTGTGAATTTCGTTTTCCCGATTTCTCTCCCTGTACTTTTGTGTCGCTTCCTGATTGATGGTACCGCAATCT
This sequence comes from uncultured Bacteroides sp., assembly GCA_947176775.1. Lineage (GTDB taxonomy): Bacteria > Bacteroidota > Bacteroidia > Bacteroidales > Bacteroidaceae > Bacteroides. The sequence continues at coordinate 6,751 of CAMWRY010000054.1, forward strand.
TGAAGCGATTATGAACATTAAAAAGTTACAGTATGAAGCATGAAAATTATATTAAAGTGGTGAACGATGTGGTTCAACGAATGGAGCGGCATACGGATGTCGTGATGAATGTGAAGCAGGTGGCAGAATATCTTGGCTTGTCTGTAGGGGCGGTGCGTAAGCGTTGCCAACGTAAACAGTTGCCTTATCACCTCAATGCCAAACACCTTTATTTCAGCAAGCTGGAAGTGGATGCGGCATTGCTCAATCGCTAATAGTATGGAAGCGAACTCTTTTGATTACATGAGGCAATTCTGGCGGGAGAACGAAATACAGCTATTCTCAGCGAAAGAGACACAGTTGTATTTCTTCTTCCTGGCTGAATGTAACCGTCTGTATTGGCGCAATCCTTTCGGATGCAGTACGCAGCGTATTACCAATAATCTCGGCATAAGCCGACAAACACTTTGCCGATTGAGAAAGAGGCTTCAAGACCGTGGACTTATCGCTTATCAAGAGGGAAAGAACAACTCTTCCACGCCTGAATACACTTTGTTGATGAAGGCAGATAACCGAGTGGCACGGCTGAATGTGACACCAAATGGAACACAAGATGGAACACAGGATGGAACAGCAAACGTGACACAGGATGGAACTATTATAAAGACATATAAAACAGAAAACAATATATCTGTTATAGATAAAGAGGAACTTCTTCCTTTGAATCAGTTACAAAATCATTTGTCCGGTAATAAAGCGTGGTTGTGCAGCGTAAAAGAGTATATAGGTAAGCAGGGTGTCGAATTGGATGCAGCATATATCGAAAAACAACTTGAAGCATTCTTTCTCTACCTGCAAACAAGCGGTGCGTCTCCGAAATCGGAAGCCGATACACAAAGGCACTTTGTGAATTGGCTGATAAAAAGAGAAAACAAGAGGGAAAGTAAGCAAAAGCAGCTTCCTTCCCTACAAGTTGGAGTAAAATTGACGGACAATAATCCGAATAAATTCAAAGACATATCAGGATGGTAAACATGGATTCAAACAGCATAATAGATTTCGGCGCTTCCGTTCAAAACTTTAAGGAGCGAAAAGTGGACTTGCAACCCCAACGGCTGCATATCCGTCTGCCTAATGCAAGAAACATATTATTTGCAGGATTGAAGCATTTCTTAGGCGATACCTTCAAATGGTTGCCCGAATATGATGAAGTGGCAGACTGGCTGACCGACAACAAGAAGATGGGACTGTTTTGTATGGGTAATTGTGGCAGAGGGAAAAGCACCATTTGCCTGCAAGTGCTGCCCTGTATTATGGAACAATACTATCACAAGATATTCTCTATTGTTTTAGCTCGTGAAATGAACCGCCATTACAATGAGGTAATGCAGAAGCAACTGCTTATCATTGATGATGTCGGACGTGAAGAACCTTATCAGGAGTATGGCAACCGTTTCAATGTGTTTCCCGATTTTGTGGATGACTGCGAGCGGAAAGGCAAACTCCTTATCACAAATACCAATTGCACCAAAGAACAGTTGGCAGAGAAATACGGAGAACGCACCCTTTCCCGTTTGAAAGCGACTACGCGGCTGGTGGCATTTGCGGGTGCGGACTTGAGGCATGGATGAACAAAAGGCTTTTCGCCTTATAGCCCACTATAACTTCTCCGTTTTGCTCTCGAAGTTGTGGGCTCTCCCGAGGGGATTAAGGCTTTGCCCTAATAACCCACTCAAGGCGTTTCACCCCTGAGAACCCCGAGTAAAGAGTGACCCTCTCTTTGCAATCTCCGCTTAGGATATACCCTAAGAACCCGATATTGGAAAACAGAATAATAATCAACCCCATGGCACAAAAGACATCCATCAACATCAAGCCTTGCAACACAGGCAGCAGCGAAGAACATAACAAGCGAAAAACTGAATACCTTGCCCATATCAACAAGGAGAAGCTCTATATACGCACCGACCTCATGGTTTCAAACGAAGCATGGGTAGCATCTGAATTGGGCAACAGTTCATTGTCTGACCGCTACAATCAGATTGCCCAAATGGTCAAGGAGAAGACAGGTCGGGCAATGCAGACCAAAGACCGTGAGCGAGTGAACAAAGAGACTGGTAAGGTGACCATCGTGCGTGGCAGCACCCCACTCAAAGAGGGTGTGGTCGTAATCAATAATGAAACGACTATGGAACAGTTGCGGCATTTCTGTGAAGTGTGTAAGGAGCGTTGGGGAATTACACCCCTGCAAGTGTTCATCCACCGTGACGAGGGACATTACAGCAACCCACAAGATCTAGCCACATGGAAGCCCAATCTCCATGCCCATATCGTATGGGATTGGATGAACCACGAAACAGGCAAGTCCTGTAAGTTGGACGAGAAAGCCATAAGTGAGATGCAGACGCTTTTGGCTGAGTGCTTGGAGATGGAAAGGGGCATCTCAAAAGAGCTTACGGGCAAGAAGCATCTGGAGCGGACGGACTTCATCATCGCCAAGCAGAAACAGGAAGCCGAGCAAGCCAAAGCGGAAAAGGAAGCCGCCCTCTCTGCCAAAGCGGAAGCCGAAGCCGAGCGCAACTCCATAGAGATTGAGAACATGGTTAAAGCTGAACTGAGTGCGGTACTTGACAGTGAAATAGCCGACAAACAGAAAAAGCGTGATGAAATTCGCAAGAACACGGTGGACGGCATCTTGGATAGCGTGGGGCGTCTGGTCGGTATCGGCAAAGCCGCCACTCTTGAAAGGGAGTACAAGCAACTCGTTCAGGAATATGATTGTCTAAAAATTGCGTTCAAGCCTACCGTCATCAAAGAGGTGGAGAAGCAGACGAAGGTGTTGGCTTCGGAAAAGCAGAAAGCCGAAGCGGAGCGTGATAATGCCATAGCACAAAGTCGCTCTCTTGCCACAGAACGTGACAAGGCAATCAAGGAACTTAACAGCCAAAACGAGAATATGCAACTGTGTATCAATAATGCGGTCAGACTTGCCAATGCGGAGAAAGATAAGACCATCAACCGATTGCAGGGCGAATTGAAATTACGCAAGCAGGTTTTGGCTATTCTTGCCGATGTACTCTATGCAGCCAGTGAGGTATTCAAGCGTGCCATTGATGCGATTATCCATTATGGTACGGACAAATACAAATCCATCTTTGGCAATGATGAAGCTGCCGACATCAAGCGTGTAATGCAGAATTATGGCGAGACCAAAGAACAACAGCAGGCTATCGGTACTTGGCTCTGTGACTATGCGGATAGCCGACAGACCTTTGACAAAATAAGACATCGGCAGACCTACAAAGAGGTTGCCGATGTCGCTAATGGAGCGTATGATTGGAAGATACAAAGAAAAAAGGGACAAGCACTATAAAATATCAAATATAATTCTTTTAAATGCGACTCTATTGTGCTTATCATTGCATATTATGCTATAAATCGTATTCTTTTATCGTAGTACCTTGCGAAGTAACTGTTCCTGTTGTTATATTCAAATTTACAGTTGCTCTTGTTTGAATAAATTTATCCATCTGTGCTGTAGTACAAATCAAAAATTGAGCAAATTTTTCTGCGTCTTCAAGAGAATATTTAGAAAAGTCAATCTTCGCTGCTTCAAATAACTCATTTACTTCTGATTGTTGGTCTTCAAAAGTTGTTGGCAAAACAAGTTTGTTTATCCATAGTCCTCTACCAATCATGTGATAATTATAAACTTCGTTTTTCTCATTAGATTCATTGAGTTTGATAACGTTATCACAGTCTATCAAATAAAGTTCATGATGTAACCTTGACTCTTCAATAGAACTTCCTGCGATATATACTATAAATGGTTCTTCATTTTCATTATGGAAATGTTTAAAGAACTCTAAAAAAAACTCAGTAAAATGTTTTACATGGTCTATTTGAATTGAATTTCGTTTGCTTTCAATCTCTTGTATATAATATCCGTATGGTTTCCCGTTTATAAAGCCTCCGCCAACAAATGAAACAAGAAACCTATTCCATACGGTAAATGTTCTTTTAGAGGATGCTTCAAATCCTTCATCATTTTGTCTTAGGAAAGCCAATGAATCAGAGGACAAAACAATGCCCTCTGGAACAAATACAGCAATATTAAGTCCCATACTTAGAAACCATATTTGAGATAATTATAGTATCGGTTATAGTAATTACGATAGTAGTTACTATAATTCGTATAATAC
>CAMWRY010000055.1 GCA_947176775.1 uncultured Bacteroides sp.
TCCTCAAAAAGAACTCTCAAAAGAAGGCTGAACAAAATTTAAACAGGCTCTTAAAATTATTAATCCGTCATGACGGAAAGGATGTCGGCCTGCAAGCCAATCATCCTTTCATCCCTTATGTGAAGTTATGGAATTTATCCGGCGGCTACATTCTGAACCGTTTGTTTTCGGGAAGAATAGTAGACTCTTCCATCATTTCTTCCATTCTTCTCACGATATCAGGATGTTTATCCGCCACATTGTATTCCTCCCTGATGTCATTCTCCAAATCAAATAACATTATTTCAGTATTTCCCTTCTTGATATTCTTCAGCAAGCCTTTCCATTTGCCCCAACGTACAGCCTTTTCCCCATCAAGTTCGGGAAATTCCCAGTACAAGAATTCATGTTCCTGCTGCTCTTGTTCCCTGCCAAGCAGAGTAGGCAGGAAACTTATGCCATCTGTCGGTGGGCAAACGGTATGCACCAATTGCGCCAATGTAGGCATTACATCTTGTGCACTGCAAATATGATGGCTTTCACTACCCGAAGCTATTTTTCCCGGCCACGTATAGATAGCAGGCACTCTGATTCCTCCTTCATGAAGGAAACACTTTCCCCATCCATACTCGGAACGGAACAGGCCACCACTGTTAAACCAAGGCGAATCTGTACCACCATTGAACGTAGGTCCGTTATCCGAAGTAAATACAATTAAGGTATTTTCGTATAAACCTTCAGCTTTCAGCTTTTCCACCAATTTACCCACCAATTCATCAAAATAGCTGACCATTGCCGCATAAGTGGCATGGGGATAACGGCAAGGCAAGTAATCTCTTTCGCTAAGATAAGGCTTTTCATCTCCAAACTTCCGGACATAATAATTCACCCAGCGTTCAGGAGCCTGCAGAGAAACATGAGGCAAGGGAGTAGTCCACATTACAAAGAACGGGACATCCTTATGCTTGTCTACAAACCTAATCAAACGGTCAAATATCAAATCGTCAGCATATTCTTTTTGCGTGAACTTAGCATAACTGGCCGGATTATACGGATCGGCCCCTTCATCCAATTTCTCGGTATGAGGATTCGTCACACTATTTTTCAGATAGACGCGCTTTTCATTCTCATACAAGAAAGGCGGATAATAGGTATGAGACTGACGCTGGCAATTATATCCGAAAAACAGGTCAAATCCCTGTTTCTCGGGAGCTCCTTCAGAACCAGGATACCCCAAGCCCCATTTGCCAAAACAACCGGTCACATACCCTGCCTGCTGCATCATACGCCCCAAAGTCATGGTTCCCGCCTTAAGCGGATATTGCCCCTCCAATTCCTTATGCACATACATGGAATCGTAGTTACTAACCGCCCCACGCGCCGGCAATTCATCATTACCGCGAATTTGCGCATGCCCGGAATGCTGACCGGTCATAAGCACGCAACGCGAAGGTGCCGAAACAGGAGAACCGGAATAATGCTGAGTGAACTTCATTCCCTGCGCCCGGAGATTATCAATATTCGGAGTTTCTATCTTCTGCTGTCCATAACATTGTAAATCCCCATACCCCAAATCGTCCATCAATATATAGATGACATTAGGGGCAGTCTGCTGAGCTTGAGCAATGCCGCATGACAAAAAGGAGCACGCTACTACAATCTTTTCAATCTTCATCTTTCTTCTTTTAGATTTTTCTACTAAGAGCCTGTTTAAATTTTGTTCAGCCTTCTTTTGAGAGTTCTTTTTGAGGATGTTTTTCTGTTTTTATGAGGAGCATAGCGAGCTATGTGGCGAATAAAAAGAGGAAAACAGACCGAAAAGAAACTTGGGAGGAAGCTGAAGAAAAAACTTTTTGAAGAAAATTCAAACAGGCTCTGAATCGATTATGTGGACAAAAAGGATAAGAAAGGGCCTGTTGCCCTCTCCTATGCCTTTTTTATACCATAGCCGGTCACCATCCCGGATTCTGCTCCAAGTTAGGATTCAATAATATCTCAGTAGTCGGCACCTGATACAGGTAATATTTCTCCAGCCAACCTTTGCCTTCCTTCAACGGGTCATTGAAAAGGAACACATTGCCTTCTGTCATCGAGCCGTTTACTCCGTCTGAATAGCCGGTGGAAGGATTATACAAAGTCATGTCGTTTTTCGCGGCATCCGCCTTGCTTGTCCAGATGCCGGTTGCCGGTTGATTGATAAACCACGGTGCCATTCGCCAACGACGCACATCGTAAAATCCGAATCCTTCACCCATCAACTCAACAATACGTTCACGGCGGATTTCCCACAATACGGGGTCAACCAGAACGCCGCTATCATTATTCTTCGGATAGTACTTACCACGATTCGGGTCGAAATTTTCATCAATATCAGCAATCACCATTCCGGCAACTCCTGCACGGTCACGCAGTTTATTGATCGTCTTGTCAATCACAGTCTGGTCCAATTCTCCAAGTTCAAATTTGGCCTCAGCTTCATTCAGCAGCACTTCTTCAATCTTGAAGATAGGCTTGTCTGCCGTATTTACCGAACCATTATTAAAGTTCTTTTCCCAGTTACTCCAGTTCTTCCACACATAGTAGCCGGAACGGCATGTGACAAATGCACCGGTCCCCAATCTGGGGATTTCAGGTACAAGGGATGCTCCCCAGTTTTGTCCCGGCAGACGTTTCATGCCTACCCCCGGATTACTGCAACTTGTATTGGCACCCATAATATCTATATATTCGCGATCGGCCGGATTGTCCGTATACGACCACGTCGCATAATCACCCTTTCCGGCTTTTACCTTATAAGGAGGCATCACCGTGTGATACAGACGCGGATCGCGATCACGGAACTCTGCATACATATCCTTTTCACCATGATAATCCGATTCCACATTCATGATAGGCTTGCCGTTCTTCATCAAATACAAATTCACCGTATTGTGGCTCATCTCCACATAGTGAGAAGAGGTATGCTCGACGTGCCCCATGCTGTGCTCATTCATGTTTTCCACATAAGATTTATAAAAGATGACTCCCGGTATGCCACCCAAGTCAGGAGTAATCCACATCTCGCCATAGCCGGCTGCCGGTTGCCCGTCCGTACCCTTATACACGGTGGGATAGTCATTCATCAGCAGTTCCGAAACACGTACACACTCGCGGAGATATTTCTCGTAATCACCCAGTTCGTGATACTTCCTCCAAGTTCCCTCGCGCAAGGCAAAGCGCGAAAGAGCCGCCCGTACACAATCCCGGTTGATGGTGTTCCCTCCATCCTGTGCCTCAAAATTGCCGATATTCTCTTCAGCCCATTTCAGGCGTTCAAGCACTTTGTCTGCCACTTCTTTCCTGTCCACACGGGGGCCATAGGCTTCGGGAGAATCTTCTTTCAAGACTTGCTCCACCCAGGGCACTGCCCCGAAACGGTCTATCAGTTCCATATACCAATATGAATGGAAGAAGTAGCCTACAGCGCGCCAGTGGCTCTTCTGGGCATCGGTCATGCTCGAACCGTCAATATGGGAGAGCATGATGTTGATGCGGCGGATAAACGACTTGAAATCCCAGCCATTGCCGGATGCCACACTGGCCACTGTCTGATAAGCATATTTATTGTAGCCATTCACATATTTCGATTCCAAATACCCGGCATCCATATCTCCCTGATACTGTCCATTCTGTCCCCAGTCGTTCAGAGAAGTACGGATGGTAGTATTGGTGAACATGGCATAGCAAGGCCACATGAAGGCCTTGAAATTGTCATAGGAATTGAACGCATTGTCCTCCGTCAAATCCGTTATCGGAGTTTTTTCCAAAAAACTGTCATTACAAGCGGATAACGTCACGCCTGCAAGAACGGCCAGACTTATAATTATTTTTTTCATATCTTCGTATTAATTGAACGTTTATAATGTGATATTCAAACCAAATGAAACGGTACGGAAGGCCGGATAGTTCCATGACAGAGTTTCCGGGTCAATACCTTTCGCCAAAGAGGAGAAGGTCGCCAGATTTTCCACACCTACAAATGCTTTCAACTGAGACAAGGAAATCTTTGTAACCCACGACTTCGGGAAGGTATAAGCCAACGTCACATTCTTGATGCGGAAATAAGAAGCATCCGACAAATACTTGTCCGACTGACGATAGTTGGAACCCTGATTGCCATAATTGCCATAGATGCGTGGGAACTCCGCATTGGCATTGACCGGCGTATAATCGCCATTGGCCGCATCTACCGGTTGCCAGTAATTGCCTAATCCTTCGTACAGAGGTATGAACTTGAAATCGGAGTACATCGGGAAGGTCAACGTGTTTGCAATCCATGCATCACGCTTACCGGTGCCTTGCATAAACACGTTCAAGTCAAAGCCCTTATAATTCACTCCCAGGTTGATGCCATACAAATAACGCGGCGTATTGTTACCTATCACCTTGCGGTCGCCCGGATTGGTTACGGTATTGTCGCCGTTGGAGATTATATTCACATCCTTTTCGTCATCCCTCAGATTCTTAAACTTCACATCCCCCGGACGCGGATTGTAACCATTGATACCGGGAACTCCATCTTTCAGTTTCCAGGAAGAAGTGTCTATAAAATCATCCACCGTATAGAATCCATCAAATTCATATCCCCAGATTTCGCCCAATTTCTTTCCTTCGTAATAGTTCCAAAAGGTAGAGCCATTGCCCAAGGTGCTGGTCAATATGCCGGATTCATTTGAGTTGTACTTCACGATTTCCGACTGGCTGTCCGACAAGTTGAAGCCGATGCGATAGCCCACCTTGCCAATCCGGTCACGCCAATTGAGGCTGACTTCCCAGCCACGGGTGCGCATGTCCGCCGTATTCTGATAAGGAGCATCGGCACCTACCACTCCCGGCAACTGCATGCCCGGAGCAAGCATGCCGTTCGTATTCCGCTGATACCAGTCGAAGGTTCCGGTAAAGCGATTGTCGAACATGGAAAGGTCAAGACCTACATCCAACGTTCCGACTTTCTCCCACGTAAAGTTTGAACTGACCAGCGAAGGGATCGTAGTGATGGCCGTCACATAATTCCCATCGTACACCCAACCATTATACTTATTGTCTACAGTCATTGTAGGGATAAACGAATAGGCCGGTACATTCTGATTGCCAATCATGCCATAGGACGCGCGCAGCTTCAAAGAACCCAGCCAATCTTGCGTGCTCTCCATGAACTTCTCCTGAGCCACATTCCATCCTACCGACACGGAGGGGAAGAAACCATAGCGTGAGTCTTTAGGGAATTTGGAAGAACCGTCATAACGGCCGTTCACCTCAAGCAGATACTTATCCTTATAGTTATAGTTCACGCGGAAAAAGCCGCCACGTACAGAATATTCATTATACGCATCGGTAGCCTTCAGCGTAGACGTACCCGAGCCCAGCGAAGGAACTTCTATGACAGCCTGTCCGTATGAAAACGCCTCCATGGTTTCCCTGTAACTCGATTCCTGATTGAAACCGGCCATGACTTTGAATTTATGGCCGCCCAAGGCAAAATCATACGTCCCGTACAGATTGATGGAATTGTAATCAGTATATCGTTTTGTCTTCTGCAAATAGTCATTCGTCGGGGTCACATTCTTGCCTCCCTGAACGGTGGTATATTCCACGCTTCCCGTGTACCAGCTATAATCATACACATTCTTGTCAAAGGTATATTCAAAAGCCACCTCAAAGCCCTTCATGGGTTTCAATATAGACTTCAAGAAGATGCGAGGGTTATCATACAAAGTCTTGGACGGATTGGACCATCGTATCTGATTGGCCGGAGTAAAGAAAGGCAGTCCGTCCGATGCCGCTTCCGAAATGCCTTCCGGCATATTGCCTTCGGGATAGAAAGAGGCCAACCGAGTGGAATAAATGGCCCCCAAAGCGGAATTGGGCAACGTATTTTTACTGTGCGCATAGCTGAATGTTGCCTCTTGAGTAAACCATTTAACGACATCCGCCGAGATAAATCCGCTCACATTCATACGCTCATACCGGTCCTTGTCGGTTATGAGCACACCGTCATTGGATATATAGCCGCCCGACAAGCGATAGCGCAACTTGTCGGTGCCACCTGTCATCGAAATGTTGTGTGTCTGCTGGAAACTGGTTTCCAACATATTCTTGACCAAGTCCTTCTCATTCATATAATATATACCGCCATCCGCATCTTTATAGATTCCGTCACCCACAGTCGGGATGGAGGAGGGGTTATTGCGATATTGCTCCAGATAGCCCAGCCACTTGCTGACACTCGGCGACCCCATCGTCCAGAACTGGTCTCCGGCCGCATTCGAATAGGCCTTCAGATACTCCGTCAGAGGAGCCTGCTCCGGCAGATTCATCGCCGAGGCAAATGCGAAATTGTTGTTATAGTTCAGCTGGAAAGTCGTTTCCCCCTTAGGGCGTTTGGTGGTGACCAGAATCACGCCACCGGCAGCACGCGCACCGTAGATGGCACCCGACGCGGCATCCTTCAGCACCGTAATCGTCTCAATATCCTCAGGATTAATCATGTCCAGATCCCCCTCGACATTATCAATCAGCACCAAAGGCTTGATGGTAGCGCCATAGGACCCGTCATCATTCTTGATTCCCACAGAGTAAGCACCACGAATCTGGAAGGACTTGCCCTTGCCCGGGGCGTTACCATTGCTGGAGACCAACAGTCCCGGAACGGTTCCCTGCAAGGCATCCGCTGCCTGAGAAAGAGGACGGTTGGCTATCACTTCATCCATTTTCACAGAAGCCACCGCACCTGTCAGGTTGGCTTTCTTCTGCGCCCCGTAGCCCACTACGACCACCTCTTCCAGCGTCTCCGCGTCTTCTGCCAGGACGATATGAATGAAAGACTTATTGCCCACGTCAATCATCTGCGTCTTATAGCCCACGTAGCTCACCTCCAGCCGGGTGTCGTTCGCATCCAGCTCCAAGGTGAAGTTGCCGTCAATGTCCGTGATGACACCGTTGGTGGTTCCGGCCACGTGGACGGAAGCGCCGATAAGGACCTCTTTCGTATGGTCCACCACCTTACCGGTAATCTTGCGCTTGCCGCCTTGACGCGACTGGGCGGCCTTGTAGACCGAAATGCGTTCTCCGTTGACCTCGTATCGGATACCCTTGCCGTCGAAAAGCATACCCAAGACCTCGGCAACGGTCTCATTCCGGACATCCACAGAGACTTTCGCATTCGCATCTACATCGTTGTTGCGAATCAGGAAGGAGTAGCCCGTCTTCTCTTCTATCTCCTTGAACACTTTGTTCAACGGCACATTTTTCTGCTGAATCGTGATTCGGATTTCCTGCAAAGGCGAGGCCACGGCCGTGGCGAACGGCAGGATAAAAAATAATAATAAGGTCAGTAAGAATTGTTTGTATACAGATAGAGGATTCACTCCGGAAGGGCAAAACACACGTGCCATTCCGCTATTAAAACATTTATTTTTCATACATTTGTATTAATTTTAAGATTATTACTGAATAAATTCTTAATCTTGGAATCGGAAAGCATACCCCACTATGTATCTCCGATTTTTCCGGTTTGCATCTACGTAGTATTTTCCATCATAATCCGACTAAGGTTAATTGATTCATTTTTACTTATCGGTAACAGTAATCACATTGCCGTTCCGACTCCAGCTATATTTATTGTCGACATCTATATAGTCCAATATCTCTTCCACCGTAAGCGTGGAGCTGATGCTCCCCGAGAACACCTCTTTCTCTATGTAGCGGCTGCAAAGCACAATCCGCACATCGTACTGGCGTTCTATGACCTTCATGATCTCAGGCACTGCCGCATTGACGAAGCTCAACCGGCCGATGATCCAGCGCGAGGCTTGCAGGGCGTCGGCGTGGGAATGGCTCATCCTACCGCTTCTCTTGTCATAGGTCAGCTTCTCATCCGGAGAAAGAATCACATTCCCTTGGGTTTCCGAGGCTGAGAACACATTCACTTTGCCTTCTATCAGGTTCACTTCTATCTCCGTATCTTCCGGATAGGAACGCACATTGAAGACCGTGCCGAGCGCTTCAACGCTGAGGACATCGGCATGGACGATAAAAGGTCTTTTCGGGTCCGACTGTACTTCAAAATAGCCTTCGCCCACCAGATAGACCTCCCGGTTCTTCTGCCGAAGGATATCCGAGTCGTACTTCAGAATGGAGCCCGAATTCAGACAGACAGTCGAACCATCGGGCAGAATCACTTTGGTCTGCGACCCTAAAGGCACCTCCATCCGGCACAAAGCGGATTCCCTGTGAGTTTCGGCCGTATCCCGATAGATGTAGTAGGCAGCGATGGAAGTCGTAAGAACCAGCAAGGCCACGGCAGCTACTCGCAAGAGATGCCACAACACGACTTTCCGCCCGACAGGTTTCTTCGTCAGCCCCAACGCAGCAGAGAGGGCTTCGTAATCGGCCCGCTTCTCCTGCTCGAACTTTCCGAACAGCGATTTGGCCCGTATCCGTGCCATCTCCTTATACCGCTGCCGGCAGGAGGGGGCCGACTGCAAGAGGCGAAGCAACTCCCGTCCTCCCTCATCCGACAGGTTTCCGGCCAAATGGTCGAACATCAATTCTTCAAATTCATCAAGTTTCTTTTCCATCTTTTTCGTCTCTGTTTGCATAGAATACACATCTCGGGAGAGGGGCATTTACTAAAAAGGCGTTTTTTTTCAAATAGTAGCCGGACCCAACTTCATGCCTCGGCAGCTGAATATAAAATTCGGCAGTTCGATATAAGCGATTCACACATGCCGCATGGTGCTTCCCCTCCTCTCGGGAGGAGGAGAAGCACCATGCAGCCCTTATATCAAACTCACGTTAAAAACAAGGTGGGGCAACCTATATCATAGAGAACTGATTTCCAATACTTAACAGACACAAGTCCCTGAGCTGACAAACACTGGTGTCTGAGCTGACAAACACAAGTCCCTGAGCCGACAGACACAAGCGTCTGTCAACTCAAGGAATATTGGTCGAGAAATGCTTTATCAGAGATTCCAGTTTTTCCTAAAAGCCTGTTTACTTTTTATTCAAGAAGTACCTCTTCAGTCCCCCACTTAGGTCAAGCCTAAGAAAGAAACAAAGGTAACATCATGTACGGAGGTGTTACATAGTAGCGTTCTAATGGTTTTGTCTGAATCCTTTCGCTTTTTCTTGCTCCAACACGGCCTTCAGCTTTGCTACCTTTTTGGGGTATTTCCCGGCGAGGTTATTCTTCTCGCCTCTATCTTCCTTCAGATTATACAGCTGTTCTATAGGAGCATTGCCCGTCTCTGTCTGCGTCAGTTTCATGAAGGCGGTTCCTTTACTGGGCGTGATGTACTTCCATGTTCCGTCCGAAACAGACAAAGAGCTTGAAGACTCTACCACATAGTCACGCCCCTTGCGGTCGGTTCCCAGAAATGCTTTCAGCTGGTTACGGCTGTCTACCCCGGCACCCGGTTGCATCTCTTGCCCCACCAAAGCGGCCATTGAGGCAAACAGGTCTATCTGCGACACCAAGGCGTCCGACGTCTTTCCCCCTTTCACCTTGCCGGGCCAGCTGACGATAAAGGGCACACGGGTTCCGGCCTCGAAGCTACTGTACTTGCCGCCACGCAGGTCGCCCCAAGGACGGTGGTCGCCCAGCAGTTCCACAGCCTGGTCCTGATAGCCGTCATCCACCACCGGGCCATTGTCACTGCTCAGCACGATCAGCGTGTTTTCTCTCAGTCCCTCTCTCTCCAGCGCCTCTATAATCTTGCCCACCGTGTAGTCGAACTGGAGGATGGCATCTCCCCGATAGCCCATTCCGCTCTTGCCCACAAAACGCGGATGAGGGAAACGAGGCACATGCACATCGTTGGTCCCTACATATAGGAAGAAGGGCTTGTCGCCATTACGCTCGATAAAGCCTACCGATTTGGCAATAATGGTATCGGCTATATTTTCATCCTTCCACAGCGCCTTGCCTCCTCCCTTCATGTATCCGATACGCGAAATGCCATTGACGATGGCCTGGTCGTGTCCGTGATTGAGCGAGGGCTTCAGATTGGTCAATAATTCGGGGTTATTTTTCCCGGTCGGTTCGCCCGGGAAAGGCGTTGTATAACTCACTTCGATGGGGGCCGACGGGTCGTAATCGAGTACCTGCTGATTCTCCATCCATACGCAAGGCACCCGATCGCCGGTGGCTGCCATCAGGCAGGAGTAGTCGAAACCGATATCTTCCGGTCCGGGACACACCTTTTGGTTCCAGTTCTGTGTGCCCGTCTTATCGCCCAGTCCCAAATGCCATTTCCCGATAGCACCGGTGGTGTATCCGGCTGCCTTGAACATATCCGCGATGGTCGTCTGCTCGGGCCGGATAATCATTCCGGCATCGCCCCGGGCAATGCCGGTGTCGGTTCTGCGCCAGGCGTAATGTCCGGTAAACAGGGAATAGCGCGACGGCGTGCTGGTAGAGGCCACCGCATGGGCATCCGTAAAGCGGATGCCGCTATCGGCCAAGGCATCCACATGGGGAGTCTGGACGCGATGCGCGCCGTAACAGCTCATGTCGCCATAGCCGAGGTCGTCGGCTATGATAAAGATGACATTAGGTTGCCTGTCTGTAGTCTTCTTCTGCGCTTGGGCCGGTGATACCATCAACAAGGAACTGCCCACGCCTAACAATAAATTCAAATTCTTCATGATATGATTCGTTTTCCTATTGGTTATTGAATATTTTCACTTCTCAGATACCTGCATTTCCCCAGGCTTTTCATTTTTCTCCCTTAAACCTTCCCCTCTAGGAGAGCTCTCAGAAATGGA
>CAMWRY010000056.1 GCA_947176775.1 uncultured Bacteroides sp.
ATAAATTACACTCTTTTCGTAACTTCGAATAAACAAAAATAAGGGTTTTCAGTGAAAGTACCTAAAATAGAAGCTACTTTATCACAATTGTTCCCCCTGCCGAGTGCGAAGCATACTCCGGAGCGTAGGCGCATTGTATGGTGGCCAATCCCGTTTCATACGTTCCGCCACGGGCTATGCGATAGCTATGCTCCAAGACATAAACACCTTTGCCCAAGTGGTCGAAGAAGAAGTTGGTACCGGCATCTTCCACCTCTGTATAATAGCCGAAACCATTGCTCCAACGATATCCGGAAAGTGCACCTATCGGTTCGAAGCAAGCACCACGCCGGTCTTTCAGTTGCACAAAGTCCATGGCACGGTCCAGACGGATGGTCAGACGGGCCACTATCTTATCGCCAACCGCCAATCGGGTACCCTCAGCAACTGGCTGCAAGGAGTTAGCGCCATCGGCCGACACGCGCTCCACATAGAGTTTCTTCTCCACACTCAGCGCTCCGCCCTGCTGCCTCACATCGGATATGGGCGACAGATATTGGGCATAAACAGCTCCCCAAGCAATGCCGGCATCCCGTTTCTCTACAGTGACGGATTGGGCTTTCAGCACGGGACTCTCGTTGGTGAAGGTCTCTTTGAGGTAGCCGAGGGCAAGTGGTTCGCTACCATCTCCCCCTTCAGATACCCCTCCTTCCCGAAGGAGGAGGGTGGAGAGTGTTTGGTTTCCTAAGGTAATGCGCACATCGCCACGGCTTTCCAAAAGGTCACTGCCTTGGCACAGCAGGGCATAAACGGCATCGGCTGTAGCCACCGGAGAATTCCAGCCGGTGGCTTGCTTCTGCTTCAGCAGCCAGAGTTTCATCTCCTCTACCAGTGCATCGTTGCCACCAACCATGCGCAGCGCTTCCATCGCATCCACGTGGGCAGGAATGGGTAGCATGCCCCAATTGTAGGGCGTGTCGTGGAAGGCAAAATGTGCTCCCATCTCGTCAGTCTGCACCAGATGCTCTTTGAGGGAAGCAATGAATTCGTTTGCTTCGGCGCTCCGTCCTGCCGCCTTTAGGACGATGGCAGACTGTGCCTTACTGCTCACGCTCCCGTCTTTCAGGTTGGCAGGTACCTTCGAAAGGAAGTAACGGTGAGCAGCCTGATTCTCGGCAGGTACCTTTTCGCCGCTGAGGGCTATCAGGTAGAGATAGGTCATTGCCGCTGACGAATTATGGGTGATTCGTGCTCCTTTTTTCTCGGCTTTGCGCAGGTTGCGGTACTCTTCCAACGCTTCCCGGTTCAGGTAGCCGAAAGCTTTCCGCCTCATGGCGGCTACCTCTTCAGGCAACTCGCCCTCCGTCAACAAGGGAAGACGGACAAGCAGCTCTGTCACATAGCCGGTGATATAGCGGCTGCCGGACATGCCTTTGTACCAGCTCCAACCACCGTCCTCGCCTTGCAACTCTTTCAGTTTGGCGAAGGCGGAAAGGTGGCGGTTGTTCAGCTGATTGATGTCGAACAAAGTAGCGATGCGTGCTTTCCGCTCCGCCTCGGTAGTAGCTTCCAGTACCCAGGGAGACTCACCCAGCAAGATGTTCTTGACATCCTGATTCTTTTCCAACTGGCTGAGGAAGCCCTTCTTGGCTCCACCGGTAGCTTTCCAGCTGTCGAATACCGCTTTGATGCGAGGTTGGCTGTTGGCGATGAAACCTGCCAGACTGTTGGCATACCAGGCTGTAGCCCAAGAAACGGCATTGTCATTAGTAAGCAGACTCAATACCGGCAGGGCTTGCACGGCATACCATGCCGGATTTCCGGTGAATTCCACCGTCAGGCGGCGGTCGGTCGCCGTGCGGCTGTTGCGGTTGAAGAGGCTGTCCAATGCGAAAGTACGGGTTTCTTCGCCACGGATGGGCATGGCAAGCGTTTCCGTGATATACTCCTTGTTGCTCAATACGGGCAACAGGTGTTGTTCGCCGTCGCTGAAGGTACCTCCATCGGCCACCATGCGTACACCCAGCAGGTTGTTGTAACGGCTGGTCACTTCGAAACCAAACTCAACTGCTGTTGTCTTTCCGGCATCTACCGTAAACTTGCGGCGCTGCGTAGAGAGTACTTTCTCCGTCACATGATCGAACATAGTAAAGGTAACTGTACATTTCACGGCCTTCACTGTCAGGTTGGCTACCGTTCCGGCTATCTGCGTTTTATCGCCTGTGCGTACATAACGGGGCATATTGGGAGTCAACATAAACTCTTTGGCCGTGACTGCCGAAGCATCCAGCATGCCTGTCATCATCTCCTTAGTGTGCGAGTAACCGCGGAAGTTCCAGCGCGTCAAGCTCTGCGGCATGATGAAGGAGAAGGCCACTTCTCCCTGCTCGTTGGTGCGAAGCAGCGGATAGAAGAAGGCGGTTTCGGCAAAGTTGGTGCGAAGGTCGGCAAGAGGCTGCAAGGTCTGCTCTGCAGGAATAGCTCCATCTTCCGGCTCCCCATCCAAGGCAGCATCCTCTTCCACATTTACGGGTACATACTTGATTTCCGAAACTTCGGGAGCTGCTTCAACGGAATTCATCACCTTGGCCGTCGCACTCTTGTATTGCACTCCTCGGGCACCTGCAAGGCCTCGGGGAGTTCCATAACCGGTAACGAAAGCCCCGTCCATCGCAACTTCATCTATCGTCATTGCTGCCTCCATCAGCTCTTCCACTCCTTGATAGGGAGAGTAGAAACGGTCAAATGCCCACACCGGTGTTTTCCAAGGCTTCAAGGGAAAATAAAGAGAAAGATAGCTATTGCCACTATTGCTTGCATTCCGGTAAGCGCCACGCAATTTACTCGGATAGTAAACCTCCAGCAACTGCCTGTTGCTATAAATTTTATCCAACGAAGCGTCGTACATCGTGGCCAGCACCTCGGCTGCGGCAGGCGCACCTTGAGGTGTCTTGACTACGAGCCTCCACTCCTCTTCCTGACCGGGACGCAGACGGTCGCGGAACACTTCCCACTTCATGTCCAACATACGTTCGGGCTTCCGCTTCTTCAAGAAAATCTGCTGCCCGTACATTTGGCCGTTCTTCACAAAGTTGAAGAGCATCGTGACACCCTCTCCGTAGGCTTCTTTGTAAGGATATTCCATGCGAAGAAGGGTATCGTTCAGTTGCAAGGTGCTACTTTCAATGCGCTTACCGTCACAGAAGATATCCATCAGCACGTAGGCATCCCGATAAGAAGTGCCCAACAAGAAGGAAGCCGGATGCTCTGCATCAAACTCTTCGTTCTCTTTGTGATAGAAAAAACGGGTAAATGCCGCCGGGCGCTTATCCTCCTTCGAGAAGAGCAGGAAGCAACTTCCACCATATTCCTTACTACTCTCTTCACGCCCCAGGCTGTCGCGAACGGAAAGTTCCAGACGATACTTGCCCGAAGGCAGTCTCTTCCAAGCAGTGCAATTCTGAAGCTGATTGGCGGTAAACTCCCCCTCCCATACAGGCTTGGCGGCTCCTGCCTCATCAGTGCCCTCCTGTTCCATAACCGAATACAGCCGACAAGTGCCTTTCACGTGTTGAGGAACACTCATGATATTGTTCACGCCCCAAGTAAAGGACATGCTATCTTCCTTGCAGAGATATTGGGGGATGCGGATGTCGAACGAATAAGCCTTGGGACCTGCCATCAGATCAAACGAAGCAGTCTGCGTTTCGCCGGCTTCATCCGTTACTGTAGCCTCTATCAAAAAAGTACACACATTTCCGTATCTGCCTTCATCCTTCAGCCGACCGTCCAACGTCAGCGGAATGGCAAAATCACCGTTGGCATCCAGCCGTACAGTGTCGGCCAACAGAGGCCCGTCGGCATCGTTCCGGACACCGGGCCACGGATAGCGACGAGTCACGGTGTAGGCCAACGGCACGTTCTGCACCGTCATCCCATTGAAAGCTTTGACATTTCCCTTCAGCATCACTTTATCGCCCAGTCGATAGGCCGCTGAAACGGAAGCAAATGTTACCTCGAAAGTAGGCCGCTTGTACTCCTCTACCCGGAAAGTGGCGGTGGAATACGTTTTCTGCACCCGTACACTGAACAAGCCGTTCAGGCAAGCCGCCGGAAGCACGAACTCTGTGGTGAAGGAACCGAAATCATTGGTACGCACGGTCGTGGAAGCCAACTCCTTGTGGTTGGCATCCAGCAAGACCAAATCATAG
Source organism: uncultured Bacteroides sp. (assembly GCA_947176775.1). GTDB lineage: Bacteria > Bacteroidota > Bacteroidia > Bacteroidales > Bacteroidaceae > Bacteroides. The sequence goes on from CAMWRY010000056.1 coordinate 4,191, forward strand.
TCTGCCCCTTCCACCACACGGGCACTATCATCGCCCTGCCTGTAGGCTATCCCCTTGACATGAACAGTCTGTCCGGGGCGATAAATCGAACGGTCTGTCAGTAAAGCCACCACCTCACGCGCCACTTCCTTGGGACGGTCGTACGAGCGGTTCATATATACCGTCTGCCGCATCATGGCCGTATCCCCCTTCTTGCGTGCCACGTAGCTGCGGATTCCTTCCTGCCAGGTCAGCACCGCTCTTCCATCGGCATCGGTCACGACCTCCGTCAACAGGGTGCGTTCCCATTTGTCTGAAGAAGCATAGAAACTCAGCTTGGCATCGGCTATCGGTTGTCCGGTCGAAGCATCCAACGTGACAAATTCCTTGCGTCCGTCGCCCAAATCCAGCGTCAGCACTTTGAAACGGGTCACTGCCAGGAAGCGTTCTTCCGCACGAGCCACGCCGCCATCGGGCACTACTTGCAGGATATATACTCCGGGCTCCTGAGGGATACCGAACTTGCAAACGGTGTCTGTAGAGAGATAGGGCACATCCTCGGGCAGCTTGTCACGGCCCGGCAACGGTTTCAAGTCAAAGTGTCTGGAGGCTATCTTCCTACGGACACACTTCTTCGGAGCCATCCACGGCACTTCGGGCAACGTAGTGGCATAAAGGTTCAAGGTGAATCCGGACAGGTTGCGAAAATTCACATTCACATCAGCCGAGTCGCCGGGATAGCCACTTTCGCAAACCGTCATGCCCAGTTGCGGTTGCAGTATCTCTGCCCGGATGTTCCGCAGTTCGCTGATGCGCTTGTAGGAGGGATAGCGCTTCAACCCTTCATCACATACCTTCAAGGCTTCGGCCACACTGCGCCCTGCCACGCCGGCACGCAGATAAGAGACTTTCTTGATATAGACCTCCGCACACACCTCACAGTTACCATACTCTTCTATCAAACCGTTCAGCATCCGGAGGTACGCCTCGTTCTGTTGCGCCTTTCTGCCCTCGCGTACTTGGTAAGGTGCGTTGCTGAGGACACCGTTTTTCCACTCCCAGTAATCCAGCGTGCAGAGCACCACGGCTCCTTCCGCTCCGGCCCGGTGACGGTATATATCCACCATCTGCTCATAGACGGAACGGATGCGAAGCGACTGCAAGGAATCTACCCGGAAGCCGTCCAACGCCTGATAGGCCGAAACGGCACGCCCGGCAAGCAGGTGATACATGTCGTGCCGATAGAAACGGCTATCGTCGCCCAACACCGTAAAAGGCACATACCCCTCGGTGGAAGCCTCCAGCAGACGCACGGAATCCTGCAAGGAAGCACGGGCATGGCGGTCTATGCGCTCCACAAACTGGCAGATGCTCCATTCGCGCACGTCACCGGGCACCTCACCGGCATCCACATCCAGCGGTGTGCGCGAAAGCAGCGCACGGCGGTTCCGCCTCATCAGGTCGGCATACTCGCGTGCCAACAAGGAGTGCAGGATGGCCTTGTTCACCGGGTTCTTTTCCGATTCTGCCCAGCGCTCCATGTGCTTCAGGTTGACATACAGGCTATCGGGAGTCACCCTTTTCTGATACGCTTCCCGGCAGAGGTAGGCTTTCAGCATCTGTCCTGCATTCTGTTCCTGTTCTCCCAGCCGATAGATTTCATCGGTCAGTTTTATCACGGTCTGGGGCAGGCTCTTCTTCTGTGCCTGCTCCACTTGTTTCCATAATCCGGCATAGTTCTGCGCATGTGCCACGGGGAGCCAGCACAGAGCCAGCCATACCAGCATGCAGCCGATTTTTTGAATTTTCTTCATAATTATTCGCTTGTAAGTCTTTGTACTAACAACAAAGAAAGCGAATAAAGTTCAAACAAATGTAGTTTTAGCTATAAAAATTCTTATTCCGAGCCATAGGAATGTAGCAAAAAAGGGGACATGCCAATCGGCACATCCCCACGTTATACACTACTGTTCTTACATTTCTTACATCTGGAGGCTGTAATATCTCATAGCCTCCATCCAGTTCTTACCTGCTATGGTAAGCGCTTTTTTGAATGAATTTACAATCTTTTTAGCCATAATCTTTGTTTTTAAACTAATCACCTGAAAACCTAAAATTCTTTTAGCTTTTTCATTTTGTTATTCTCTCAAATCCAATCTTTTTGTTATCCTTAAAAACGATTCGTTATCTTTTTCAAGCCTCTTGTTTATGTTTTGCTTTCATCTTTTACAACGCAAAATTAGAGCCTTTGTTCAAAATAGAAGAGAAAAAGAGGGAAAAAACATGTTTTATAACACATTTCTTGACCTATATCAATTTTCCACCTACAGCATCTGCCCTTTTGGCAGAAGAAGTCCTGCTTTTCCCGGCCATACCGGCATCAATAGAAAATAGAATGCGCTGCTATGTGGTGTTACTGTCGGAAAGGTAGACAAAGAGTGGGGAATATAAAAGAAACGGATTTTGCCTTTATCCATCCAATAAAGACAAAATCCGCTCAATCTCAGTTTATGAAAGTTACTTTTCGGGAGTCTGCTCCAGTGTAGCCACCAGGAAGTCGTAGAATTTGGCCACGGTAGGAATCAGTGCACGTTCGTCCGGCGAGTGCGGAGAGCGCAACGTAGGACCGAAGGAAATCATATCGAGTCCCGGACAGGCGGCACCGATGATGCCACACTCCAGACCGGCATGGATGACCTTCACCGCAGGCTCTACACCGAACTGCTGTTTATAAGAAAGCTTCATGGCATGCAGGATGGGTGAATCCACATTGGGCTGCCATCCGGAATAGTTGCCGCTCAGCTCCACTTTCATGCCGGCCATGGCGAAGCAGGCAGTGAGGCTGTCGGCCAAGAAATCCTTCATGGTGTCGCAAGAGCTGCGTGCCAGAATCTTCACGGCCACCTTGCCGCCCTCAATGGTCACGATGGCCAGGTTGGACGAAGTCTCTACCGTATCGGGCACGGTGGGAATCATGCGCATCACGCCATTCTGGCAAGCCATCAAGGCATTAATCATGTTGTCCTGAATCTCTTCCGGCACGATGGCGGCCGGAAGTGCCACCTCTTCTATCTGCAGCGTGATGCCGCTCTCGATAGAGGCATATTCGCCATTGAGCTGCGCCTCATACTCCTTGATATACTCTTCCAGTCCCTCGGTATCTTCGGGATTGAACACCAGCACGGCATGTGCTTCGCGAGGAATGGCGTTGCGCATATTGCCTCCCTCGAAGCTGGCCAGTTGGGAGTCGAACTCAATCAGCAAGTCGTGGACGATGCGCGCCAGCAGTTTGTTGGCGTTGCCACGTCCCTGATTGATTTCCAGTCCGGAGTGTCCTCCGCGCAAACCTTTCAGCGTAATCTTGCGTGCTGTGAAGTCGGCAGCAGGAGCTTCTTCCTTGTACTCCAGCGTAGCGGTGATGTCAATGCCACCGGCGCAGCCTATGTAAAGCTCGCCTTCATCCTCAGAGTCGAGGTTCAGCAGGATTTCGCCTTGCAGCGTTCCGGGTTTCAGGCCGAAAGCGCCATACATGCCCGTCTCCTCGTCCTTGGTAATCAGGGCTTCTATCGGCCCGTGCTTCAAGTTGTCGGCTTCGAGCACAGCCATGATGGCGGCCACTCCCAGACCGTTGTCAGCCCCCAGCGTAGTGCCTTTGGCCTTCAGCCAGTCACCGTCGACATAAGTTTGGATGGGGTCTTCGGTAAAATTGTGGACAGTATCGTTGTTCTTTTGAGGCACCATATCCATGTGCGCCTGCAAGATGACTCCCTTGCGGTTCTCCATCCCTGGAGTGGCAGGCTTACGGATGATGACGTTGCCGACTTCATCGGCAAAAGATTCCAGACCCAAACCTTTCCCGAAATCAATCAGGAACTTGGTTATCTTCTCCATGTGTCCCGACGGACGGGGAATCTGGGTCAGCGAATGAAAGTGCTTCCACACATTCTGCGGAGCAAGTTGTAGGATTGTACTCATAATGCAAGAAAAATTAGTTTTTCGCAAATATAACGGTTTATTCCCACAATCCACCACCTGTTCCGGCTTTTTTTAGGTTTGTCATGTAGGCTCTTTTTTGCACGATACAGAAAAGCACTCATTCCGCGGAATTTCGCCACGGTGATTTTCTCGGTGGTTATTTTTGCAACCGCTTATGCCCAATTTGCACCTATCAGGCCAAAAACAAGTTGAATAGAGGCAAAAGCCTGCTCATCTCTACCTTCGAAGCTTACTTCCAAGGAAAGCGTGAACTGTTTGAAGGACTTGCCATCGAGAAACTGGAGAAGGAGTGGAAACAGCATCCCATTCTGCACCTTGACCTGAACATCGAACGGTATGATACTCCCGAAAGCTTGAACGACATTTTGGAAAAGAACCTCGCCAAATGGAAAGGAGTGTATGGTACCAATGCCTCCGAGCGCACCCTCTCTCTGCGATTTGCCGGCATCATTGAACGCGCCTACGAACAGACAGGCCTGGGCGTCGTCATCCTCGTGGACGAATACGACAAACCCATGCTGCAAGCCATTGGCAACGAAGCCCTGCAACAGGAATTCCGCAATACCCTGAAGCCCTTCTACGGCGTGCTGAAGACGATGGACGGATGCATACAGTTCGCATTCCTGACAGGAGTCACCAAGTTTGGCAAGGTCAGCGTGTTCAGCGACCTGAACAACCTGAACGACCTCTCCATGTGGGACAAGTATTTCGACCTTTGCGGCATCAGCGAACAAGAACTGCACCACTACCTGGAACCCGAAATGCACGAATTTGCCGAGGCGCAAGGCATCACGTATGAAGCCTTTTGCCAAAAACTGGGCGAATACTACGATGGCTACCACTTTGCCGAAGATACCCCGGGCATCTACAATCCTTTCAGCCTGCTGAACGCCTTTGCACGCAAGAAGTTCGGCAGCTACTGGTTCGAGACCGGAACCCCCACTTACCTCGCAAGTCTGCTGAAAAAGCATCGCTACAACCTGGAACGCATGGCCTACGAAGAGACCGATGCCGACATACTGAACAGCATTGATGCGGAATCGACCAACCCCATTCCGGTGATTTACCAGAGTGGGTATCTCACCATCAAGAGCTATGACGAACGTTTTGGCATCTACACCTTAGGCTTTCCCAACCGCGAGGTGGAAGAAGGATTTATCAAGTTCCTGCTACCATTCTATGCAAATACCAATAAGGTAGAAGCCCCTTTCGAGATACAGAAGTTTGTCCGCGAAATAGAGTCGGGCGACTGCGATGCCTTTTTCCGACGACTGCAAAGCTTCTTTGCAGACACCCCCTACGAACTGGTGCGCGACCTGGAACTTCACTACCAGAACGTGCTTTTCATCGTCTTCAAGCTGATAGGATTCTATACCCAAGTGGAATACCATACCAGCGCAGGGCGCGTCGACTTAGTGATGCAGACCGATAAGTTCATCTACCTCATGGAGTTCAAACTGGAGGGCACTGCCGAAGAGGCGTTGCGGCAGATTGAAGAGAAGCACTATGCCCGTCCCTTCGAGGCAGACACACGCCGCCTGTTCAAGGTAGGGGTGAACTTCAGCAATAAAGAGAGGAACATAGAAAGGTGGATTGTGGAATGAAGTAGGCTTCTACTCCACCATCCACCTCCTTACATACGACTTTTCTACCCCTTTGCTGATGGCGTATCAAACTTCAAAACTCACAAATTTTCATTTCCACACATAGATTCATCAAATTCATACTCTTGAATTTGAATCGCCTAGCAAATACCCTAATGCAAGCATTGATGTATGATGACCCATAATTATTATTCAAAAAATAGTGTTTATGCCATCATATACTGCAAATATAGTAATTTTTCTACTGATAAATGTATTATAACGTCAGTTCGATATAATTCACGTTATTATACCTTATATTTCACGAAATAAAGCACAGTTCCTAAAGCTAAAATCAGATTGATTACAATAATAGATGTATTTCTGACAATAATATCAATAATAAGAAAACGACAACCCAAAGAACATATAATAGCCCCCAAGAAGCATACACCGATTTTTTGTAATGATAACTTAGATATTTGAACCCGTTTGGTAGCAAACTGTGCAATGAGATTCCCTCCCATTGTGAAAACAGCTGCAACAGCAACAGAAAATAGCCAACTATTCTCCTCACATAAAAAAGCGTGGTAATTGCAACAATCAGCACAAGAAAAAACACCAATGATATTAAACACTTATTCATGACCTGCAAAAGCTATAGAATCATTTACAAATACAGCAGATTCGGTATCCTCAAGAGTAGTTTCATGCGAAACAGGGCATCTCCTCATTGGAATTTTGGGAATGCACAATTTCCAGGTTTTCAAAATCGTAAAGTTCTTCCGGTTTAAATACAACTTCTGTAGACGAACTTCTAGTTGAAGCAACTTGTTCCAAATAGTCTAAAATTTTCTGACGTAATATCATATTATTGACCTTTTCATAACATACATGTTCTTGCTCTTCGTTGTCTATAT
>CAMWRY010000057.1 GCA_947176775.1 uncultured Bacteroides sp.
TGGTAGCCGTGTTGCGTGGCACGGAGCGAGTGGAGGTGTTCGGTCGCGAGTTGTCTCATGCTTCTATCCGTCGTTCCAGCGCTACGGTGGTGATGTCCTTCGGCGTTCTGTTGCTGTCTGTCTTCATCATCAGTATCATGGAGCCGGGCACTTCGCTCCTGGCCATCACCTTCGAGTGTGTGTCGGCACTGAACACAGTGGGTTCCAGTTTGAACCTCACTCCACACTTGGGTGACGACAGTAAGTTGCTGATAGTGCTGTTGATGTTTGTAGGCCGCGTAGGGCTGATTACCCTGATGCTTGGCATCATCAAGCAGAAGAAAAATACGAAATACCGCTACCCAAGTGGGCAGATTATAATTAATTAATGGGTGGTAAGTGATTATAGATACGCTATCTTTTAATTTTTAATTCTTAATATTCAAAGTGAAGTACATTATTATCGGTTTAGGAAATTACGGCCATGTGCTGGCGGAAGAGCTTTCCGCATTGGGGCACGAAGTGATAGGGGCGGATGTGATCGCCGCACGTGTAGATACCTTGAAGGAGAAGATTGCCACAGCTTTCGTCATCGATGCCACGGACGAGCAGGCGCTGTCTGTGCTTCCGCTGAAGGCAGTGGATGTGGTGGTGGTGGCCATCGGTGAGAACTTTGGCGCCTCCATTCGTGTAGTGGCGTTGCTGAAACAGCAGAAGGTGAAGCGCATCTACGCACGTGCCATTGATGCCGTCCACCGTTCTGTGCTCGAAGCCTTCGAGCTGGAGCGCATCCTTACTCCCGAAGAGGATGCTGCTCGCGGACTGGTGCGGCGTCTGGAGTTCGGAGCCGATATGGAAACCTTCCGGCTCTCTCCGGAGCATTGTGTGGTGAAGTTCACGGTTCCCGAGAAGTTTGTGGGTTATTACCTCAACGAGCTGAACCTCGAAAGCGAATTCGGCCTGAAGCTGCTTGCCCTGAAACGGGCCGAGATACAGAAAAATTGTCTTGGCATCTCCTACGTAGAGTATAAAGTGCTGGACAATTTCTCAGATAATCTCCAGATACAGGCCGATGACCAGCTTGTGTGCTACGGGCGCTACAAAGATTTGCATAAATTCTGGAAGGCTCTGTAACCCTATTTTTTCGCTTTCATCTCCGTTTGCAGCAGAATACCGAGTGATACGCTCAGGTCGTTGGCCCACGAACGCGACTTCCAGACTTTCGTCACGGGTGCTTCTTCCGGCGACTGTGTGGTATAGGTGGCCTTGCAGGCCTGCAACGGATAGCGGTAGTTGATGTCCAGAATGAAACTACACACTTTGGATGTGCGGTACCCGAAGGAGGCTCCTGCATTGGCGAACCAAGACGCACGGGCGACTTTGAAAGTTGATACCTTTTCGCCTCTTTTCTGAGTGCTGTCAGAGGAGTGGCCGGAATCCATCCAGCCTATGCCGGCCCTCGGTATGAACTGCCATCTCCCTTTTTCGGCCAGGTAATTGATGCCGGCACTCACCGAGGGTTTTATTCGAGTGATTCCGGGTAGCATTGCGTCAACAATCGCTTCCATCAAGTCCTGTGCCCAATCGTTCGTCTCTACCCTGAAAAAGCCTACTCCTAAGTCCACGTATGTACCCCAGTGGCGTGTAAACGCTCCGCTCATTCGCCAGTAGAGCTGTGTAGCTACATCCGGTCGCGTCCCGAAATACTCCGGATAGTCACTTCCTCCGGTATTGAAATTCGGTCCGATGGAGAGTGACATCATGAACGGACGTTGAAAAAATTCTATTTTCTGTTTTCCCTTTGGAAGTCTGTCGGCTTCTTCCGGTTTTTGCGCCGCCATCGGCAGTATGCCGATAAGCAAAAGCAATGCCATTGTAACTCTTCGTTGGAACATGCTGCAATGAATGGCCGAGGTAGAAATCTTCTTGTAGTCTATTTTCTTCATGGCTCTAAGATAATTTAGTTGAGTTTTAATTAAATTTTTGCTTTTCAGGCATTAAAGGTACTCTTTTTTGTGAAGATTCCTATTGCTTTTCCATGCAAATTTAGATATAAATCGAGATTTATATCTAAATTTGCGCGCTTATGAAAAATATTATTCGTATTATCGGTTGTTGGCATATTATGCTCTTGCACACGACCGCAATCGCACTATAACAGTCTAATTGATAGTGCAGAAGTAGTATTGTCAGACAATCCGGACAGCGCGTTGTCAGTGCTTAAGATGATTGAACCTGCTGAATTGACCGTTGATTCGATAAAAGCAAAATACTATTACGTCACAGCATCTGCCCATGACCGATTGGGGCATTTAATGTTATCCGACTCGTTAATCGGCTATTCATTTGATTATTATAAAAACAAAGCACTGGAACGAAACGTTGGGAGTGCCACATTGTTGGCATTGTATAAGTATTGGATGGGAAATAGCGAGGAAGCAATATGCATGCTTGATTCTTTGGCATGTCTGAAAAATGTTCCGGATAGTCTGCTTATATTTCCATTACGTAGAAGAGCTTTTCTGGGGACAAAAATAGTTGGCGGAAGTTCCAACCGGATGAGTATAAAAAGACTGATGGCTATCGATAAGGATTCAATTTGGCAAAATGAATATAAGTATTGGCTATACATTGATTACCTTTTTAGCGACAAAAACGATTCGGCTCTGATTGTTTTGAATGAACTTATTGATAAGGCTGCTGTCAGGAAATCATCCACGGATTATTTCAGTTATGAGTATGAAAAGGTTGGAACTTTGGAGGAAATGGGCCGCTATTCCGAGAGCTTGAATTTAGCAGATAAACTGTTAACCAAGGCCCCGGGGAACTCGGTACAACATTATTTATACCTTTGGAAGTCGTTGTCATTGTTCAATATGGGCCGTCGGGCTGAGGCGATTCGGGAATTAGCGAAAGCTGATAGCTGTGCGTTTGTAATTTCGGAAGCTGAAAAGGGGTATTATAACAGTTTTGCCTATGCTCTTAACATGTTTTTTGACTTTCAAGAAACAGGTACGTTGAGGCTGACTCGTTTGGCACAGATAAATAACAGTCAAAAGGAGCATTTTTTTCGGACTCAAGCCATACAATACGAGGCTGAGCAAAGCGCGTTGGAGATAGAGAACAAAAGATTGCTTCTTAAAGCAAAAAATGACAGGCAGATGGCTATAATAATCATTGTCATTCTTGCTACTCTGCTCATTTCCGGCGTGTTGTTATGGTATGCATTGAACAGGAAGCGGAAAGCTTTGGAAGCTATAGAGCAGAGTGAGACTTTGCAGAAATTGGTGGACGAACTGAATGCTTCGGAAACGAGCACCGTGCAGAATGAAACCTTGCGGCGAGCTATGCTCCAGCAACTGGGCATCATCAAGATGGTTGCCGAGACTCCCACCGAGCAAAATAGAGAAATGCTTCGAAAAATATATTCCATTGCTAATAAGGCCAACGGTTCTCTTGTCAACTGGGAAAATGTATATGAGATCATAGACAATCTTTATTCCGGTTTCTATTCCCGGCTGCACAAGTGTTATGAACATCTGCTCACAGAGAAAGGGGAGCAGATTATAGTGCTTATGATGGCCGGATTCTCGAATAAGGAAATCAGTGTCATTACTGCACAGACCACTGCGACCGTCTATGTGCGAAAGTCCGCTATCAGGAAGAAGCTCGGAGTTCCGGAGAAGGAAGATATCGTGGCTTTCTTGCGTCAGGAAGCTTTGTTTTAAGACGCATTTGGAAGGATTTCAATGATATTTAGATATTTGATGATTATATATGTTGATAATCAGTTGTTTATAGATGCTTGGTTAAGACTTTTATCTTTGGCATTAAGAGAAGTTTAGCTATAATTTTGCGGTACGAAATCAATAAAATCGTATCGCAATATGACAACGAAATTTTTTAAGCAAAAACAAATGTTGATGGCGTTATTGGCAATAATTGCTCCTGCCATCACCGTAGCCCAGGAAGTAGGCGACACCATCGCAACTCAGGAACTTGACGAAATCGTTATCCAAGCTCCTAAAGTTATCCGTAAAGCAGATATGGATGTTTATCATCCCTCCAAGAGTGCGGTTGAGAATTCCAAGAACGGCGTGCAGCTGCTCGATAACTTAATGATACCCACACTTACCGTAAACGATGCTCTCGGTTCCATTCAAGCTGCCGGACAATCCGTGCAAATACGCATCAACGGGCGAGAAGCGACCGTCGACCAGGTACGATCGTTACTGCCGGAAACCATCAAACGTGTGGAATGGATTGACAATCCCGGCCTGCGCTACGGCGGTGCAAGTTATGTGCTCAATTTTATTGTAGTCAATCCGGCGGTCGGCGGTTCGCTTCAAGCTATGGCTCGTCCGGCGTTTAATGCCGCATGGGGATTTTACATGGCCGATGTAAAGCTCAATACAGGCCGTTCCCAGTGGGAGGTAGGCGGTAATTTCAAACTTACCAACAGGATAAAGAGCCACCGAGATTACACTGAAACTTTTATTTATAGCGATGGGACGTCGGTTACTCGCAGTGAGACACTTCCGCTACGGATTCAATCTCTCACGTGTGGTGGGGTCGTTGGGAATCCGTGCGTTTACCTCGCCTAATGCCATCACTCCACTCATGTTTTGGGAAGGAGATAACCTTGTCACCTCTTACGAGAATAGCCGGGGACTTCGGAATCTCTCTTTTTTCTTCGCTCCGCAGATAAATATCATACCGGACTGGCTGATGGCAAGCGGTTACCTGCAATACCGCATGGAACGTATGCGCGGTACGGGATACTTGCTTCGCAACAACACGTGGAGCGGTAATGCCGCTATACAGCTTATGCACTGGGGATTTGTCCTTTCAGGGCAGTATGTCCGTTCGGAGCGCAACCTTTGGGGCGAGAAGATTTCATGGGGTGAGGATTTCAATATCGTGGATTTGAGCTATAACTGGAAATCCTGGCAATTCGGAGCAGGTATCATCATGCCATTCGGCAGGTATGACCAAGGCAGCAAGTCTTTAAGTAGATGGAACCGTAATGAACGGCACATGCGTCTTGATATGTCTATGCCCTATATTACGGTTAGTTACAACCTGCAATGGGGCAGGCAAAAACGTGCTGCCGACAAGCTTGTGGATGTCGATGCCAAGACCGACCGCTCCACCGTTGGCGGAAGATAATTGTATGCGAATGCCTGTAAGTTGGATTTTATTTTTAAATTTGCTTGGCGAAAACGCGTGTCGAAAAGAATGTCTTTATGAAATATATATCGCGAAAAAGTGGACTGTTGGTGCAAGGCTTGTGTATGGGACTTCTCCTTTTGCTGCCGGGCGGCTTGCCTTATACGGCGGTGCACGGACAGGAGCCGGCCAGGCAGAGCAAACTTCCGGTATGGCTGGAGCGTGTTTTCGACCAATTGGCTGTATCCAAGTCGGACACGCTCTATGCCGTGCGCAACAACTATCGGTTCAGCATCAAGCCGAGGGTAGGTATCTCTGTCGGCATCTTCAGCTTCGATTGGAAGCAGGGTGGGGAGCGGCAGGAGTATGTGCTCAATTCCGCTCCGGTCTGCAAGGTGGGGGCCAACTTCAGTTACCGGAACCTGACTATCGGGTTTCAGCGCGATGTGGAGCGGCTTTTCAGGGGCAAGCAGACCAATAATGCAGAGTTCGGTGCCAGCCTGTACGGGACCATGCTGGGTGGCGACTATTTCTACAGCTCGTCCAATCGCTATACGATTCGTTCCGAGCAGGATAAGGATTGGCATTTGCGGACCTCCTGCTTTCGCTCCAGACGCTTGCAGGCAAACGGATATTGGGTGTTGAACCACCGCCGTTTCTCTTATCCGGCCGTGTTTACGCAGAGCTATCGTCAGAAGCGGAGCTGCGGCAGCGTCATCCTGGGACTCTCCCTGCATGCCGAGCAGCTGGAACTGGATGCCGATGCGCTCCCCGATGAACTGGCTGACCGGCTGGATGCTTCCGAGTATGCCCGTGAGATAAATTATCGGAGTCTGAATGTCGGTGTGGGCTACGCCTACAATTGGGTGCTGGGACGTCGGTGGATGTTGCATGGCTCCATGCTTCCTTCTGTTTCCACGTTCAAGCGTGCACGCCTGAAGTTCTCGGGGCATACCGACCCTCTGTCGGTGGATCAGGTAAATGTGGGGGGAATAGCCCGTTTGGGAGTGCTGTGGGACAAGTCGCGCAACTTTGCCGGATTCACTACTGTCATTAATATGAATAATCTGGGACGGACTCCGGTGGATATCTCTTCTTTCTATGTCCGCAACCGTGTGTTTTATGGGGTGAGGTTCTGAGGTGGAGCCGGTTCTAAGACTTCCGCGTCCGAGAAAATAGGTGCAAGACGTTTATGAAAAAGACGGGAAATAGGTGTTCAGAAAGAGAGTTCAGGCATTTAGCCTCTGTTGCCCGGGGCTTTGCGCAGCTACACAATGGGAATCACTTTACTCGGATTAAAGTAATACTTTATCGGCGTTAAAGTAACACTTTATCAGCGTTAAAGTGTCACTTTAAAACGGGTAAAGAATAAATAAAGTGTGATATCTCTGATTGATAGTGCATTGCAATAGTCCGGTGTTGCAGGGCTGATAAGTGTGTGGCTCATCCGAGATTGTGTCGGATGAGCCACAAAAAATTCCGGTGCGCGAGGAGCGGTTACAGCTCAATCACCAGTGATTCCCGTGCAGCCATCTTCAGCTCTTCGCCGAAGGTGATGGTCTTTCCGCTGAGGATGTCTTTTCCCTGTTTGCAGTCGTTCAGGATTTCCTTGTAGAACTTCAGGGGGACGGTGGTTTCGGCATCCGTACCGTTCAGCATCACGAATACGGTCTTACCCTCGTACTGACGGGCGTAGGCGTAAACGCCGTTCTGTACCATGAACTGCACCATGCTGCCTTTGGCAATCACGTCGTTTCCTTTGCGCCAGTTCAGTAGGGTCTTGTAGAAGTTGTAGCACTCGTTCTGCACCCGGGTGCGTCCGGTTGCGGTGAGGGCGGTTTCCTGGTCACCTGCCCATCCGCCGGGGAAGTCCTTGCGCACGTAGCCGTCGCTCTTGCTCTTCACGCCGTTCATCATGATTTCCGTTCCGTAGTAGAGTTGCGGAATGCGGCGCGTGGTGAGCAGCAGGGTAGAAGCCTGTTTCAGCATCGGCAGGTTGTTGCCCTCGCCCAGAAAGCGGTCGGTGTCGTGGTTTTCGATGAAGGCCAGCACGGAAGCCGGGTTGGGGTAGAGGAAGTCATAGACAAAGTTGTTGTACACGCGGTCCAGCCCCTTGAACCAAGTCTCGGTCTGTTCGTTCTTGGCGGTGTTTATCTTGTCGAAGAAGCTGAAGTCCATCACGGTTTTCAGGTTGCTGTTTTTCGGGGCCGACAGTTTGGAATCTTTCTGCCACCAGGCGGTGTAGGCAGGTTCTGTCACCCAGGTTTCGCCCACGGTGTTGTAGTTGGGGTACTCCTCGTTCAGCTCTTTCATCCAGTTGCTCATGGCGTTGTAGTCGGCGTAAGGGTAAGTATCCATGCGGATGCCGTCTATGTTGGCATACTCTATCCACCAGAAGCTATTCTGCACCAGATAGCGGTAGACGTGCGGATTCTTCTGGTTGAGGTCGGGCATGGCAGTCACGAACCAGCCGTCGTTCATCTGGTCGAAGTCATACTTCGAGGTATAGGGGTCGACGTGCGAGGTCAGTTTGAAAGAGGTCTGCACGAAGTTGTTCTCGTGGTCGGGGTTGTTGAACCAATCCTTGGAGGGCATGTCCTTGATCCATACATGTTCCACGCCACAGTGGTTGAAAATCATGTCCATCACAATCTTGATGCCGCGCGCGTGCGACTTCTCAATCAGTTGTTTGTACTCCTCGTTCGTGCCGAAGCGTGGATCCACCTTGTAGTAGTCGGTAGTGGCATAGCCGTGGTAGGAGCCGCCGGTCATGTTGTTCTCCAAGACGGGAGTAAACCAAAGGGCGGTCACGCCGAGGTCGGAGAAGTAGTCCAAGTGCTGCTCAATGCCGGCAAGGTCGCCGCCGTGACGGGCGTTGGGGTCGTTGCGGTCTACCTTATATTCGGCCATGCCTGCTATCTGGTCGTTGTCCGGGTTGCCGTTGGCAAAGCGGTCGGGCATCAGCAGGTAGAGGGCGTCGGAAGCGTCGAAACCTTTGTGTTCGCACCCCTTCATGGTGCGTGCCTTCAGTTCATACTCCTTGACGAGCTTCTTTTTCCCTTCGTTGAAGGTCAGTGTCATTTTGCCCGGTTTCACGTCTTTGTCCAGTTTCAGATAGACAATCAGGTAGTTGTTACTTTCCAGTTTGACGGTGCTGCTCAGCGAGACACCGGGATAATCTACGGTGACGGAGGCGTTCCCGATGCCTTCGCCATAAACCATCAGTTGGAGTTCGGGGTTCTGCATGCCGGTGTACCAGAAAGGCGGATCGATTTTGTTCACGTTCATAGCTGCATACGTGCTTAGGGAGAGCAAGATGGCTCCCAGGATAGAGAATACTTTTTTCATGATAGTAATTTTACGGTTGAATTTTTGCGCTAAATTAAAACAAATAGCGGAGAAAGGAATACTTTCTCCGCTGACTATACCTTGTTATATTACGCAAACGTTTTCATAGCTACCTATCTGACTGGGGCTACGCTGCTCGTATCAACCTTCCCCTTAAAAAACTCCTCTTTCTTGCGCTTTTCGCGGATGTCCTTCAGCCAGTTCTCGGCGGCATTGTATCGGTTCGTTTCTCCAATGATGGGAACTCCGTCGGCATCCACTTCCTGTGCTTTCTCCTTGTCGCCTTTCGGTCGGGTTTTCAGGTAGGCCGTCAGGTAGTGTTCTGCCTTGGGCACGTTCTTCAGGCGGTAATAGTAGATGAAGGCAACGTCGTAGAGCAGTTTGTGTTTCTGCCGGTCATACTTTTCGTACTGGGTTAAAAGGGCTTTTGCCTGGTCGGCATATTGCTGGGCCATCTTGTAGCAATCCGCAAGGCCTACGTACAAGCGAGACATGATACTGTCGTTGGGTATGGTCAGGTTTATGGCGGTTTCCAGGTATTCCACACCCTCTTTCTTCCAAGAGGTCTTGGAGCAGGCACGCCCCAAGTAGTAGAGGAGGTTGATGTTGTTCCGGTCCTCCTTGAGCGCCCTTTTCAGCAGGTCGTGTGCCGGATAGAAATTTTCGAGGGCATAGTAGCTGATTCCGGCATAGAAGCAGGTCTGGAAGGTGCTATCCTTTTCCTGCAACAGCTGCTCATATCGTTCTATGGCTTTGGGGTAATCCTTGTTCAGGCAGTAGGCTTGGGCATTGACGCGGTTCACAAGGATGTTGGTAGAGTCTATGGAGCGATATTTCTCCGTGATGTCTATGGCATCTTCATACTGGTGGCCGGCCACATAGATGTTGCCGAGCTTGGCGGCAGCGAGGTAATCATCGGGATACCTTCTTTGTATGTCCAGATAGGCATCTATTACACGCGTGATTTCGGTATTGTCATAGACCCATCCCATGCTTTCCGCCCTCAGGTGCAGCACGTATGCCGAGCTGTCTTTTTCGGCCAGCAGGCTACTCTCCTTCAGAGATTCGCGGTATCTCTTCATGCCCATCAGCATGTTGATGTATTGCAAGCGTGCGTATGTGTTCTCTGGATTCAGCCGTATAGCCTCTTCATAGTAGGCCAGTGTTTCGCTGTATTGGGCCAAAGCCTTGTAGCATTCGGCTGCTTCGATGTAGGCACGTGGGTTCAGCGAATCCTGTTCGGCGATTTCGCGAAATACGCTGAGTGCCTCTTTGGTACGTTTCAGCCCTTTCAGTGCGTTTCCCTTCTGGTAGAGCAGGGGCAGGGTCGGAGGCTCTTGCTCGATGAGCGACAAGACTGTTTCATAATCGTAGTTGGCCATTGCCTCCTGGATAGGACTTGTGTTTTGTGCCGTCAGAAACGAACAGCAGGTACAGAGGCATAGTAAGATAGAAAACTTTCGCATACAGTATTTATTGTTAATAGGTGGCTAAACTGAGCGCAAGTTACTAAAAAGAATTTATTTACGAAATAGTCGTAGTTTATTTGAGATAGATTAACAAAGAGGTGATGGTGGGAAGAAGCCTAACCCTATCCATACAAATAACGCAGATGACACGGATTTCTAAAAGAGAAAATCTGCATCATCTGCGTTATCCGCATCTGATAAATAGCAAGCTATTTCTTATTTACAACAGGAATCCCAGCAAAATACCGGCTGCTACGGCAGAACCGATTACACCTGCCACGTTCGGACCCATAGCGTGCATCAGCAGATAGTTGGTCGGGTCATATTCCAGACCTACTACTTGCGAGATACGTGCAGAGTCGGGCACGGCAGACACACCGGCGTTGCCAATCAGCGGATTGATTTTGTTGTCCTTCTTCAGGA
>CAMWRY010000058.1 GCA_947176775.1 uncultured Bacteroides sp.
GTATCTACCTTTGCAGCGTTTTAATAAAGCAATTGATTGTATTACGTTTTAAAAAGTAGAGAAAATGAAAAAATTAGTTTTGATGGCCGCAGCTATCGTAGCAGTATCTTTCGCATCTTGTGGTAACAAAGCAGCTAACGCAGAACAGGCAGCAGCAGATTCTATCCGTATCGCTGACTCAATTGCAGCCGTAGAAGCAGCAGCCGCTGAAGCAGCAGCAGAAGCTGCGGCAGAAGCTGATACTGTAGCAACAGATAGCGTAGCTGTTGTAGCTGAATAATTTCAGTACAACACACTGGAGAGAGAATTGAAAGTCTGAGGTGCAAAAGCACACCAGACTTTTTTTTATATCCTATCCCCAAGGCTTCTTTTATCCATATTTTCAGTAGAATAAACCAATCCATCCACAGCTTTCTCTCCATCCAAGGACACAAATACGGCCGTAAACATCCACTTTACCAACCTGACCTCGGGGGTAGTAAATCTCCCGACAGGCAGTTTCAGCAGCACCTTGTTCCAGCCTTTCCGTAAGCGAACGGGGATTGGCGGACGCGACACGCAATTTTCATTGCCCAGTACCGTCTCGTTGCTCTTCTCCCTATGAGTGGCAGTCCATACCGGAGGAAGAATCTCCTCACCGTTTATCCAGATGCGGCTTTCCCGATAGTCCCATTTGCCTGTGGGAGGAGGCAGATCCGGTTCCGAACGGGAATAATTCTGCGTTTCGGCCCACAACCCGACTTCCTGTTCACGGGGAGAGTAAACCCAGGTATAGGCGTAAGCGGTATGGTTCTCTTGTGGGTCGTCGTAGAAAGCCGGAACGGTCTTTCCCCACACATGACGCAAGTAGATACCTGCACCGATAGCCGGACGAACTCCATACGTCTTGCCCTCATACTGATAAGAATCCTTCCATTCCTCCTGCTCGGGTGGAAAGGAGCGAGTCAGATCGCCCTCGTTGGGAAAGGCTTCGGTAATATTCCATTTCACATTCGTCTGCTTGACGTAAGCAAAAGGTTCTCCTTGGAATGTATGCGCCTTGTGCCACAACATCCTCCGTTCAAAATCGGCAAAGGCTCCGAACTCTTCCGTTCCCTCTGCAGGCAGAACAGTACCGTTCTTGTCGAAATATTCCGTACCTCCTCCGCACCACGCACGTTCGGCTATGGCGAGCATGTTGGGATAAAAATTATTTTCCAGAACAACGTTCCGCTCGTCGGCCACATAGCGGTCGTTCCAGACAGCAAGAATAGTACCTGCCACATCAGAGCTCCCTTGCTCCTCGTTATAGATACGGCTGTTGTAAAGAGCGACAATGTCGCCGAAGGTATCGAAATGGTTCAGATAGTGAAAACGGGAATCAATGGCAGGAATGCCTTTTTGTGCCTTGCCACGATAGCTCCACAGATGGGTCATGTCTATCTCTCCCGGCTGATAGCGCCAGCCCGGATTCCAGGAAATCACCTTCTTGCCTTTTGAACGGACGTATGCCACCATTTCAGGCACAAAGTCCGGATTCGTGAACCGAACCTCGTCCGTACCGATATGCAGATAGGGGACGTCAAAGGTCTCACATACCTCGTCAATCAGCAGTTTCAGTATCTTCATGCCCTCGGGACTCTGCATGTCATGCCGGAACGTACGCACAAACGCCTCGCTATGACCCGGCATGTCTATCTCGGGCAACAACAGCACATGGTGTGCCTTGCAGAAGTCCACCAGTTCCCGGGCTTCCTCCAGGGTATAGTACTGTCCGGGCATGCGTGTAGTATTGACGCTGTCGTTCAGCATAGGGAAAATCTTGCTCTGCAAACGCCACGACTGGTTCTCCGTCAGGTGCCAGTGAAACACATTAATTTTAAATTTGGACAGCAGGGCAATCTCCTTCTTCAGTTCCTGCACCGACATATACCGCCGCCCTACATCCTGCATGAACCCTCTGACGCGGAAAGCCGGCCAGTCGGTAACAGAGCATCCCTCAATACTGAGCCCCTTTGCTCCCAGGCGCTGCAATTGCGCAAGGGTCTGCATGGCCCAATAGACCCCTTGTTCGGTCACGGCCTCCACCGTGATTCTGCCCGGAGCCACTGTCAGCCTATAGGCTTCCTGCTGGTTCAATGCAGCCTCCCCGATTTCGGCCACCTGCTTCACTTCGATGAGCGGACGCGCCTGCTCACTGACCACGCCTCCTCGCTCTGCCACAAAGGTCTCCCACTCCTTCTGAAGCATGGGAGTGGAAATGCGCACTGCCGTTGCATGGAAACCTCTTCCGGAGCGTGTAATCTGTTGCGGACGAGGCAACAGGCGACAGTCATCCGCCCACGTGACAGTAGAGAAGGCCAAGCAGCACAGCAGGCTGAATAAAAAACAACATATATTCTTCATAATACAAAAGCAGATAGTTATTTAATGATGTAAAAAAATGGTCCGGCCGTAAAAATACCTTTTTTTTCGGAAAAAACATCCTTTTCCATTCTCTAACAGTTAAAAATACGTGTCTTTACTTCACATTCCTTCAAAATAGCCAAATCATTCTCGGCATAGGTACCATCCGTATAGGCCAATGCTTCTGTATAGTTTTCACCGTAAGCACGTTTACGGAGCTGGTTGATATAAGAGGCACACGGATTATCCAAGCCGTTCTCTACTTCGGCCATCATCAACCTAGTCCACCAGAACTTTGTTCTTTTAGAATGCTGTGCTGAGTAGTAAATGCTTTGGACATCCAACATTTGAAGTGATGCGGCGTTGCCTTATTTTATCTTTATCTTATTCGCAAATTCCTTGTAATTTCATAGTAGCTATTCACTTACCGTGACATGTATAACATATTCATTTTCAATATAAGGATGCACCGAATGGCATCCAGAATGCCGACCAAACGCGCACACAAGCTATTGAATCCCAATCAAGTAAGTAGCTAAACAGTCACATTCCGCACCTAAAATCATAATACAAACATTTCGGACAATACCCCTCTGAAAAATGAAAGTTTGGTCAGAAAAATACATATTCTCCTTATTCTTTACCGTTATGCCGATGTAGTATTGATGATAGCGGAAATAGAAAACAGCTTGAACGGTACGTGTGCCACTTACATCAACCAGATTCGCCAGCGTGCTTACGGTGAAAACTATGACAGCAATGTGGCTTATCAAGACAAGAGTTTTGTGGAAAATGAATTGGCTATTCTAAAGGAACGTGACAAGGAGTTTGTCAGCGAGGGAAAACGTTGGTTCGACCTGCTTCGTTTGCAAGATGCTTCTAAGAGACTTCTGGTATTCTCTGCCAGTGCAGCCTATGCCAATGATAACATGGAGCCGGAAGCCGTGTTGGATTATGCCACAGAATCTTACAAGGTATTATGGCCCATTGAACGTTCGTTGATGACTTACGACCCGTTGCTGAAACAAACAATTAATTATCCGACAAAAAAGACTGATTAAGTCTATATAAGATGATACAAAAGAGCCATATCAAACTCTGGTGCAGAGTGGTGATATGGCTCTTTACTTTTTTATATAAATTGTTTGTGGAGGTAAATGTGTGGCTGCCGATTCCATATACGCCAACAACGCAAACAGGAAGTTATACACGAAATATGGAATATCCACTTCCTTCGTACGCAAGGGAAGGGCGGCAAAGGACAATCAGTTGAGAAAAGTGATTATGGGTTGTCGTCTTCATGTACTATCTTAGTTTTAGGGACATTTACTGAATATCACAAAGCCTTCACAAAAAACAGGCAGTCCCACTATGGAAAGTAGAACTGCCTGATTAAATGCCATGTAAATACCAATACGGTGCAAACCCTCAAAGCTTCACCTTGGCAATCAGCTTGCGTATCTTACCCTGACCGATAACCGGCGCATGGGGAGCTTCCGGATAGACAATTGCAAACTGTCCGGGAAGCAAGTCAACATAAGTGGTCGGAGCATCGGCATAGAGAGCACATGTAAATTGGATACAATCATAATGCTTAATTCTATTATTCCAGATTATCCGTTTTAGGGCGCAGGAAATAGAGCTGGAGTGCCAATGCCACCAGCACAATGCCGCTCAGCATGGCAAATCCCATCCCCAGATTACCGCCATCGGTCCAGCGTCCCAGCAAATGAGTAACCGCAGCCCCGGCAAAAACTCCGGTCATGTTCATAATTCCGTATGCCGTACCACGGTGCTTGGCCGAAACGAACTGACAAAGAATGGGCATATTGTTGGCATCGAAAATGCCATAACCAACACCGAACAAGAGTCCGGCTCCCACTACACTGACAAAGCTATGCCCCATGCCCAACAGCAGCAGCGAAGGAATGGTCATTCCCAAGCCGATGGCTCCCGTATATACACGGCCGCGGATATTCTTCTGCACCCAACGGTCGGACATGACACCCCCTACGAGCACTCCAATAAAGGAGGAAACAGCAATGGTAATCGTAGAGATAGGCCCAGCTTCCGCCATCGGGATGTCCAGACTTTCGGCAAAAAGAGTAGGCAACCAGTTCTTTGTCGCCCATCCCGGAAGGCTGGGAGCGGCAAAATAAAACAATATAACCCAAAATGCCCAATTGGATAGCACAACAGACAGACCGCCCCACAACGAGCCCTTCCGCTCACCCTCAGCGGGCCGCAACCGGGCTGTCTTCATACGCTCGGGATTCTCATGCAGAAACAGCATCAGTATGATGGAATAGACAACTCCAATAATGCCAAACCAGTGGAAGGCCGTATGCCATGAGAAGGCGGCCGCTACCGTGGCACCAAAGCCACCGATAGCCTGCCCCACATAAAGACCGGTCATGTGAATACCGATGGCCAAGGAACGGGACTTATCCTGATGCCAGTCGGCAATCAGCGACAAGGCAGAGGGAATGTACAGCGCCTCACTGATTCCCATAAAGGCACGAAGCCAGTACAGCTCCTGAAAGGAATCGGCATAGCCCATCAGATAGGTAACCGCCGACCAGACAAACAAGCTTCCCACAATCAGCCATTTACGGCTCACGCGGTCGGCCACGACACCTGCTACCGGGCTCATGAATCCATAAATCCACAAAAACACCGCCATCAGCGCACCGAAGGCTTCGGCTTTACCCAGTTCTACAATATCCACTTTCATCGCTTCCTGCATGGTAGACAGCATCTGCCTGTCCATATAGTTGAGCAAAGCCACTACCCACAGGAGAGCAACTGCTATCCAAGGATACATTTTTGAATTTTTCATAACGTATTAAACTAAGGTCTTATTTTCCAGAAATCAATTCACTACATAACATATAACTCTTTATCATCATACGGGGGATATGAAAAGGCCCCTTGAACAAATTACCTTTGGCAGGCTGCGCCACCGTACCGTCCCGATGCAGATAGCCATACCACTCGCCATACTCCTTATCAGGGAAGTGGCCATAAGCCCAATCACTGATCTGCCGGTGCATCTCCAGATACTTCCGGTCACCGGTAGCCTGGTAAGCATACAGCGTAGCAATGATGGCTTCCGTTTGGGGCCACCAGAACTTCATGTCCTGCGAGTAGTCCTGACAAGGCAAGTTGCGGCAATCGCGGAAATTGATGATTCCGCCATACTCTTTGTCCCATCCCCACTCCCACGACCAATCGAGGATGGTCAGGGCAAGTTCTACCAACTCCTTATCCCAGTGGCGGAATTTGGCCTCTTCCAGAATGAACCAAGCCGTTTCGATGCAATGTCCCGGATTGATGACACGTCCGTTGCAGGTATCAATAAATTCGCCATCCGGTCCCACCATCTCCAGCAAGGCTTTGAACTCGGGATGGATGAAGTACTTCTTCAGCGCAGCGATGGATTCGTCTATCTGCCGGGTCAGCGCCTCATCGGCAATGACGGCACGGATGCGCGAAGCCGTGTTGATAAGAATCATCGTGATGGAATGCCCTTGCGCCTTCAAAGTGTCCAAATACTTAGGTTCCAAAACACCCGGAGTGGATATAAAGCCTTGCAGACGCTTGAAAAGCGCAAGCGACTTTTCCGCATAACTGCGGTCGCCGGATGCCAAAGCATACTCTGACATGGCAATGGCGGCAAAACACTCGGAAAAGACATAACGGCGCTTGCGAAGCGGAGTGCCGTCGGCCATTACCTCGAAGTACATGCGACCGTCCCGGTCGAAACAATGCTTCTCGATAAAGTCGATGCAACTCTTGGAAGCAGCCAGCCATGCAGGATTCTTTTCTATATTATTATATGCAAAAGCAGCCACAAAGCCGAAACGCCCCTGAAACCAGACCGACTTAGTGGTGTCCATCAACGAGCCGTCCCGGTCGACACACGTATAGACTCCACCATGCTGGCCGTCCAGCCCATGCTTCAACCAGAAAGGCATGATGTTCTCTACCATATCCTGCCGATAGGAATCAGCCCACATTTGTAAATAGTGCGTTGTCGAATCCATAGTATCAGAATTTATTGCAACGTTCGAAGAAACGGATAGCTTCCAGTTCGGCCTTCATGCGCATCTCTTCCTCATCGGTCATGTTCTGGAACGGAGTGCGGTTCTTGCCCAAATCCAAGCCTATCAGCTTCATGATGCGCTTTCCACCCACGATGTTGCCACGGAAATGGCAAATCACGTTGATCACTTCCTGAGAGAAGTTCTGCAACTCACGTGCCTTTTCCAAGTCACCAGCTTTCCAGGCGTCAATGATGCCCACCAGATTCACGCCGTTGTAATTGGTAGTGCCGCCGATGCCGCCTTGCGCTCCGCCCATGGCCAAGCAAGGGAGGATGGTCTCATCCTGTCCGTGCAGCATGTCATATTTGCCGTTCTTGTACAGGCGGCATTGATTGTACTCGTACATGCTCTCGAAAGTATATTTTATCCCGGCAAAATTGGGAATGCGGCCGTCCACTGCTTCCAAGAACGACACCATGGACAAAAAGGCCCCGTTGAATGCAGGGATATGGTAATAATAGAAAGGAAGTTCGGGAGCACCACAAGCTATCTCCTCGCAATATTTCACCAGTTCTTCCACCCGGCCCACTTTCGGGAAAGGAGGCGCCATGGCGCCGATGCCCCAAGCGCCTATCTTCTGGGCATGTTCGGCCAATTTGCGGCTCGACCTCACACAACAGCTGCCTACGTGTACTATGACCTTGAATCCCTCGGGAGCCACCTCCATCCAGCGTTCAGCCAGTTTCATGCGTTCTTCGTCAGTCAACATATAGCCTTCGCCGGAAGAGCCGTTGATAAACACGCCTTTCAAACCGTTTTTCACCAGCATCCGAGCATACGCTTCGATGGGTTCGTAATTTACCTCGCCGTTTTCATAAAATGGAGTGAACGGTGCATTGATGAGTCCAATAATCTTTTCCATTCTCTATATTTCATTTAAGATTAGTATTCTGATGCAAATATAAGCCTAATTTATAAACAATACTATATTTAATAAAATATTTAACTAATAAAACTAATGTTTTTATATTCTCGCCTGCAAATGCCGCCAAAGCCTGCTCTACAAAGCACGACAGCCATATTATAACATAAATTCACAAGTCAAAGGAGGAGTATATCAAAGACATTCCTTACTTTTGTAAGCAAGCAGTATCCAACCAGATATATCAACCAACATGAAACCGATTTTATTAGAAGAAATAAAAGTAGGGACTAAAAACGCTTTAGTCAAGAAGAAGATTATCACCTATTATATATATAATGGTCCGTCGACCATTACCAGCCTGTCCAAGGAACTGAATTTAAGTGTGCCCACCGTCACGAAGTTCATCAACGAGATGTGCGAAGAGGGATACATACACGAATATGGCAAACAAGGCACCAACAGCGGACGCCGCCCCAGCCTGTACGGACTGGATGCCGAATCAGGCTACTTCATCGGAGTGGACATCAAGCGGTTTGCCATCAACATCGGACTGATGAACTTCAAAGGGGACATGGTGGACCTGAAGATGAACATTCCCTACCACTGCAAAAACACCCCGGACAGCCTGAACGAACTGTGCCACCTGATAACCAAGTTCATCAAAAGGGTAAACATCAAAAAAGAGAAGATACTCAACGTCAATATCAACATCTCGGGAAGAGTCAATCCCGAATCGGGCTACAGCTACAGCTGGTTCAACTTTGAAGAACGTCCCCTGGCCGAAGTCGTAGCCGAAAAGCTGGGCTGCACAGTCACCATAGACAACGACACACGAGCCATGACCTACGGCGAATTCCTGCAAGGAAATATCCAAGGGAAAAAGAACATACTCTTCATCAACATGAGCTGGGGACTGGGAGCAGGCATCATCATCAACGGCGAAATCTATGCCGGCAAATCGGGCTTTTCAGGAGAGCTGGGCCACATGCCGACCTACAACAACGAAATTATATGCCACTGCGGAAAGAAAGGGTGCCTGGAGACAGAAGCTTCCGGCTCGGCACTGCACCGCATCCTGCTGGAGCGCATCGCCAACGGCGAACAGTCCATCCTGTCCCATCGGACCCAGAATACCGAAAACCCACTCACGCTGGACGAAATCATAGATGCTATCAACAAAGAAGACCTCTTATGTATCGAAATCATAGAGGAAATCGGACAGAAACTGGGCAAGCAGATAGCAGGACTGATAAATCTGTTCAATCCGGAACTGGTCATCATCGGAGGAACCATCTCGCAGACAGAAGACTACATCTTGCAACCCATAAAGAGTGCCATCCGCAAATACTCGCTCAATCTGGTAAACCAAGATTCCACCATCGTGCTTTCTAAGCTAAAAAGCAAGGCTGGAGTCATCGGCGCCTGCATGCTGGCACGCAGCAAAACGTTTGAATGCTGACGGGCAGAAGGTGGCCCAGCTGCCACGGCGACCGGCTGAAATGACTTCGGCAGCCAACTTTCTGCCGATGTTGTTGATGCCGGCATGGCCCCAATGCAGATTGTCCTTGTCGAACGGACTTTCCCTGGCATCTATAATAAAGACATTCGGAAGATAATTCTCGTCTGCCGGATTGACAAGGGCATCCTGCGCATCGCGCACGCCTTGTCCATACTGCACCGAGGCAGTGGGGTGGCTCGTGCTCTCGCCCGGCTTCACGACATGCCCGATGTAAATAGGGGCATCCGGAAAGCCAAGCCGCGTGCGGCACTTCTCGACGAGCGACTTCAGCAGAGGCAAGTAATGCTCCTTAGAGTCTGCCCCGTTGCCCTCTCCCTGCATCCACCAGATGCCGGCCAGCCGCGGCTTCTTGCCCCGACTCAGCAAATCGTTGATGGCCGGCTTGTAGAGATGCTCGTAGAAATAATCCCAGTTATGGCTGTCGGAGGAAGCGGCCCAAGTCTCAATCCGGGAGCCCGAACATCCCAACTTGATGACATAAAGCTCCATACCGGGAAAGGCTTGCTGGAAGTGCATGCCAAACTCGCCCTCCATGCCTCGGCGGCCTGCCGCACCGGCGCTCCAAGTACCGAAACCGTGAATCATGTTCATCATGGTCCTGCCATTCAGGTTGTCGTTCTTATAATAGAGGTCGAGCCAGCCGGGCGCCACATCTTCCGTCGTCCCGTCAAAGACCCATCGGGCACCGTCGGCCTGGTTCACGATGTAGCAACTACGATACCATATCTTCATCAGCCGAGGATTGGCCTCAGGATTGTCATACCAGGCGCTCAGCCTGTGGTCTTCGTCGGCATCGGCAAAGGCCGACCCGTCGGCATTGGACTGCCCTATGGTGATGAATACAGGGACTTCATCGTCCTGAAGCACTGTGGAATCTACAGGAGGGACGGACTGCGCCATACAGAAAGAGGACAACAGCAAGGCAATAAGGGCAAGTGATGCTTTGAGAGTATTTTTCATGTTCTAACAAGTAATTAGTATATAGGTTTGTATCGTTGAATATCTGTAAAGATAGCATTTAAGATAAAAAAAGGGAAGTCTCACGACTTCCACAATTCTTCTAACCTTAAATCTAAATCTCTATGAAAAAAACGTGTTGCAAAGATAAGGGTTTATCGCACACTACGTTATTAATAAACTCTATAAAGGGAGGAAAAATATTTAAGATTTATTAAATAACATAAATTCGATATAAGGGCATGGTAACTATGGCAGCTATTCTCCGGACCTGCTCCGGACCTGCTCCGGACCATCTCCGGATAAGGGTACCTTTATCCGGACCAGGTACGGAGCGGGTACGGGCCGGGTACGGGCCGGGTAGGGTGAAGCTTACTTTGGGAGTGCATTTTTCTAAAATAACGTGATACCCGGCTACAGTTCTGTTTGTTCTATTCATAATGAGGAATTTAAGTTAACGTGAGTTCGATATAAGGGCCGCATGGCAATTCTCCTCCTCCCGGGAGGAGGAGTACCATGCGGCATGATAGCTTCAACAACATCCG
>CAMWRY010000059.1 GCA_947176775.1 uncultured Bacteroides sp.
CTTCTATAAAATGTATCCTTCCTCCCATCCCTACGGGGGAGGGGTCGGGGGGGGAGAGGCCGTAGAGGCTACTCCATTATCCTTGCCTCCAGCACCTGCTGCATCGAGAAATTCTCCAGGCCGAGGTAGTAGGAAGCGGTGTCTATCAGGGCTTCCATGGGAACCAGGCCGATAATCTCGCTGCCCACGATGCTGACGCCGTAGCGACGGGCCTCGATGCGCACCAACTCGAAGGCGCGGTAGAGGGCGGTACGGGTGTAGTCGGTCATGTTGATGGAGACTTGGGTGATGCCGCGGTCTTTCAGCTCTACGCCCATGGCCTTGCAGTAGCGCAGGCCGCCGCCGATGAAACGGATTTTCTTGGCGATGTCGTGGGCTATCTCCAGGCTGGGGGTGCTGAGGTTGATGTTGTAGGCTACCAGGGGCATACGGGCACCGATGGCTACGGTGCCGGCGGTGGCATGGCGTTCGGCCGGACCGAAGTCAGGGCGCCACTCGGGTTGTGTTATCTTCTCGGCCATGCCTTCGAACTCGCCTTTGCGAATGGCGGCAAGGTTCTCGCGGTGGGGGGCCGAAGCGGATTTCTCGTAGAGGAAGACGGGGAGGCCGTAGCGCCGGGCTACCTCTTCGCCGACTTCTTTGGAAAGGGCGATGGCCTCTTCCATCGTCACGCCCCGGATGGGGATGAAGGGCACTACGTCTACCGCACCCATACGGGGATGCTGGCCTTGGTGGTGGTTGAGGTCGATAAGCTCTACGGCTACGCTGATGGCTTCGAGCACGGCATCGCGAAGGGGCTCGGGCTCGCCTACTACGGTTACTACCAGACGGTTGTGGTCTTCATCGTTACTGTAGTCCAGCAACTTCACGCCCTGACGGGCACGGAAGGGGGCTACTATCTTGTCTATCTTCTGCAAGTCGCGTCCCTCGCTGAAGTTGGGGACGCATTCCATGATTTTGTTCATAATGTAAAAAAAAGCCTCTCCCCCGGCCCCTCCCCCGCAGGGAGGGGAGGAAGGAGAGTTCTCTTTAAGGGTGAATACTATTGTTTATCTTCTTTGGGGAGCCTGAACGGTGGTTCATTCCCCTCCCCCCTCCCTACGGGGAAGGAGTCGGGGGAGAGGCTCCCTATATACGGCATCGTAATATAATAGCTGCCAGCATACTTACGATTGAACTCGGCAACGGTCTCCATGGCATGCGGATTGCGTGCCCAGGCGCGGCGTGCCACGCCACCCATCACGTCCCACAACATGGCGGAACGCAGGATTTCGTCTACCCGTTCGCTGCCGTCGCACACCATGCCGAAGCCGCCGTTGACGGCTTTGCCGATGCCGACACCACCGCCGTTGTGCAGGGCTACCAGGCTCATGCCGCGCGCGCAGTTTCCGGCGAAGCACTGCACGGCCATGTCGGCCATGACGTTGCTGCCGTCCTTGATGTTGGAGGTCTCGCGGAAGGGGGAGTCCGTGCCGCTGACGTCGTGGTGGTCGCGCCCCAGCATGATGGGGCCTACCTCGCCGTTGCGCACCATCTCATTGAAGCGAAGGGCGATGTTCATGCGGCCTTCGGCATCCTGATAGAGGATGCGCGCCTGCGTGCCCACTACGAGGTTGTTCTTCTCGGCATCGCGAATCCAGTTGTAGTTGTCCAGGTCCTGTCCGCGGCGCGTGGGGTCGATGCACTCCATGGCGGCGCGGTCGGTCTTCACCAGGTCTTCGTGCTTGCCGCTGAGGCAGACCCAACGGAAGGGGCCGTAGCCGTAGTCGAAGAGCTCCGGACCCATAATGTCCTCCACGTAGCTGGGGAAGATGAAGCCGTTCTTGTCGTCGCCGTCGCGCGCTATTTGGGAGATGCCGGAGTCGTAGACGGCCTTCATGAAGGAGTTGCCGTAGTCGAAGAAGTAGGTGCCGCGCTCCACCAGCGCCTTGATGGCGTGGAAGTGGCGTGCCAAGGAGGCATCTACCAGCCGACGGAATTCCGTGGGGTCCTCGTGCAGCAGACGGGTGCGCTGCTCGAAGGTGAGTCCGGCCGGACAATAGCCGCCCTCGTAGGTGGCGTGGCAGGAGGTCTGGTCGGAGAGGAGGTCGATGGGGAGCTGTTGGCCGACGGCGTGTTCCAGCAGGTCGACCACGTTGCCGTGGTAGGCGATGGAGATGGGGCGGCGTTCGTCCATGGCGCGCCGGGCCAGTGCGAAGGCCTCTTCCAGGGAGTCGGTCACGTGGCCCACCCAGCCTTGGCTGTGACGGGTCTCGATACGCGAGGCATCTACCTCGGCTATGATGGCGGCCGCACCGGCCATCTCGGCGGCCTTGGGCTGTGCGCCGCTCATGCCTCCCAGTCCGGAGGACACGAAGAGGCGGCCGCGCAGGTCGCCGTCCTGCGGTATGCCCAGCTTCAGGCGGCCGGCGTTCAGCAGGGTGTTGAAGGTGCCGTGCACGATGCCTTGCGGACCGATGTACATCCAGCCGCCGGCGGTCATCTGGCCGTAGTTGGCCACGCCCATCTGCATGGCGGTGTGCCAGTCTTTCTGGTTGTCGTAGAGCCCCACCATCAGGGCGTTGGTGATAATGACACGGGGAGCCTCGGGCTTCGACTTGAAGAGTCCCAAGGGGTGGCCGCTCTCGATGACCAGCGTCTGCTCGCGCGTCAGCACTTCGAGGTATTTCTTGATGAGGCGGTACTGCATCCAGTTCTGGCAGACTTGTCCGGTCTCGCCATAGGTGACCAGTTCGTAGGGATAGAGGGCGATATCGAAGCAGAGGTTGTTGTCAATCATCACCTGGAAGGCCTTGCCTTCGATGCAGTTTCCCTTGTACTCGTCGATGGATTTCGCCTTCAGGTCGCCCTGCGGACGGTAGCGGTAGCCGTAGATGCGGCCGCGCGTGCGAAGCTCTTCCATGAACTCGGGAGCGAGCGCCTCGTGCAATTCCGGAGGAATGTAGCGCAGTGCATTCTGCAACGCCGTGACGGTCTGCGCCGGGGTGAGGGTGTAGCCACGGTCGGGTGCCCTCCGGATGCCTTCGACGAAGGAAGGGTAAGGGGGCAATGTGTTATCAAGGGTTATCTCCATAAATAGGATATAATAAGGTTACTGTCTACCGGCCCGTCGGAACCGATATCAGCCGCAAGGTAAAAATAAATCCCGATTCGTGCAAACAAATTGCATAAATACTTATCAAGAGGAGGGAAAGAAATGACCGGGTTGCTACCTATCTCTCGGGCCATGAAGAGCCTTGCACAGGCATCCGGCAGGACAAGGCAAAGGAGTCTGCTCTTCCATAAGCATGTTCAGGCAGACAGGCAAAGGAGTATCAGTCAGCAGGATAAGGCTGCAAAAGCAGTGCATGCCTTTTGCAGTGACGCTGCAAGCCTGTTGCAGAGTTTCTGCAAGCTTGTTGCAGAGTTGCTGCACACTGGCTTGCAGAGTTGCTGCAACTTCTTTGCAGTGACGCTGCAACAGGTGTACAGTAACTTTGCAAGGGGAGTACAGCGATTCTGCAACAGGCCTGTAACGGCAATGCCCCCTGCTTGCGGCAACATGGCAAGCAGGGGGCATCATTCCGGCTCTATAGAAAGTGTATCGGCAGGCACGGGGCTACCAGTCCATCCCCTGCTCGTAACCGTCGAACTTCGGCTTGGCGGCAATCCCAATCTCCTTGAACACGGCGGCTATCCGCCGCTGCTCCGTGGGAGTAATCGGCCGTTCGCCCTTGCGGCTATGATAGTAATAGCGCTCGCAGGAGAAGCACCCCATGACACGACGGCGCACGGTGGCCAGCAACTTGGCAGGCACTTCGTCGAAAAGGCGCGTCATGCCCCGGGCGTAGCGCAGCGGTTCGCTGGAGCGGTAGCACTCGCAGGCAGAGAAATCGGCCAGACGCTTCACGTACAGTGGGTTCACCACACGAACGGTCTTGGGCTGGGATTCTTCACTCTCGGAAAGCAGCTGCGCCGCTATGGAGCGCAGGCAGGAAGCGGCTTTGGGGCACTTTCCGCTGCCCTCAAAGCAGTACTCGTACCCATCGGGTACATCTTGCAATAGTATCATCTTGTTTGTTTTTTAGTGATTCATGGCTAATGACCGGAGCGCACGCAGGTACTGGCCGATGACCTCCGCCGACTCGCTTTTTTCTTTCTCAAACCTGGCACGCAGGGCCGGATGGGGTTCCAGCAGTTGCAGCATCCGCTCACGGCTCACGAAGTCGGACTTCCCGGTCTCGGGATCGAGTTCGTAATAGACGCGCGCATGCACCAGTCCCGAGGCATGAAGGGCATCGCCCACTTCGCCCCCCAGCCGCGTGGCATCGCCGGGAGCCATGGTGCTGGTGGCCGCCTGTCCCACGGGCTGCGCACAGAAGTAGACCTTTCCGCCCAACCAGAAGGCCGGCGCGTACCACTGCCCGAAGCGGTAGCGCTTATAGCGCATCTTGCGGCAGTTGACATAGAGCGACGTGTCCATCCGTACGGCGTAGCAACGGGACTTCAGGTAGCGGCATAGGCCGGGGTTCTCGTCCACCGTCACGCGGTAGTCGGCACCGCCCATCAGGTAAATCTGGTTCTTCGTGCGCTTCTCAATCCTCAGCGTGGTCAGCGTGTCGCCACGCTCCTCCACCAGTTCCTTCAGGTTGGAATACATGATCTGTTGTGCCGCCACGGGCAAAACCGGCAGCAGCATCCATAGGGCCAATAAGCAACTCTTCTTCATATCCCCGTCTCCTCTTTTCTGAAACTTTGTTTTTGGTGTGCGAAAGGTACGTCATTTATCGGAAGTAGACAAAAAATAGGGGGAAAAAGATGAGGAACAGGGAGAATTATAAACGAATGGCCATACGCACTTTGCGCAAACCTTTACCGAGGTCGATGCCTTGGAGGGGATTTTCACGAAGACTTTCACCCAAGTCTTCGACATCTTTTTTTAATGAGTCATAACGTTTGGACAAACGTTTCAATTCCTTTAGGAAACTATCGAACTCACGTTATTCTACAGCTCATCCAACGCTTCCTCCGCAGATTTAAGCTCCAGTTTCCCTTCCAGATTCAGCTTCAGTTCCTTGCAAGCCAAGTCAAAATCGGCCAGCACTTCCGCCTTTGTACGCGGCCTGTACGGTTCCTCCTCTTCCACTGACGTAGCCTCTTTTATCTGCACGGCCAGCTTTTTAAGATATTTCACCGCCTTCTTCATCGCATTCTCATCCCCGGCAATATAGCTCAACTGACGGAAAAGTTCTGCATTCAGGTTCATTGCATTCTCCATTGTCTATCTCCTTTCTTCGTTAAATCGTTGACGCAAAGATTAAGAAAACAATTGGAAATGCCTATCTTTGCCTTAAACTTAATCTGAAACCCAATGAATACAATCGATAAAATCAGTGCCACCTACCGCCGCGCCGCCCAAGAGGCACGCCGGCAACTGAACCACGTACAGCAAAAGATTTACCGCATCAGTACCCTGCGCCTGCTGCTGTTCGTGGCAGGAGCGGCAGGAATCATCTACTTCAGAAACGAAAACTGGAGCGTGCCGGCCGGCATCGCCCTCGTCACCCTGCTGCCCTTCCTGCTCCTTATCAAGTACCACAACCGCCTGTTCCACCGCAAAGAGTATCTGGAAAAGGAGATAGAAATCAACGAACAGGAGCTTGCCGCCCTGGATTACGACACTTCCGCCTTCGACGACGACAAAGCCTACACCGACCCCACCCACCTCTATGCCTACGACCTGGATGTCTTCGGCCCCCACTCCCTCTTCCAGTACATCCACCGCACCTGCACACAGCCCGGCACCCATCGCCTGGCCGCCTGGCTGGGCAAGCCCCTCGAACGGAAGGAAGAAATCGTCCGCCGCCAGGAAGCCGTCGCCCAATTGGCACCGGAACTCCAGTTCCGCCAGCGCTTCCGCATCCTCGGCCTGCTGCACAAAGGGAAAGCCGCCGACGAAACGGAACTGCGACAATGGGCCGAAAGCCCGAGCATCTTCCGAAACCGGAAACTGCTGCGGCTCCTGCCGCCACTGGTCACGGGCACCAACGCCCTCTGCCTGGCCCTTGTCCTCGCCGGTATCCTGCCTGCAAGCATCTACGGCATCGTCTGGTCCGGCTTCGTACTCGCCGGCTTCGGCTTCACCGGCAGAATCACGCGGATGCAGGCCATCTATGGCAAGAAACTGCAAATCCTTGCTACCTATGCCTCGCTGCTCCGCCTCATGGAGCAGCAGTCTGCACCAACCGCCCTGCTGAAAGCAATCAAGCAGCAGATTGGCGGAGAAAAGCAGAAGGCCTCTCACTCCATCGGCCGGCTGAGCAAGCTGATGGACGAACTAGACCAGCGCAACAACGTCTTCATGTATGTCATCCTGAATGGACTCTTCTTCTGGGAACTGCGCCAAATCATGCGTATCGAGGCCTGGAAAGAGCAGTATGCCGCCGAACTGCCGCAATGGCTCGATGCCATCGGACAAACGGATGCGCTCTGCTCCCTGGCCACATTCGCCTACAACCACCCGGACTACATATATCCCACCCTCGTCCAGGCCGATGCCGATGCCGGCACATGCCCCCCCTTCCGCCTCCGTGCCGAAGCCCTGGGCCATCCGCTGATGCACCGCGACCGCTGCGTCCGCAACGACATCGATATGACGAAACGCCCCTCCTTCATCATCATCACCGGTGCCAACATGGCCGGGAAAAGCACCTACCTCCGCACCGTGGGCATCAACTACCTGCTTGCCTGCATCGGTGCCCCCGTTTGCGCCCGGCAGATGGAGGTATGCCCGGCACGGCTCGTCACCAGCCTGCGCACCTCCGATTCGCTGAACGACAACGAGTCCTACTTCTTTGCCGAACTCAAGCGCCTGAAGCTCATCATCGACAAGCTCCAGGCAGGTGAACAGCTCTTCATCATCCTCGATGAAATCCTGAAAGGCACCAATTCCATGGACAAACAGAAGGGCTCTTTCGCCCTCATCAGGCAATTCATGACGTTACAGGCCAACGGCATCATCGCCACCCACGACTTGCTGCTGGGTACCCTTATCGACCTCTTCCCCGATGACATCCGCAACTACCGCTTCGAAGCAGACATCACGGACAACGAACTAACCTTCTCCTACCGTCTGCGCCCCGGCGTTGCCCAAAACATGAACGCCTGCTTCCTGATGAAGAAAATGGGGATTGCCGTTGCCGACTAATCCCCAGCCTTTATTTTTGTTCAGCCTCCCTTTGTGGATTCTTTTTGAGGATGCTTTCCCTGTTTCGATAATCACAGTGAGCTCCCATTCCCTCCTACTGGCTACAGCGCCCTGCACTTCTACAGAAAAGCAGACACCGCCACTGCATCGCTCCCCGTGAAATAATGCACGGAAGTCACCGGAGCATACGCATAAGGCACGAACTGAAACAACTGCACCGCCGCAAATTTACGGTCCTGCGAAATCAGGACATCCATACGCACATTGCCGCTACTGCAACTCTTCACCTCAGCCTCGCCATTCAGCCGCCCACTCTCGACCATATCCGTCAGCCCACCCAAGTATTTCAAATCGAAGAATACACTCCGCTCCTTGGTCACACTTCCCGTCGGCAGATACACCACCTCCTTCGACTTCCAGAACAGCCGGAACATCCCCAACAGAATAAACGCCGTCCCCATCACCATCAAAGCCATACTAAGCGTAGACGACTTGTCGTTCATCTCAAAAACAGAAGCAAAAATCAAGCCCCCCACCAGCATCATAACCAGCGAAAATACCAATCCTGAAACACATGTACGCTTCACAACATCAGGATGCGAAGAGGTAAAAATAGCAGTGTCAATAGTCTGAGTTTCCATAATCGTTTTAATGAGTTTATTGCTTTAATGAGTTTATTGTTTTAATGAGTTTATTGCTTTAATGAGTTTATTGCTTTAATGAGTTTATTGCTTTAATGAGTTTATTGCTTTAATGAGCTAATCGCTTTAATGAGCTAATTGTTTTAATGAGTTAATCGCTTTAATGAGTTAATCAGTACAATGAATACAAATAAAGATTCCTATACCAATAAGATATTATCCACATCCACTTTCCCAAATAACATTTCTCCCTTGGAATTTGTTTGAGCTTACACTGCTTTTAAGCCCCTTTCCCCCACACACAAACAGACAGAAACGGATACAAATAGGTACAAACGGGCACAAAAAAAGCCGCCCCAAAACCTTGGGACGGCCTCTATATATAAAAAGAATAGTTGAATTATTCAGCCTTAGCTTCTTCAGCAGCAGGAGCTTCAGCAACCGGTGCAGCTGTCTCAGCGGCAGCAGACTTCTTTGAACGGCGAGTACGAGTAGCCTTCTTAGCAACCTTTTCCTTAGCCATGTTTTCGTTGTAGTCAACGAGTTCAATGAAGCACATCTCAGCATTATCACCCAAACGGTTACCAGTCTTGATGATACGAGTATAACCACCCGGACGATCGGCAATCTTCACAGAGATTTCTTTAAACAGTTCAGTAACAGCATACTTGTCTTGCAAATTGCTAAATACAACACGACGAGAGTTAGTCGTATCATCTTTAGCTTTTGTAATCAAAGGCTCAACAAACTTCTTCAAAGCTTTAGCCTTTGCAACGGTCGTAGTGATTCTTTTGTGCTTAATCAAAGAACACGCCATATTAGCCAACATAGCGTTTCTATGAGAGGCAGTACGACCCAAATGGTTGAATTTCTTATTATGTCTCATTTTTTATTCTTTATCTAATTTATATTTAGAAATATCAGTTCCAAACGACAGATTCAGACTTTCCAGCAAATCATCAAGCTCGGTAAGCGATTTCTTTCCGAAGTTTCTGAACTTCAGCAAATCCGTCTTGTTGAATTGTACCAAGTCGCCGAGAGTCTCTACATCCGCAGCCTTCAGACAGTTGAGGGCACGTACAGAGAGATCCATATCAACAAGCTTGGTCTTCAGCAACTGACGCATGTGCAATACCTCTTCATCAAATTCTTCGTTGCCGTCAACATCATTTGTTTCCAGCGTAATCTTCTCGTCAGAGAAGAGCATGAAGTGATAAATCAGAATCTTTGCAGCCTCTTTCAGAGCTTCCTTCGGGTGAATGGAACCGTCGGTAGTAATCTCAAGCACCAGCTTCTCGTAGTCAGTCTTCTGCTCTACACGGAAGTTTTCTACCTGATACTTCACATTACGTATCGGAGTATAAATAGAATCGATAGGAATTACGTTCACATCGGTGCAGAATTCGCGGTTCTCGTCAGCAGGAACATAACCACGGCCCTTGTTAATCGTAATATCTATCTGCATAGTCGACTTCGGATCTAAATGACAAATAACTAATTCAGGATTTAACACTTCAAATCCAGTCAGATACTTCCCTATGTCACCTGCTTTAAATTCACTTGAATTCTCGACTGTAATACTTACTTTCTCACTCTCGAATTCTTCAACTACTTGCTTGAATCTCACCTGTTTCAGATTCAAGATAATGTTAGTAACATCCTCTTTCGCTCCCGGAACACTAGAGAATTCATGCTCCACACCGTCTATCTTGATAGTAGTGATAGCAAAACCCTCCAATGAAGAAAGCAGGATGCGGCGCAGTGCATTACCAACGGTAATACCGAAACCGGGCTCCAACGGACGAAACTCGAATTTTCCGAATCTAGAGTCCGCTTCCAACATTAATACTTTATCAGGTTTTTGAAATGCTAATATCGCCATGAAATTAATTATTATTTAGAATACAATTCTACGATCAAATGCTCTTTAATGTTTTCAGGAATGTCCGCTCTTTCAGGCACATGCAACAATTTGCCTACCTTAGAATTGTCATCCCACTCCAACCAAGGATATTTGCTGTGGTTAAAGCCAGCCAATGAGTTAGCGATAACTTCCAATGATTTGGATCTTTCACGAACACCGATCACCTGACCCGGTTTTACTGCATAAGAAGGAATATTCACAACCTCACCATCTACAGTAATATGTTTGTGACCTACCAACTGACGAGCAGCTGCACGAGTAGGAGCAATACCCAAACGGAATACTATATTATCAAGGCGACCTTCCAGCAACTGGAGCAGAACCTCACCGGTAATACCCTTTGCTGTAGCTGCCTTTTCAAATAAGTTGCGGAATTGTTTCTCCAAAACGCCATAAGTATATTTGGCTTTCTGTTTCTCACGAAGTTGAACACCGTACTCAGAAGTTTTTCTCTTTCTGGAATTACCGTGCTGTCCGGGAGGATAGTTCTTCTTTGACAATACTTTATCTGCTCCAAAGATACCTTCACCGAATTTACGGGCTATTCTTGATTTTG
>CAMWRY010000060.1 GCA_947176775.1 uncultured Bacteroides sp.
TTTAAACGCATAGCCCTATGTCATTTATTGCTGATAAGATTGTAATGGATGGATTGACGTATGACGACGTATTGTTGATCCCTGCTTATTCTGAAGTCTTGCCCAAAACAGTCGAACTCTCGACTAAGTTTTCACGAAACATTGAGTTGAAAATTCCGTTTGTAACTGCTGCCATGGATACAGTTACCGAAGCGAAGATGGCCATTGCCATTGCCCGTGAAGGCGGTATCGGTGTTATTCATAAGAATATGTCTATTGAGGAGCAGGCACGTCAGGTTGCCATCGTGAAGCGTGCGGAAAACGGTATGATTTATGATCCGGTGACTATCAAGAGAGGCTCTACGGTGTCCGATGCCTTGGCTCTGATGGCAGAATACAAGATTGGTGGAATTCCGGTTGTGGATGATGAAGGCCGCTTGGTAGGTATCGTTACCAATCGTGACTTGCGTTTTGAGAAAGACAGCAACAAGCGCATTGACGAGGTCATGACGAAGGAAAACATCGTCACTACCAATCAGACGACAGATCTGGAAGCTGCTGCGCAAATCCTGCAAGAACATAAGATTGAAAAATTGCCGGTGGTGGATAAGGACAACAGATTGGTAGGCTTGATTACCTATAAAGACATCACCAAGGCAAAGGACAAACCGATGGCTTGCAAAGACAGCAAAGGACGCCTTCGCGTTGCTGCCGGTGTGGGTGTGACGAATGATACCTTGGAGCGTATGCAGGCTTTGGTGGATGCCGGCGCGGATGCTATCGTCATCGATACGGCTCATGGACACTCCATGTATGTGATAGAGAAGCTGAAAGAGGCAAAGAAGCGTTTCCCGAATATTGATATTGTAGTAGGTAATATTGCTACCGGTGAGGCTGCAAAGGTATTGGTTGAGGCTGGTGCCGATGGTGTGAAGGTAGGCATTGGTCCGGGATCCATTTGTACGACTCGTGTGGTGGCCGGTGTGGGGGTTCCCCAGTTGTCTGCTGTTTACGATGTGGCAAAGGCATTGAAGGGGACGGGTGTTCCTTTGATTGCCGATGGTGGTTTGCGCTACTCCGGCGATGTCGTGAAGGCTTTGGCTGCCGGTGGTTATTGTGTGATGATTGGATCGCTGGTTGCCGGAACGGAAGAGTCTCCGGGTGAGACGATTATCTTCAATGGACGTAAGTTTAAGTCCTACCGTGGTATGGGTTCTTTGGAGGCTATGGAGCATGGTTCTAAGGATCGTTATTTCCAGAGCAGCACCAGTGATGTGAAGAAGTTGGTTCCGGAAGGTATTGCTGCCCGTGTACCTTATAAAGGAACTTTGTATGAAGTGATTTATCAGTTGGTCGGTGGTCTGCGTGCCGGTATGGGTTATTGCGGTGCGGCCAACATAGAGAAACTGCACGATGCCAAGTTCACTCGCATCACGAATGCCGGTGTACTCGAAAGCCATCCGCATGATGTTTCCATTACCAGCGAGGCGCCTAATTATAGCCGTCCCGAATAAGTGCGGAAAGTGATAAAATAAGAATGGATGAGGGTGTGTTCTTAATATTTATTTCGACACACCCTCTTTTGTGTATATTTACAGACGTGTGTAGAGAGAATAACGGGTACTTATGATCAGATTTCTTTTGATGTTTGTTTTCCTGGGATTCGGATGGAGCGTTTCAGCCCAATGTGACGACCCGATATTGATGCGTATCAATGGAAGGGAGATTCTTCGTTCCGAATTTGAACGCAGCTATCTGGGGAATGGTGTATCTGTCGGTGTAAGTCGGCAGACGTTGGAGACATATATGAATCGGTTTATAGACTCCATACTGAAGATAGGGGCTGCCGAGGCAGCCGGGCTGGATACTTGCCGTACCTTTCGGGAAGAACAGGAGACATATCGCCGTCGTTTGATAAAATCCTACCTGACTGATGAAGCGGTGACGGAGCGTGCCGCACAGCAATATTACGACAAGATGAAGTCCGGACGCTATGCAGGTCAGGTGCATGTGAAACATATATTCAGGCGTCTTCCTCAGAACGTCTCGGGTCAGACCTTGCACGAGGTAGAGTCCCGGATGGACTCCATTTACGACACATTGGTAGGCGAAGGAGCAGATGCGTCCTCCTTTGATACCTGTGTCGAGCGTTTTTCCGATGAAAAGGGAGTGCGTAAGATGGGATGGTTGCAGATGTCGGCCGAGTTTGAGGAGGTGGTGTCCGGCCTGAAGGTGGGAGAGATATCCCGTCCGTTTTTCACCCCTCAGGGTATTCATATTGTAAGAGTGCTCGAACGGCAGGAGCTTCCTCCTTTCGAGCAGGTGAAAGAGGAGATTATTCGTCGACAGACACGTCGTCATGGAATGGACAAAGGGACATGCGCCTCTGTGGAGAAGTTGAAGAAAGCCTATCACTACGTACCGGATAAAGCCGGCATTGACGAATTGTTGTCTCAAGGAAATACCCCCCGTATCTTATTTACATTGGATGGCAGAGCGTACACGGGCAAAGAGTTTGCCCGATTTGCCGCTTCCTATCCGGCAGGGGTACGCCGACAGTTGGAAACTTTCACTGCAAAGACGGTTTTGGACTATGAAAACTCCTGTTTGGAATCCAAACATCCCGAATTCCGTCAGTTGGTGCAAGCGCATCGTGACAGCATGTTGCTGGCTGAAATTACGGACTACAGAATAGGCCGGACAGGCATGGCGGACGAAGTGGGATTGAAAGCTTATTTCGAGGCACATCGCTCTGATTTTCATTGGGACACAATACGTTATAGGGGGATTGTATTGCATTGTACCACCAAACGTGTGGCAAAACAAGTGCGGAAATTCTTAAAACAGATTCCGGAAGAAGAGTGGATGGATGCCATCCGTCTGACTTTCAATGCCGGTGAAATTCCTGAAGTGCAAGCCGAGCAAGGAGTGTTCGCTCCCGGCGACAATGCGTATGTGGATGATTTGGTGTTCAAAGGAGAGAATGCAACGCCTGTTTTGTCTTTTCCTTTTACTGCCGTATTGGGCCGAAAACAGAAAGGACCGGACACTTGGCAGGAGGTGCGAGAGCCGCTTACAGTTGCCTATCGGAACTATTTGGAAGCGTCTTGGGCGACTGAGTTGCGTGCTTCCGCTAAGGTTGAAATTGACCAAGAGGTTTTAAAAACCGTTAATAATCACTGATGCAACCGATTAAAACACTATCTTCGTACCTCAAAACTAAGTAAATATCAAGTGGTAATGCGAACAACCTGCTTTGGGCTTTTAATTTTCTTTCTCTGTGTGGCGTGCAGCGAGCAGCACGACCATAAAGGGCGGACACCGTTAGTGGAGTTGAACAGCAATTTCCTTTACCGGGAAGATTTGCAATCGGTGCTTCCGGCCGGTCTGTCCAAGGATGACAGCCTGTTGTTTGCTGAGCATTATATCCGTAACTGGGTGGAAGATGTTTTGCTGTATGACAAGGCACAGAGTAATATTCCCAACAATGGTGAGATAGATCGACTTGTGGAGAATTATCGCAAAGCATTAATCATGCACACCTACCAGCAAGCTTTGATACATCAGCGACTGTCAGAAGAGATTTCAGAGCAAGACTTGACAGAGTATTACGACAAGAACCAGGCTCTCTTTAAAGTGGAGCGCCCATTGATGAAAGGTCTGTTCATCAAGCTTCCCTTGACGGCTCCGCAGTTGGCCAATGTTCGCCGTTGGTATAAGTCGGAAACTCATGAAGCAGTGGAACATTTGGAAAAGTACAGCTTGCAGAATGCCGTGAAATATGAGTATTTCTATGACAAGTGGGTGCCGGTATCGGAAGTGTTGGACATGTTGCCCTTGAAGGTTTCCGATGTAGACGAGTATCTGGATAAGAACCGTCATGTGGAACTACAGGATTCGGCTTTCTGTTACTTCCTCAATGTGAGTGATTACCGTCCGATAGGAGAGCAGGAACCATATGAGTTTGCTCGTGGACAAGTAAAGGACATACTGCTGAATATGAGGCAGGTGGAATTTATGAAGCAAATGAAGGATGATTTGTACCAACGGGCGGTGAAAAGAGACAAAATTAAATATTATTTAGAATAAGACACCAAGAATGAAACAGTGTATGAACTTTAAGTTTGTAATTTTATTAGCCTTGACGCTGTTAGTCGGTTCTACCGTTTACGGACAAGACAACGTGATTGACGAAGTGGTTTGGGTAGTAGGTGACGAGGCGATACTGAAGTCCGAAGTGGAAGAAATTCGTATGGACGCTGCGTATAGGGGGCGTAGGTTTGATGCCGATCCCTTATGTGTGATTCCCGAAGAGATTGCTGTCCAAAAATTGTTCTTGCACCAAGCGGCATTGGACAGTATCGAGGTGAGCGAGAGCGAGGTGGTTTCGCAGTTGGATCATCAGATAAGCCAATATGTGGCCAGCATCGGTTCGCGTGAGAAGATGGAGGAGTACTTTAACAAGACCTATTCGCAAATCCGCGAGACGATGCGCGAGAACATCCGCGAAGGGCTGATGGTTCAGAAGATGCAACAGAAACTGGTTGGTGAGGTCAAGGTTACTCCGGCCGAAGTGCGTCGTTATTTCAAAGACCTGCCTCAAGATAGCATTCCCTATATTCCTACCCAGGTAGAAGTGCAGATTATCACTTTGCAACCTAAGATTCCGTTGGAGGAGATAGAGGATGTGAAGAGGCGTTTGCGTGAGTACACTGACCGTGTCAATAAGGGGGAAAGTTTTTCTATGTTGGCGCGTCTCTATTCCGAAGATCGTGGTTCGGCAATGCGAGGTGGTGAGATAGACTTTTCGGGGCGTGGTATGCTCGATCCGGCTTATGCCAATGTGGCTTTCAATCTGCAGGATCCCAGTAAAGTATCCAAGATTGTGGAGTCGGAGTATGGGTTCCACATCATTCAGTTGATAGAAAAACGAGGTGATCGTATCAAGACTCGTCATATCTTGCTGAAACCCCATGTTCCCGAGGAGGCTTTGAGTGTGGGTTGTACCCGTTTGGATTCTATTGCCGATGACATACGCAATAGTAAGTTCTCTTTTGAGGAGGCTGCTTCCGTACTTTCGCAGGATAAAGACACACGCAATAATCACGGTCTGTTGCCGAATCCTAATACGAATACTTCCAAGTTTGAAATGCAGGAACTTCCTCCTGAGATTGCCAAGGTAGTGGACAAGATGAAGGTGGGTGAGATTTCCGAAGCTTTCACCATGATTCCGCAGAAGACCGGTAAGGAAGAGTGTGTGATTGTTAAATTGAAGAGCCGCATCAACGGGCATAAGGCTACCATTTCCGATGACTATCAGAATCTCAAGGCGATTGTGCTTGAAAAGCGCCGGAACGAGATGCTGGATAAGTGGATTCGTGAGAAGCAGAAACACACGTATGTCCGTATCAAGGATAGCTGGAAGAATAACTGTACCTTCAAGTATCCGGGATGGGTTAAAGAATAATCCGGAAGGATTCACATAGATTTGTATGCAAAAGAAGAATACGAGAAATCATTTCCTGAACAAGCATAGATACCTCTTAGGGGGTATTCTATGCTTGTTTGGCATCTGTCTGCTGAGTGCTCAGGATACGAAGAAAACGGCTGCTCCAAAGGAGGGGACAGTCCCTACTGAACAGCAAAAGACGGAAATGCCGGACAAGAAGAAAACGCGCGTCGATTTGCTGTATGCCGATGAGGCGCAGGCCGACAAACAGTTGCGTCCTGACGTGCAGGTGCTTATTGGTTCTGTGAAACTGAGGCACGACAGCATGTATATGTTCTGTGACAGTGCGCTGATATTCGAAAAGATAAATTCGGTCGAGGCATTCGGGAACGTACGCATGGAGCAGGGGGATACCTTATTCATCTATGGTGACTACCTCTACTATGACGGCATGTCGCAACTGGCCATGCTGCGCGAAAATGTGCGTATGATAAACCGCAATACGGAGCTGACTACAGACAGTTTGAACTATGACCGCCTGTACAACCTGGGTTACTATTTCGAGGGAGGTACACTGACCGATGAAGAGAATGTGCTGACTTCCGAGTGGGGAGAGTACAGTCCGTCCACTAAACTGGCCGTCTTCAATCACGATGTGAAGCTGGTCAATCCGCAATTCGTCCTGACCTCGGATACCTTGAAGTATAGCACAGCCACCAAGATTGCTACCATTCTGGGGCCTTCCGATATCGTGAGCGACC
The DNA here is from genome assembly GCA_947176775.1 of uncultured Bacteroides sp. GTDB lineage: Bacteria > Bacteroidota > Bacteroidia > Bacteroidales > Bacteroidaceae > Bacteroides. Next base: position 6,190 of record CAMWRY010000060.1, read on the forward strand.
AAAATCATATTTACTCCGAACGCGGTATCTACAACACCACGACCGAGCAGGCGGAACTGCTTGATCGCTCCGTGCTGACCAACGAGGGCAAGAAGCTGACAGGTGACAGCCTTTTCTATGACCGGATACTGGGATATGGCGAGGCTTTCGACAATGTGCAGATGAACGATACGGTCAATCGGAACATGCTGACCGGCGATTACTGTTTTTATAACGAGCAGACAGGAAGTGCTGTCGCCACCAAGCGTGCCATGGCGGTGGACTACTCACAGGGTGACAGCTTGTTTATGCATGGCGATACATTGCGATTGGTCACCTATCATATAAATACCGACTCCATGTACCGGGAAATGCGTGCTTACCATAAGGTGCGTGCCTACCGTACAGATGTGCAGGCAGTCTGCGACTCGCTGGTGTATAATTCCAAAGACTCTTGCATGACGATGTACACCGACCCTATCTTGTGGCACGGAGAACAGCAGTTGCTGGGAGAGGAGATTAAAATCTACATGAACGACAGTACCATCGACTGGGCGCATATCATCAATCAGGCCCTGACGGTGGAGAAGCACGACAGCATTCACTACAACCAAGTGTCCGGCAAGGAGATGAAGGCATTCTTCAAGGATGGAGACATGCGCCTGGTAGAAGTGAACGGCAATGTGCTGGTGGTCTATTATCCGGTGGAGGAGAAGGACAACACGCTGATTATGATGAACTATTCGGAGGGCGGACTGCTGAAAATGTACTTAAAGGAACGAAAGATGGAGCGTGGAGTCTTTGTCGGCAAAACTACCGGCACAGCTTATCCGTTGGATCAGATTCCGGCAGACAAGAGCAAGTTGCCTTCTTTTGTCTGGTTTGATTATATCCGTCCGCTCAACAAGGAGGACATCTTCGAGTGGAGGGCTAAGAAAGCAGGTGAGGTCTTGAAGAAGAGCGACCGGAAGCCTGCGACTTCACCAAGGAATATGCATATTAAACGAAATAATAAGTAGCGTTATGGGAATGTTTGCAATGCGGAAGCCGCGCGGCTTCAATCACCCCTACATCTATGTGGACGAACGGAAAGAAAAACTGGCGAAGATGGAAGAGAACGCCAAGCGTGAATTGGGCATGTTGCCGAAGAAGGAATTCTCGCCCGAAGACATACGCGGTAAGTTCATAGAAGGGACTACTCACCTGAAACGCCGCAAAGAGAGTGGGCGCAAACCTATGCATTTGGGAGTGATTCTTGTTATCATTACTGTGCTGGCCTATCTGTGGTATGCTATCAGTAATGGGATTATCTAATTTAATTATGGATTATGAGTGATATCATTCATCTGCTGCCCGATTCGGTTGCCAATCAGATAGCTGCCGGGGAGGTGATTCAGCGCCCGGCATCTGTTGTGAAAGAGTTGGTGGAAAATGCAATCGATGCCGAAGCCAAGGAGATACATGTGTTGGTCACTGATGCAGGCAAGACTTGCATCCAGGTGATTGATGACGGGAAAGGCATGTCCGAAACCGATGCACGCCTCTCCTTTGAACGCCATGCGACCTCTAAGATACGTGAGGCGGCCGATTTGTTTGCTTTGCGCACTATGGGATTCCGTGGAGAGGCGTTGGCCTCCATTGCTGCGGTGGCAGAAGTGGAGTTGAAGACACGCCTTGCTGATGAGGAACTGGGGACGCGATTGCTGATTGCCGGTTCTAAAGTGGAAAGCCAGGAAGCGGCTTCTTGCCCTAAGGGGAGCAATTTTTCCATCAAGAACCTCTTCTTCAATGTTCCTGCCCGGCGCAAGTTTCTGAAGGCGAACTCTACGGAGCTGAGTAACATTCTTGCAGAGTTTGAGCGCATTGCATTGGTGCATCCCGAAGTGGCTTTCTATCTATATAGCAATGATACGGAGTTGTTCAATCTTCCGGCCATGTCGTTGCGGCAACGCGTCATGGCCGTATTCGGAAAGAAGTTGAACCAACAGTTGCTCTCTGTGGATGTCAACACCACCATGATAAAGATTTCCGGTTTTGTAGCCAAGCCGGAAACTTCGCGAAAGAAGGGAGCGCATCAGTACTTTTTCGTGAACGGGCGCTATATGCGCCATCCTTACTTCCACAAGGCGGTGATGGAGGCTTACGAGCAACTGATACCTGCCGGCGAGCAAATCTCCTATTTCATTTATTTTGAGGTCGACCCTGCCAACATTGATGTGAATATCCATCCGACAAAGACGGAAATCAAGTTCGAGAACGAGCAGGCCATCTGGCAGATTCTGTCGGCTGCAATCAAGGAATCACTGGGCAAGTTCAGCGCCATACCTACAATAGATTTCGATACCGAGGACATGCCGGACATTCCCATTTTCAGACAGGCACATCCGATAGAACCTCCGAAGGTGCATTATAATGCAGATTTCAATCCCTTCAAGACCTCTTCCGTCTCTTCCTATGGAGGCGGTGGAGACTATTCGCGTCCTCAGGTGGAGTGGGAGGAACTCTATTCCGGTCTGGAGAGAGCCAGCCGGATGAACGAGCCGATGGAGGAGGAACCCTTTGCCGACGAGGGTAGGATGGCCGATATGGGCTCAAGCAAGGGCCAGCCTGTTTCCTCTTTCTATGGGAATGAGTCTGCCATGGAGAAGGGAGCACAACACTTTCAGTTCAAAGGGCGCTTTATCCTGACTTCCGTCAAATCGGGGCTGATGCTGATAGACCAGCACCGTGCGCATATCCGGGTGTTGTTCGACCGCTATATGAATCAGATTCGTCAGAAGCAAGGGATGTCCCAAGGAGTGCTGTTTCCTGAAATTCTTCAGCTACCGGCTTCGGAAGCCTCTGTGCTGGACAGTATATTGGAAGACTTGTCGGCCGTAGGGTTCGATTTGAGTCCGCTGGGAGGTGGCAGCTACGCCATCAATGGTATTCCTTCGGGCATTGAAGGGCTGAATCCGATAGATTTGGTGCGGAACATGGTGCATACTGCCATGGAGAAGGGGAATGATGTCAAGGAAGAGGTGCAGACCATTCTTGCGTCTACTTTGGCACGTGCCGCAGCCATCGTTTACGGGCAGGTGTTGAGCAACGAAGAGATGTCCGGCCTGGTAGATAATCTTTTTGCATGTCCGTCACCGAATTATACTCCGGATGGCCGGACGGTATTGGCAACGATTAAGGAAGAGGAGATAGAGAAGCTTTTCAATCGAAGCTGAGTCTATCAGGAGTTATCGGGAGTAAAAGAGAGTTTTGCGTCTTTCGGACTTTAGAAGTTAAAAGCCGATAGATTTGCTGAATGGAAGCTAGCAACAATAAGCTTCCGGCAGCAGGTCTATCGGCTTTTAGTTTTTATTGGGGGGCGAGGTGATAACTTCTTTACTCTCCGCTGAACTTCTTTGCCTGTTCTGCAATCAATTCGGTATCGTCAAAGTAGTTTATCTTCATCGCTTTGCGTACATCGTCCAGGGTTGCTGCAGCGGTCTCACGGGCAGTCTCGCAACCTTTTTTCAGCATGTCGTAAATGGCCGGGATGTCCTTTTCAAACTCTTTGCGGCGGTTGCGGATGGGTTCCAGTGTCTCCTGCATGATTTCGTTGAGGAACTTCTTCACTTTCATGTCGCCTAAGCCGCCACGTTGGTAGTGGGCTTTCAGTTCATCCAGATTGGGATATTCGGGCAGATAGAGGCCGAAATGCTCGGGGCGGCAGAAGGCGTCGAGGTAGGTGAATACGGTGTTGCCTTCCAGTTTCCCGGGGTCTTGCACGCGCAGATGGTCGGGGTCGGTGTACATGCTCCGAACCTTCTTTTGTACTTCGTCGGCGGTGTCCGACAGATAGATGCAGTTGCCCAGGCTCTTGCTCATCTTGGCCTTGCCGGCTGTTCCCGGCAGGCGCAGGCAGGCGGCGTTGTCGGGCAGGAGGATTTCCGGTT
>CAMWRY010000061.1 GCA_947176775.1 uncultured Bacteroides sp.
CGCCAGTGGGGGGTGCTGTGGTAGGGGTCGTCCTTGGGGCCGTAGAGGTAGACGTTCATCTTGTTCCGCCCGTAGAAATCCAGTTGGCGGATGCGGTCTTCCTGGCTCCAAGGGGTTCCGTAGAAGCCTTCCACTACGCCTCGGAAGGGGACATCGGGATAGTCGGTCACTTCGGCCAGGGGCAGCTTGCCCAGAGTGAGGAGTTGGGCGAGGGTCTGCACGCCGTAGTAGGCTCCCCGTTCATCGGCTCCGGCGATGATGATGCGGTCTTTTTCAATCTTCAGGAAGTAGCCTTCGGGCTTTTGGGGAATCCGTTTCCGCCAGTTGCCCACCGTCTTGTCGTTTCGGGTCCCGATGTAGATGCGGAATCCGGCTTCGGCCGTCTCTTCCGGCATCAGCGAGCGGAGCAGGGGTAGGGCAGCACCGTGTTCCAGGGAGTTGCCGGCCAGCAACCGGTATGGCCGGGGGATGCCGACGGAGTCGCCTTGTGCAGTGGTGTAGCTCTGTGGGGTGGGTTGTAGGTGGAATTCCTGTGCGTGGAGGGATGCGGTGGCCAGCAGGCCGACGATTCCGAGCAGCAATCGTGTTCTTCTCATAATGCAATTGGATTAAGTAGATGAATATTCGTGCCGCAAAGATGGGAAAATAATGGGAAATGCAGCGCATTCATTCTCAACTTTTGAACAAATATCGTATTTTTGTCCGCCGGTGAAGATGAATACAAACAATGAATCTATGAATGAAATACAGAAAGAACTGGAGGCCTATATCGACCCCGTGAAGAGGGAATATCTTCCCCGTTTCTTCAAGACCGGAAAAGGCCAATACGGAGAGGGGGACAAGTTTTTGGGAGTCGTGGTGCCCAATACCCGTCTGGTGGCGAAGCGGCATAAGGACGAGCCTTTCGAGGTGATGGCCGCGCTGCTCCGGAGCGAGTGGCACGAATGCCGCCTCTGTGCCCTGCTGATGCTGGTGGAACGCTTCAAAAAGAGTGATGAAATGGGGCGAAAAACCATCTACGACTTCTACCTCTCGCAGACGGTCCGTATCAACAACTGGGACTTGGTAGACCTCTCGGCTCCCGGTATCGTAGGCGAATATCTGAAGGATAAGCCTCGCGAAGACCTTTACCGCCTGGCGGCAAGTCCGCTGCTCTGGGACCAGCGCATCGCAGTGGTTTCTACCTATACACTTATCAAAAGCGGTGATTTCATCGACATTATCCGCCTCTCCGAAGGGTTCCTGGCGCGGTATGAGCAAACTATGTGCAATAGTTTTGCTCACATTTCAGGCTCTTTGCACACAAGTTTGCACACAGCTCCGCCCCTTCACGACCTGATGCAGAAAGCCATCGGCTGGATGCTTCGCGAGATGGGGAAACGGGACAAGGATTTGCTGGTGCAGTTTCTGGAGAAACATGGCAAGACGATGCCTCGCACCATGCTGCGCTATGCCATCGAAAAGTTTCCCGAGGAGGAGCGGAAGGAGTTTATGAAACGTTGAGAGGGAGATGCCGCTTCCGGGCAATGTTGCTCTTCTTCTTGCCAGCTTGTTGGCAGCCTCTTGCCATTGTGCAGGCAAGGGGTTGCCAAGCAGTGGGAAAGGCCTTGCCAACTTGTTGGCAAAGCTTTGTCAGGGCATAGGCCTGCTGCTGGCATGGTGATCTTCTCGGTAACAGTGCATTACCATGCGTAGTCCTCTATATATGCGTCGAATTCCGAGGTCGTGTCGGCATAATGCTGCTTGATGATGTCCAGCACGGTTTGCTGCTCGTCCGGTGAGAGCAGACGTTCGCCTTTGCGCACACGGTAGTAAGTGCGTTGTCCGAAGCATGCCATCAGGTGGTTGATGGTTGCTTTTCGTTTGTTGTAGGGCAGGCAGTCCAGCATGTTTATGCACCCTTTGGCATAGCGCACCTTCCGGTTGCTGCGGAAGAAGGGGCAGTCACCTTTCAGGTCGGCAAGCCGTTTGGGGCTGACGATGTTCCAACACTCTTTTTCGGCCGGCATGCTTTGCACGCAGAGTCGGCGGAGGCAAGAGTCGGCCTTGGGGCATTGGTCGTTGAGGCACAGGGCGTATTCGAAAGGAACTTGGCGGAAATCTATTTCTGTTTTCATTTTTCAGGGCTCTGTTTAATGTGTCGTTACGGTAATAGGCAGTAAATATACGGCTTTCTTTCATCATAAGCTTACGGATAGAGTCGCTTTTCCGGTTTCATCGCTTTTTTTGTGTCTCGTTTGTGCATAAAGGGAAAGAAATTCTCTATCTTTGTTTCCTGCAAGTAGCATTTTTGCCTGAATCATTCATCCAATACAATAAGAATTATGACACTGATAGCCAATCCGATTTATGATTCCGTCTTCAAATACATGATGGAGGACGAGCGCGTAGCAAAGATATTGCTGTCCGCCCTGCTGAAGAAGGAGATTGTGGAGTTGCAAATGCGTCGCCAGGAATATACGGCCATGCAGCAGACACGCATATCCATGTTCCGTATGGACTTCTCTGCCCACATCCGCGAGGCGGATGGAGAGGAACACTTGGTGATGATTGAACTTCAGAAGACATGGCTTGCTACCGAGACCCTCCGTTTCCGCCAATATCTGGGCACCCAATATCTCAATCGTGAGAACATGCGCGAGGAGGATAACGGTATGTATGGCCTGCCTATCATCTCCATTTATATATTGGGACATAAGTTGGGCGATATCGAAGAACCGGTTGTCTATGTCCGCCGCCGTTATCTGGACTACGATGATAATGTGATAGGCAGGAGGGATCGTTTCATCGAAAGCCTGACCCACGATAGTATCATTGTGCAGATACCCTATTTGCGAGGACGTACCCGTAACCATTTGGAACGCCTGCTCAATGTTTTTGACCAGGAATATATCTACTATGCCGACGAACACCTGTTGCAGATTGACGAAAGGAACTTTACCGGACAGGATGAACGCCTGCTGATAGACCGCTTGCTGAAAGCCGGCGTAGCTCCGGATGTGCGGAAGGCAATGGAGGTGGAGGATGAGATTCTTTCGGAGATAGAAAAGAGGGATACCATCATTATGCAGAAGGATGAGGAGATAGAGCAAAAAGATTTGCAGATAGCTCAGAAGTCCCAGGAGATAGCTCTGAGGGAAAAGGAAATCGCTCAGAGGAATGAGGAAATAGCCCAAAGAAATGAGGAAATAGCCCAAAGAAATGAGGAAATCGCTCAGAGGAATGAGGAAATAGCCCAGAAAGAACAGATTATCAGTGGGGCAGTCCACTTGCTTCGTCAGTCAGGCTTGTCTGCAGAGGAGATTTCTGTTAAGCTCTTTCTTCCGTTGGAGGTAGTTCAGAAGATATATAATCAAGATTGATTTCTCTGTCAGATAAGGCTTATCTCAAAATAAATTAGTTATTTTGCAGAAAAGAAGAAACAGCAGCCTGCGTGGCGGCACGACAGGCTGAAGAAACGATACTACGACTGATGGAACAAGAAAACTTTGATATACGCAACCAGCAGCCCGTCACCGGCAAGGAACGCGACTTTGAGAACGCGCTCCGCCCCCTGGCCTTCGAGGACTTCAGCGGACAGGACAAGGTGGTGGACAATCTGCGCATTTTCGTCAAGGCAGCACGGCTGCGTGGTGAAGCGTTGGACCACGTGCTGCTGCACGGCCCTCCCGGACTGGGCAAGACCACGCTCAGCAACATCATTGCCAACGAACTGGGAGTAGGATTCAAAATCACCTCCGGCCCCGTGCTTGACAAGCCGGGCGACCTGGCCGGCATACTGACCAGCTTGGAGCCGAACGACGTACTCTTCATTGACGAGATACACCGCCTCAGCCCTGTGGTGGAGGAGTACCTCTACTCCGCCATGGAGGACTACCGCATCGACATCATGATAGACAAAGGACCCTCGGCACGGAGCATACAGATAGACCTGAACCCCTTCACGCTGGTGGGTGCTACCACACGTAGCGGTCTGCTGACGGCTCCGCTGCGTGCCCGTTTCGGCATCAACCTGCATTTGGAGTATTACGACGACGACGTGCTGAGCAGCATCATCCGCCGTTCGGCAGGCATCCTTGGTGTGCCCTGTTCCACGAAGGCGGCTACCGAGATTGCCTCGCGCAGTCGCGGCACGCCCCGTATCGCCAATGCCTTGTTGCGCCGCGTGCGCGACTTCGCTCAGGTGAAGGGCACCGGCAGCATCGACACGGAGATAGCCCGGTTCGCCCTCGAGGCGCTGAACATCGACAGGTATGGCTTGGATGAGATAGACAACAAGATACTCTGCACCATCATCGACAAGTTCAAGGGTGGTCCCGTGGGATTGACTACCATCGCCACCGCCTTGGGCGAGGATGCCGGTACCGTGGAGGAGGTGTACGAACCGTTCCTCATCAAGGAAGGCTTCCTGAAGCGCACCCCCCGTGGGCGTGAGGTGACGGAGCTGGCCTACAAGCACCTGGGACGCAGCCTTTACGGCAATGGCGGACAAGGCGGACTGTTTGCCGATGGTTTTTAAACGATTTACTTAATACACATTTTTATGAAGCCTTCTATTTGGGGTAGATGGCTGGGGATGTTCTTTCTGTTGGTAGTCCAGGCATCCTGTAGTCACGATGAATAGCTTCAGCTCAAGTTCGATGCTCGAAAGCCCTACCTCGCTGAAGATTGTATATAAAGAAAGGATGAAAGAATTGATATGGCCGGATTGAAATCATTAGCCAAAGATACAGCCATCTATGGGCTGAGCAGCATTGTGGGGCGTTTCCTCAACTATCTGTTGGTGCCTGTGTATACTACAGCCATGTCCGCCCAGAGCGGTGGCTACGGCGTAGTGACGAACATATATGCGTGGGTAGCCCTCATGCTGGTCATTCTGACATGCGGCATGGAGACAGGCTTCTTCCGCTTCGCCAACAAGGGGGAGGACGACCCCGTGCGCGTCTATTCCACCACCCTGCTCAGTGTGAGCATCGGTTCGCTGACGTTCCTTGCGCTCGGACTGCTCTTCCTGCACTCCATTGCCGGGTGGCTGGAGTATGGCGAACACCCCTGGTACGTGGGTATGATGATGATGGTGGTGGCGATGGATGCCATCCAGAGCATCCCCTTTGCCTACCTTCGCTACCGGAAACGTCCCCTCAAGTTTGCGGCTCTTAAGTTGCTGTTCATTTTCCTGAACATCGCGCTGAACTTGGTCTATTATGTAGCCTTGAAGGGGAATGACGTGGGCTATGCTTTCCTCTTCAACCTGATATGCACCTCCACCGTCATGCTCTGCCTGATACCCGAACTGCGCGGATTCGCCTACGTGCTCGACCGCAAGCTGCTGCGGCGCATGCTCTCCTACAGCCTGCCGCTGCTGGTGCTGGGTTTGGCAGGCATTCTGAACCAGGTGGCCGACAAGATACTCTTTCCCTTCGTCTATCCCGACGAGGCGGAAGCCACCGTGCAACTGGGCATCTACGGTGCCGCCAGCAAGATTGCCATGGTGATGGCTATGCTCACCCAGGCCTTCCGCTACGCTTACGAGCCCTTCGTCTTCGGCAAGAGCCGTGACAAAGATAACAAGCAGATGTATGCGCAAGCCATGAAGTTCTTCATCATCTTCACGCTGCTGGCCTTCTTGGCGGTGGTGTTCTACCTCGACATCCTGCGCTATCTCATCGGCCGCGACTACTGGCCGGGTCTGCGTGTGGTGCCCATCGTGATGGCTGCCGAAATCTTCATGGGCGTCTACTTCAACCTCTCCTTCTGGTACAAGCTGATCGACGAGACGCGTTGGGGAGCCTACTTCTCGCTGACCGGCTGTGCGGTGCTGGTGCTGATGAATCTCTTGCTGATTCCGCGCTACAGCTACATGGCCTGTGCCTGGGCCGGATTCTGCGGTTACGGTGTTGCCATGCTGCTCTCCTATTTTGTGGGGCAGAAGAAGTACCCCATCCGTTACGACTTGAAAGCTATCGGCAGCTACGTGCTGCTGGCCGCGGTGCTCTGTCTGGCCGCTGAGTTTGTCCCGATTGAGAGTCTCGGCCTGCGCATGGCCTATCGCACCCTGCTGCTACTGCTGTTCGTGGCCTACATTGTGAAGCGCGACCTGCCCCTTGGCAGCATTCCCGTCGTCAACAGACTGGTAAAGAAATAATGAACATAGGAAGGAATAAAAAAGAACTGATAAAAACGATATGAAACCTACTGACTACCGAAACACCTTTGCCATCAAGGCCTTCCTGAAAGAGTACCTTGATTTGCGCAAAGACAAAGACAATGAACTCGAAACTGTAGACTCCATCCGTAAAGGAGTAGAATTCAAGGGAGCCAACCTCTGGATTCTGATATTCGCCATCTTCATGGCCTCGTTGGGGCTGAATGTGAACTCCACCGCCGTAATTATTGGCGCCATGCTCATCTCGCCGCTAATGGGACCTATCATGGGCGTGGGCCTCTCCGTGGGGCTGAACGACTTCGAACTGATGAAGCGCTCCCTCAAGAGTTTTTTGATAACGACCCTCTTCAGCGTGACTACGGCTACCGTCTTCTTCCTCATCAGCCCTGTGGCCGAGGGGCAGTCGGAGCTGCTGGCACGCACCTCGCCCACCATCTATGATGTATTCATTGCCCTGCTGGGCGGTCTGGCAGGAGTTGTGGCGCTCTCCACCCGGGAGAAAGGCAACGTGATTCCCGGGGTAGCTATCGCCACGGCATTGATGCCACCCCTTTGTACGGCCGGCTACGGGCTGGCAACGGGCAACCTGATATACTTCCTCGGCGCCTTCTACCTCTATTTCATCAACTCCGTGTTCATCAGCCTTGCCACCTTCCTGGGCGTACGCGTCATGCACTTCCAGCGCAAGGAGTTCGTTGACAAGAATCGGGAGCAGACCGTGCGCAAGTACATTGTCCTCATTGCCGTGCTCACCATGTGTCCGGCTGCTTATCTCACGGTGGGCATCATCCAGAACACCTTCTTCGAAGGGGCCGCCAACCGTTTTGTGAGCGAGCAACTCGCGTTCGAGAACACGCAGGTGCTTGACAAGAAGATTCACTGCAACGCCCAAGAGCGCGAGATACGAGTGGTGTTGATAGGTCAGGAGGTGCCTGAAGCCTCCATCGCCATCGCTCGTAGCAAGATGAAGGATTACAAGCTGGACGGCACTAAGTTGGTGGTGCTGCAGGGCATGAACAACGAGGCGATAGACATCTCCTCCATCCGCGCCATGGTAATGGAGGACTTCTACCAGAACAGCGAGCAGCGCCTGGTGGAGCAGAAGCAGCAGATTGCCTCGCTGGAGCAACGTCTGGAGCGGTATGAGACCTTCGATGAACTGGGCAGAAAGATTATTCCCGAGCTGAAGGTGCTTTACCCGTCGGTGAAGACTCTCTCTATCTCCCATGCTATAGAACTGATGGTGGATTCGGTGCAGGCGGACACCGTGACACTGGCCGTGCTGAAGTTCGGCAAGCACCCCTCCGCGCAAGAGAAAGAGAAGATTTCCGAATGGCTCAAGGCACGCACAGGTGCCAAGCAGTTGAGACTGATTGCAGAATGATTGGAGAACGAACAGAATGAAACAGAAATGGATGTTCTTCCTCTTCCTCTGCCTCCTTCTGGCTTTGCCGATGCAGGCCGATGAAGGCATGTGGATGCTGGGAAACCTGAATCGGCAGACGCGCCGGACTATGGAGGAGTTGGGCCTGCAACTCTCCGCCAACCGCCTGTACCATCCCAAACGGCCCTCGCTGAAGGATGCCATTGTCAGCTTCGGCGGCTTCTGCTCCGGTGTGGTGGTGTCCGAAGACGGGCTGGTGTTCACCAACCACCATTGCGGCTTCAGCAGCATACAGCAACACTCCTCGGTGGCGCACGACTACCTGAAGGAGGGCTTCGTGGCACATAGCCTCCAAGAAGAGCTGCCCAATCCGGAACTCTATGTGCGCTTTCTCCTGCGCCAGGAGGACGTGACCCGGCGTGTGCTGGGAGTCGTGAAGCCGGACATGAGCGAGGCCGAGCGCACCAGTGCGGTAGACTCGGTGATGCTGGTCATCGGCGAGGAGGTCTCGCGCAAGGACTCCACGCTGACGGGCGTGGTGGATGCCTACTACGGAGGCAACGAGTTCTGGCTCTCCGTCTATCGCGACTACAACGATGTCCGGCTGGTATTTGCGCCCCCCTCCTCGGTGGGCAAGTTCGGGTGGGACACCGACAACTGGATGTGGCCGCGCCACACCGGCGACTTCTCTGTGTTCCGCATCTATGCCGACCGTCATAACCGCCCGGCCGACTACTCGCCCGATAACGTCCCTTATCATCCCGACTACGTGGCCCCCATCTCCCTCGAGGGCTACCGCGAAGGCTCCTTCTGCATGACATTGGGCTATCCGGGCAGCACGGAGCGCTACCTCTCCTCCTTCGGCATTGAGGAGATGATGAACACCACGAACCAGGCGCAAATCGATATCCGCGGCGTAAAGCAGGCCATCTGGAAACGTGAGATGAACCGTCATGACAGCATCCGCATCAAGTACGCCTCCAAGTACGACGAAAGCTCCAACTACTGGAAGAACAGCATCGGGGTGAACCGCACCCTGCGCCGGCTGCATGTGCTGGACAAGAAGCGTGCCTTGGAGGAAGAGCTCCGTCGCTGGATACGCCAGACGCCGGCGGAGAGGGAACGCCTGCTGCACCTCTTCACCAACCTGGAGCTGAACTACAAGAGCCGCCGCGACGCCTACCGCGCCCGTGCCTACTTTGCCGAGTCGTTCCTGAACGGTCCGGAGCTGGTGCAGTTGGCCCTGTCCATCCTCAACTTCGACTACGGAGGCGAGGAGAAGGCGGTGGTGGCCGGCCTGAAAGCTATTCTGGAGAAGTATGCCAACCTGGACTTGGACCTGGACAAGGAGGTCTTCACCGCCTTGCTGAAGGAGTACCGCTCGAAGGTGGATGCCGCCTACCTGCCCGAGCTTTATCAGGCCATCGACACGCTGTATGGCGGCAACGAGCGCACCTACGTGGACAGCCTGTATGCCCGTTCGGAGCTGACCACTCCTCGCGGCCTGAAGCGTTTTCTGGAGCAGGATTCCACGTATCAGATTTACGACGACCCGGCTGTCGGTCTGGGCATCGACCTGATAACAAAACTCTTCGATATGAATATGCAGATGCAGCACTCCTCCGATGAAATCGAGCAGAACGAGCGTAGATTCAATGCTGCGGTGCGCCGGATGTACGCTTCGCGCAACTTCTATCCCGATGCCAATTCCACGATGCGGCTCAGCTTCGGTACGGTGTGCGGCTATGCGCCTTCGGATGGGGTGGAGTATGCCTATTATACCACCACACAGGGCATTCTGGAGAAGACAAAGGCTCATGCCGGGGAGGTGGATTTCGAGGTGCAGCCCGAGCTGTTGGCGCTGCTCTCTTCCGGCAATTTCGGCCGATATGCCGATGAGGAGGGGAAGATGAAGGTCTGCTTCATCTCGAACAACGACATTACCGGCGGCAATTCCGGCAGTGCCATGTTCAATGCTCGTGGAGAGTTGCTGGGGCTGGCATTCGATGGTAACTGGGAGGCCATGAGCAGTGACATCCTCTACGAGCCGAAGATGCAGCGCACCGTCGGGGTGGACGTGCGCTACATGCTGTTCATGATCGAGAAGTATGGGAAGGCAGGGAATCTGATTCGGGAGCTGAAGGTGAAAGGTGATTGACAGTCTTGATATGGGTGCAAAATTAAGAAAAAGAGAGGACGAATCAAAACTCCTGACTACTATCTTTCAGTTGTCTTGATTGCGTACCTCTCTTTTCGTAACTACTCGGGTTTCCGCTCACAACCCCAGTGCTTTCTGCTTGAAACTTGCCGGGTTTTCGTCTGAAACTCCTCGGATTTTACCTGAAAATCAATGGGCTTTTACTTTTTCTTCTTCTTGCTTCTCTTCGCCCATCCCTCTTCGCTGAAGTCGGGTTCGGGGTCTTTGAAGTCGTTGTTGTGCTGGAAGAACTGTTTCCAGTCGTCCTTTTTGCCGCGTGCCTTGGTGT
>CAMWRY010000062.1 GCA_947176775.1 uncultured Bacteroides sp.
GTATATAAATATTTAGTGAAAATCAATATAAATCATCCAAACATTCTTGTGCCGCCACTTCTAAGGCTTCTTCCAATGTTGCAAAATACTTGTCCTCTTTCTTTGAGTTGTAGAAGATATGTTTTCCTCTTTGGGCGACCATTTTATAACCACGTTCCTGTTTTCTCGGCTTGAAATCAATAGTTCTTTCTTTGCTCAAATACTGAAGGCACTCCAACAAGGTCGGGCAACCACACATATAATAAGGAGAATAACAGCCGTTTTTTCTGTGTGCAAACCTCCCAATTTGTCGTACCAAAATAAGCTGGGAATATAGATTCGAAGTTCGTGCATTGCCAAAGCGGTTTTGCTACTCACCAACTTGTCTTTGTTAATCTGCATTTCATACTTTTTCATCATAATCTGTTTTTATAGTTATTATTGAGTTTTTTCCCTTACTTCAAAGCCTTTCGGCTCTTACTGCCAAGAGTTCTATTTTTACGTGCAATCTCAAACGGCTTGTCAGTCAAAATAAAGGCAAGGAATTTGGAGATTTTGATACTGGGCTTGGAGTGTCTATTAAAATATTCAAATAGCGAAGCGGTACTTGACGGATTTTGCGAGCCGTAACTTTGCAGAGTAAAAAAAGAGGGCTTGGAAGGGAAGATATGGTAGATTATGGTATAAAAGGGAGGTGGAATTGAACTAAAATAGAGGAGGTAATTATCGTTACTAGATAACAATAACGCCTGCTAGTGGTAGATTACTTTCGATTCTAATGGAATAAGAGGTTTTACAATGTGAAAGGGGAAATAATATAATAAAAATGAAAACAGGGAGGGTATCTCGTACCCTCCCTGAAAAAGATTAGTTATCTAAAATAGTTTATTAGAGGTTTTACCAAGAATGTGATAAACTCTCTAATACTTATCTTAAACTCAAAAAAGTGTTTTTTCTCAATTGACTAGGACTACTCTTTTTGGGTAGTCTTAATCTAATACATATAATGTATCATACTTAATTAAGATATTAATAGTTAGGAACGTTTTCTTTTGCCATATATCCCATTCATGCAAGGTATTAACCTACTCTTCCATTATAATAACAGTACCATTGGCAATGCAAAGCTTAACTTCTCTGTTCGGAATGGGAAGAGGTGTTTCCTTTGCTTTATAAATACCACAAGACAAATATAGGTGGTTTATTTGAATTTTCACTAGTTTATTGTGTAAATTTCAATTCAGGGAAAACGAGCCCGTCCTCATCATTGGTAAAAATGATTTCATCATCCCACTCTCCTATACTATGATAATAGAGAGTAATACCAAATGATTCAGCAATGGCTTGGAATAATGAAACACTGGGAGTCCAAGTGCTATCAGCTTCAACTTTAAAGCCACAAATACCAGGTTTCATTTGAAAAATGTTATCACTTGTCAATCGGAATGTTCCTCGACACAGAAAATCATCCAGACTATTACGCAAAAGCTCTATTATGATATAACCTAACCAATCCGGACTTCCTCGTAAAAAATTTGCATCTTTCCATTGACTGCGGTCGGTCTTTAGAGGACTATCCAATGCTTGGAAGGCTTTTGTTACTGCTTCTTTATTACCTTCAAACAGATACTTATCGAAACGCCAATCTGCCATACTAGTAATTTTAGAAATTTGAGAATATTGTAAGTTAAGCCACGCTCTTTTGTCCTGCAATTTTCCAACCATAGACTTTTGCCACATCGGGATATAAGGAACGTGTCAGTTTGCGGAAACCTTTCTCATCTATCTCACCGTTGTAAATCTTGGCTGCTATCCGTTCGGCTGTTTCCTCGTCTTTGGCTATGCGGTAAAGCACATAGTTGGTGCCATCGTGGTGGTGCAGCGTTCCACGTATGTTATAGGTATCGCCGTACCATTCGGCATCCTCACATTGGGTATGGAGTATATTGGCGATATTATCACCAAAAATCTGAAAGGCATTTCTTCTGCCTTGCCACAGCCCTAAATTGGCAAAAGCGATGATAACACCTTCTATCTTTTTATCAAGGTTGATTCTTTCATCGGACAGACCGATATACACTTCTTCTACCCATTCCTCGTCCGTGAGTTGATAATCTTCATCTTCCGTAATCGCACGCATATCTTCCAGATAGTTTGCACGTGCTTCATCATCATAAATCATTTCACTGCTCCAAATCATTTTCTTTTCCATTGTCTTACTGTTTAAATTGTTGGTTATGTACTTTCCCTTTCATTAGAGAATTTTCATCTCTACCAAGGGGCTATTTTTACGTGCAATCCCCTAACGGCTTGTCTGGCAAAACAAAGGCAAGGAATTTGGGGATTTTGATGCCAGGCTTGGGGAGCCTATTAAAATATTCAAATAGCAGAGCGGTACTTGACGGATTTTGCGAGCCGTAACTTTGCAGAGTAAAAAGGAAGGCTTGGTAGGTGGGAATGGTGGATTATGGGAGAAAAGGGAGGTTAGGAAGATATAATTGGGGGTAAAATCGAATGAATTTCGGATATTCTTCGTATTTTTGCACCGAAAAATTTGAAATAATTCGGTATTAAATGATGTTAATAAAAAAAACACCAAGCATAAAATCCGCCATTTTAAGGCGCATTGAAGAAAGTCCGGAACATAGTATTTTCTTCATAAACGATTTTGTGGAACTCGGTTCTATGGAAACCGTCAGGAAGGTTCTGCAACAGGCTCGTTTACTTGGGCTTGTATCTCATGTAGCGCACGGGATTTATGTCAAGCCTATGCAGTCGAGATTTGGGGAAGTGCCACCACCTTTAGAAAAAATCGCCAAAGAGATTGCGCAAAGGGATCGTGTGGAAATCATGCCTACCGGTAGTACGGCTGCCAATATATTGGGGCTATCGACACAAATACCGATGGTGGTGTCCTACCTTACAACAGGGTCATCAAGAACCATAAAGATAGGAAAACGTGCGATTAAGTTTCGCCATGCGGCTCCCCGTAACTTTGCTTATGAAGGCACTACCATTCCATTGGTCGTACAAGCCCTTAAAGACTTGGAAACTGAAAATATAGGAGAAAGGGAACTTTCGGCTCTGTATCAGTATTTATCCAATGCGCAGGACAAAGATACCTTTCTAAAAGATATTCTTCTGGTTCCCCAGTGGATTCAAAACCTCGTTAAACCCATAATAACCAATATACAAAATGAAACATTGGCAACAATATAATTTGGAAGAACGCTTACAGATTCTTGATATAACCAGCGCAGAGAAGGGCTTACCCAGACTTGCCGTAGAAAAAGACTGGTGGGTGGTAATGGTGCTGAAAGCATTATCCCAAACACAATATGCTCATTTGGCTTCCTTTAAGGGCGGAACTTCCCTTTCTAAAGGGTGGTCGTTAATCGAACGATTCAGTGAGGATATTGATGTAGCATTAAGACGTGAAGGACGGTTTGCCATATCCGGTACATCCAATACGCAGTTGGCCAAAGCAAGAAGAATGGCACGGCACTACATCGTGCGTGAATTACCTGAAGAACTGGCAAAAGCCTTATCTGCATTGGGCGTTTCCGACTTTACCGTAGAGCCGGAAACAAGCAAGAACAAAGGCGGAGAGCAGTACGAATTGAGAGCAGACACACATCCTTCTGTCATTTATGTCAATTACAAGTCCGTCATTGATGAGACATCTGAATATCTTCTTCCGAGAGTAAAGATTGAAATCAGTTGCTTGTCGATGGATGAACCGGTCGAAGAAAAGACGATTCGTTCCTTCATATCTGAAGCCATACCGGAAGCGGAAGATGTTTCGGTCAATTTCAATACCGTGATACCTACAAGGACTTTTCTGGAGAAGATATTCCTGCTGCATGAGGAATTTCAAAAGGAGAAGCCGAGAAGTTACCGTATGTCACGCCACCTTTATGACTTGGAAAAGATAATGGATACTTCATTCGGGAAAGATGCACTGGCAGATAAAAACTTGTATGATGAGATAGTCAAACATCGCAGCATATTTAACCGGATGAGCTTTGTGGATTACACTACCCATGCTCCTGCCACGGTAAATTTTATCCCGTCTGAGGAAGTCAAGCCGGATTGGGAGAACGATTACAATGCGCTGACAGAGCATTTCCTTTATTACAATGAAGTAAAACTTTCATTCGGCGAGTTGATGAATCGAATAGAGGAGTTATTGGCAAGAATACGGGGAATGGAATAAAATTGAAATTAGTCGGCTGACCCTCACAGGCTGACCGGCTATCACACAATGTAAGTTTATTATTATGAACAAAAAGTAATCCTTAATTTTGAGGAGCAAGCAATCTCACGCAAGCGTTCCTGTTTGCCTCATTGGGTGAGTAATCATCAATACCACCTTCTGAGACAATCTCAATATGGCTGTCCGGCACGGCACGTTTGATAAGCTGCACCTTGATGTACTCGGCACGGTAAAGCCCCAATGATTTGTTGAGCGTTTCATTACCCGTAGCGTTGTCCGCCGCTCCAGAAACCCGGATATGCAGCCCATGCTTGTTGGCAATCCGGGCTATTCCGTCAAGGTTGATTAGTTGCGAGGTATCGGTCAGCCTATCAGTGTTCAGGATAAAGAAGAAATAGATGGGTGCCCCGACATACAGGCTGTCGGAAACAGACTGTGAGGCATCACTATCCCAATGATATGTATGCTGTCTTTGTGAAACTGCTTGCCCATTGGTATGCGCTACCGAATGAGCGGAAGCTGTAGAGTCGCCTACCTCCGTCAAGGGGGATTGATTCAACCTTGCACGAAGCGAATTTAATCCGCTGTAATTGTTTCTCGGATAGCCGGAAGAAGTAGTTTCGCTTTCTGCATTACCGGAAAGTCCGGACAGTTTATCAGCATATCGGTCTAACAGACCTTCTAACTCCAGAATCTTCTTCAACTCGGCGATAATGGCCAGGTTCATGGCATTGCTTTTCTGCAATTCCCGGTTCTTCCCTGCCAGGCACAAGGTATGAACAGCCAGTTCCTCATTCTGCCTTATATGAGGAACTGGGTCTATCACTTTTCGCCACCCGGTCTTGCCAATCGTGAATGAAATACCTGCGGTCAATCCCACTAAGTTATCCCCGAATTGATTGGAGACACCATAGCTGTCGAAATCCTTGAAAGTCGTGGCACCACCCAATTCCGCAAGCAAGTGGAAGCGGTCTGTAAGACGGTATCTGCCCTGTACGCCATAGGAAAGGGCAAATGGATGGTGACCGTTCCCCTTGTGGTGGATGATGCCGGCTCCCACGTAAGGGATGAAACTCCAACGGCACGGCTTATTACCTCTATCCAAGCCTGCCAATACATTCCAAAGCAAATCCGCATGGCAGAACCGGTACGATTGTGTTTCCAGCTGCGAATCCTTGAATCGGAAACCTTGATAGGATAAGCGCCCGCCTATCGCTGGCGTGAACCATTTTCCTGCCGCAACAGCCAGTATGGGCTTCATCCTGCCAAATAAATCTTCACAACCTAATGGCGAACCCAAGAAAGCTGAAGTACCGCCGGAAACACTCAGAAACCAGTTGTCTTTCCATGTAGAAACGGAAACGACATCGGTCAGGTAAGCGGGCTGTACCGTTTCCCACCTCTCCTTGAAATACTCCCTGTGACGGACGCACACCGTATCGGCTATATCCACATGGTAAGCCTGTACGTTCATTGAAAATGCCATTGGCAACATAAGCAAAAATATTCTCTTCATTCTATCTAAAATTTGGTTTGTGATGCAAAGAAACAGCGTGGTCGGTCTATGCCTAGACGTATGGAAGCCTATCACGCCGTCTTTAACAAGTATTCTTTTTTACGTCTTCCAATCAGACTGTCAATCAGACTTCATGGAAAGTATTCCTGTTATTTTTTACGGACACTCTTGCCACCGGCCGGCTTCATCATCCGGTGCGCCCTCTGCAAACAACGTCTTGCCCATGCCCGGTCGTCCTCGTCCTCATTCCTTCCCCAAGACAGGTCACTTCCTCCTCCCCCACCGCCATGTCCTTCGGCAAAGGTGGTGGCCAAATCGACATAATTGGCAAAAAGGTAAATGGCGCACTTGAAAATATCCTCGCCACGTTCGGCCATGCCCTTAATCAAAGAATCATCGAATACGTTTTGAGCCTCCTTCCCCAAACTTTGGAAGTGGGTTCTGAACTCCCGGATGATGTCACCTATCATAGCTTCCGACAGTCGGTACCTGACTTGGTTCTCCAGATTACAAGTGGCCAGTCTTATTTCCTCCCTGTAGCTCTCCGCCTTGTCTTTCGACTCGGTCTCCAGCATTTTCAACTCTGACAATTTGCGGTCGGCTTCCGTCAGTTTCTCCCGTTTATCGGACAGGCTTTCAAGTATTTTCTGAAGTTCATAGTCGAGTTTGACAATACGCTTTTGGAGTTCTTCGGAATCCCCTTTGCCCGTCCTTAAATCGGCGGCTATTGTTTCGATTTCTTCCTCCAATTCCATTTTCCGTTGTTCCTGGTTGGCAATCATGGTGGATAATCCTTTCACTCTTTTCTCTGCCAGACGGATGTCGGAATGGAGCTGACGAAGTAACCCACGGTTATTCTCAATCTGTTCCTCCAGTGTGGTGCATTCACGGCTCAACGCACGCCTGTATTCTTCCGTGGTTCGGTGCTTGGCACCGGTCACGCTCACGCTGTCGCCACGGTTCAATCCCCACTTCTCATTGACTTTGGCAAACTCGTCATGGAGTGCGAACAGACGCTCCTTGAAGTCATAGATATTTCCTCCGAAAATCTTGTTGAACGAAATTTTATTTCGGTCATCCACCGGTATCACAGTGCAATGCACGTGGGGATTAAGTTCATCGAGATGTACATAGAAGCCTATGACATTATCCTCCCCCCATTTGTCACACGCAAACCTGTACACATCCTGCGCCCAAAGTTCTATTTCCTTGTTACGCCGGATATGTGAATTGTCGGCTCCATGCGTGAGGTTTACTTTCTGGTCGCCAAAGGCTATCTCGTGCATCCTCTCCCTTGACCCTCCAAAAATGATATTCGCCACGGTGCGGAACTTCGGTTCGGCAATCCCGGCGTTGGGGTCTTTGATGCCACGTCCACGCAAGGTCTCCGCCATGCGCTCCGGTATGGATTTGGACTTATCCACCGGCACGACCTTGCCCCCTTTGACGATTTCAAAATTGAGCTTTTCACGGGTGCGGTCATAGTTGCCGTGCTTCGATGCCCATTCCCAACCTCTTTCTGTCCAGTTGCGCTGATGCTCGTCGCTCTGACCGGCTGTCATGCCCTTTCCGGGCCTGATGTCCATAACCTGTTTAATGTTGTTCGCCATGTATCCTATATGCTATTTTTACAGCTTGCTGCCGCCCTTGCGTCTCTGCATTTTGCCCGGACGGGTCAAAGTGCGTATTAGGCTACGTGCTGGAAGCACTTCCTTCCGAACGGGCAAGCCCGACGTAAAACTGGAGGTCAAGACCTCGCATGATGGCTACGCTTCCGCAAGTGGAAATAAGGGCATACCCGATGAGACTAAAAGGAGAGGCAGCAAGCAGGGTTCTATTGGTTGGTTTGGGGTGTTTTCCCAGCCTTCTCTTGATTGATTCCCTCAAAATAGGGAGCGTAGTATTCCCAAAGCTGGCGGAGGTCTTCTGGAGCCTTGTCTGGTATCAAGGCTAATAAATATTCCGGAACTTTCGGGCATTGTACGCCAATCAGGTTCAGACCTGCCGATGCGAGCAGTTGAAGGCATATCGCCACATCCCTGTGGCAAACCTCGCTGTACACTCTCTCCAGCGTGGCGGAAAGCGTCGGATTGGGCGGAAACAGGTTCGTCCTTTGCAGGATTATATGGGCGAACAGCTTATGCAAGCGTTCCCCGATGCCAGCTCCGCTATCTGTCACCGGCATGGATAGAACATGTTCGGTGGTTGTGATGAACTGTACAGCCGATTCAGCCATTTCCTCCAGGCACAGGTAGCCACATATCCACTTGTTGATGCGTTCTTCCTCCGGTGACATCATACGGGGCTGTAAGCCTTCCGTTTCCGGCAACGTGTAATTCATTGTTATCAGGAAAAACTTCTTGTGTGCGTCTATCCTCGCCATGCCGAAGTTCTCCAACGCATCGAGGAAACTGCGTGTCGTGGCACGGTGCCATTTCCATTGCCGGGCAAGGTTGCTGACGGTCGTGACGAATTGCCCTTTCCGCAAGGTGACGGTCGTTCCGAAATAGGTCAGGCTGTCACGGCTTTCACCGGATGCCTTGTCAAGTAAGTCACAGAGGGCATCCATTTTGGAGAATCTTTCTTCTTCATCCGAACGGAGGAACTCAAGCAGTTCCTTGTCCGCAATTATTCTGTAATTGATGTATTCCTTCTTCATGAATTTATGATGATTATATAGTCTTCGAACGGTAATAAAAGCAGGGAAAACATTATCATTTCTTCCTATACCCCCAGTTTCGATAGTGCGGAATGATACTTTCGGGATTCTCTAAAAACGATTGTCTTAAAAAGGGCTTCTTTACCATGCGGCAAACCGACAATGAGGGGTAAAACGCCGCCCCGAAAATCAGTGCGCCAATGGTAACGCCAAGCGGCAGGAAATGAGGAGCAAACAGGCAGACAACAGAGAATACCGCCACTCCGAGAAGTGTCCGTTCCTGCTGCAAAAAGCGGAATACCCGTTCTGAAATCCGATGGGAGAACAGCAACAGGCATACCACGGATGAGGGAGCCAGTTCCAATGGCAACTTGAACAAAGAGAGGTGGTAGAAATGGAACATGAGCAAGGCTGAAAGCAATACCAGCCTGTAACACTTGCGGAAGTTATGGCTGAATGCCATACGCAGGTAGAACTTGGTCATGGACGGTTTGGACTTCTTCCTGTGATAAAAGAAAGGAAGCACTAAAAACGTGAGTAGAAAAAGCAAATAAAGGGATTTTACAATCATGGTTATCTATGTCTTAGGGTTCTAATTCGAGTTTGATGAAATGATTGGAAGCGATACGGACAATATCTTCCACATCAGTATATAGCAATGCTTCCGATTGGTAGCGTGACTTGAAATCGGGATTGCGTTTCAATGAACGCACGGCACTATCCAATTTGTATTCCGGTATGCTCAATACATGGCCTTTGGGATAGACGCTGTTCGGGACTTTCGCCACCAAGTACAGGACACGGCAATGCACCGGATGCAACTCTCCACCCTTCTGGACGGAGAACGTGCTTTCCCTGTCTACATCCAGCACATCAATCCATGTCCTGTAATCATGGATAACGGATACCAGTTTTCTATAAATACTCTCTTTCATTCAGACAAAATCTCTTAACAGTTCTTCCTCACTCCGCGCAAACAGCATATGGCCGTTCTTGATGACCTTCAACAGTTCTTCCCGAAGTTCGCAGCCCATTATCTCCAGAGAATCATAGAGGGTCACATACAGGGTATCACATTCAATGTTTCCGTTTGCCGTGGCATTGAGCTTATACATCCGGCCGAAACGTGGATTGGAATAGGCACAACATTTCTGGCCGAAATCCGTGGACGTGGATGGCAGGTAGTGATAAAGCAATATGAGTTCCATTTGATCCTCCAATTCGTCAATCAGTTCTTCCAACGGATACACCTTTGGCAAGAGGAAGGTCAGCACGGCACTGTCCTCATAAATCTCCGCTCCTTGAAATTTTCCCGGAGAAATCAGTGCCGGCATTTCCAGACCTGCCAGCGTGACGAACCGGTCTATTTGTTCTTTCTGCATGATATATTCTTTGATATTAGTTGATATTCGTGATGTATGCCTTGATAAGAAGTGCAGGCAACTCGTCCACCTCCAGCGGGAAGCCGGAGTGCTTCAACTTCTTGGTTGCTTTGGAAGTCTCTTTGGCCAATCTGTAAAGTGCATCGGTTTGTTGTTCGGACAACAGCGTATAAGAG
>CAMWRY010000063.1 GCA_947176775.1 uncultured Bacteroides sp.
GCCGAGTACGGGCCGAGAGACATTGAGGAGAAAGCCATGCGCCCCAAACCGTTTTTTTGCTTTTAAGCAAAAGAAGTTCACCCGGCATGGTGTATCTTTGGCGCCAGAAAAAGAACATTAACCAAACAACAACAAAGCAAATGTCAAACATTTCATCATCAGCCTTTTCTGATACCAAAGCACACTATGCCCTGCTGGACGGGCTTCGGGGAGTAGCGGCCTTGATAGTCATCTGGTATCACGTATTCGAAGGATTCGCCTTTGCCGGAGGCGGCAACATCGAGACACTCAATCACGGGTACCTGGCCGTGGACTTCTTCTTCATGTTATCGGGATTCGTCATCGGATATGCGTACGACGACCGTTGGGGCAAGAACCTCACCATGAAGGATTTCTTCAAACGACGCCTGATACGGCTTCATCCGATGGCAGTGATGGGAGCCGTGCTGGGCACGATTACTTTCTGCATCCAGGGATGCGTGCAATGGGACGGGACACACGTGGCCCTCTCCATGGTCATGCTGTCGCTGCTCTGCACGCTGTTCTTCATTCCGGCGGTGCCGGGGACGGGATACGAGGTGCGCGGCAACGGAGAGATGTTCCCCTTGAACGGGCCATGCTGGTCGCTCTTCTTCGAGTATATAGGCAACCTGCTCTATGCGTTGTTCATCCGCCGGCTGACGAACAAGGCGCTGGGCGTGCTGACCCTGCTGCTGGGCGTGGCATCGGCCTCGTTTGCCATCTTCGACGTTTCGGGATACGGCAACATGGGAGTGGGCTGGACACTGGACGGAGTGAACTTCGCCGGAGGGTTGCTGCGGATGCTCTTCCCCTTCTCCATGGGTATGCTGCTGTCGCGCAACTTCAAGCCTTTCAGGGTGAAAGGAGCCTTCTGGATATGCACGGCCGTGCTGATAGCACTGTTTGCAGTGCCCTACATCGAAGGAGCGGAACCGATCTGCACGAACGGCCTCTACGAGGCATGCTGCGTCATCATCATTTTCCCGATACTGGTCTGGCTGGGAGCCTCGGGAGAGACTACGGACAAGAACTCCACCCGGGTATGCAAGTTCCTGGGGGATATATCCTATCCGGTCTACATCATACACTATCCGTTCATGTACCTCTTCTATGCGTGGCTGATTGAGAAGCAGCTCTTCACGCTGGGCGAGACCTGGCTGGTGGCGCTATGCGTCTACGTATGGAACGTGCTGCTGGCATACCTCTGCCTGAAGCTGTACGACGAGCCGGTACGGAAGTATCTGGCAAAGCGCTTCCTGAGGAAGAAGCAATAATTGGAGTCCGGTTGTAAAAATCCGCCTCTCTTTTCGATATTATATTCGCAAGAAGCCGTATCTTTGCGCGCATTTTTACAACCAGATTACAATAGAATGAAAACAATGGTAAACATTCCCTCGCGGCAGAACACGCTGCGCGAATTGAGGGACTATCTGATGATTGCCTTAGGCATGATTCTGTATGGTATCGGGTGGACTGTGTTCCTGCTGCCCAACGACATTACTACCGGCGGCGTGCCGGGCATTGCGTCCATCGTGTACTTTGCCGTCGGGTTTCCGGTGCAGTACACCTACTTCATCATCAACTTCCTGTTGCTGCTGCTGTCGCTGCGCGTACTGGGATGGAAATTTAGCGTAAAGACCATCTTTGCCGTCTTTACGCTGACTTTTTTCCTCTCCATTATCCAGCAGCTGACGGCAGGCATCGCCCTGCTGCACGACCAACCCTTCATGGCCTGCGTCATCGGCGCGTCGTTCTGCGGTAGCGGTATCGGCATCGCCTTCTCCAACAACGGGAGCACGGGCGGCACAGACATCATTGCCGCCGTCATCAACAAGTACCGCGACATCACGCTGGGCAGGGTGATGCTGATATGCGACCTAATCATCATCTCGTCCAGCTACTTTGTGCTGAAGGACTGGGAGAAGGTGGTGTACGGGTATGTCACGCTGTATATATGCAGCTTTGTGCTGGACCAGGTGGTGAACAGTGCGCGCCAGTCCGTGCAGTTCTTCATCATCAGCGACAAGTATGAGGAGATAGCCAAGCACGTGCAGGTGTATCCGCACCGGGGGGCGACGGTCATCAACGCTTCGGGCTTCTACACAGGCAAGGAGGTGAAGATGCTGTTCATCCTGGCCAAGAAACGGGAGTCTACCATCATATTCCGGCTGATAAAGGACATAGACCCTCATGCGTTCGTATCGCAGAGCGCGGTCATCGGGGTCTATGGAGAAGGCTTCGACAAGATTAAGGTGAAGTAGCAGGCTTCACACAGGTGGGTCAGCGCGCGGCCGAAGGCTTCACGAACCTGGCCTGCTGACGGTTCCACGTATAGACGAAGGGGCGACGGACAAACGGCTTCAGCTGTTCCGCCGCCTCTCGTGCCATATAGTCGGGGGTGGTGAAAGTGAAGGTCAGCGTGACATCGTCGGCAGAGAGGGCGGCCTCTGTCAGCAGCAGATCGGCCTGGCGGCGAGCATCCCGGTAGCGGTAGACGCTGACGGTGTCGGGAGCCGGAGCGATGAAATCGTCCGTAACGGGCGGCTGCGGCAAAAAGGAGGCGGTGGGTAGCTCTTTCCAGTCCGGAGTATAGAAGCGGATGTGGCTGTCGCAGGCCGGGGCACAGACGGTGGCCACGGTACAGATGACCTTGGTGGAGTCGTTGACGGGCAACAGCTTCATCTGCCACGTGCTCTGGGGGGAGAGGCGCACGTGCAGGTAGTCTGCCGAGAGGGCGGTCATCTCCGACTTGCCACCCAGGCGGTTGGTGACCTCGGCCTTCATGTTGCTTTCGAGGAAGTCGATGAAGTCCGCGCGGTTCACGGCACTGAGCAGGGGACTCAGGGAGTCCGGCATATTCTTAAAACAATCCTTGGCCTCCTGGGCTTGCAGGGAACCGAGGGCAAGGAGAGCCAGGGTGAGGAGGAGGAGGTATCTTCGTATCATAACAGTTGAATTATTTCTTCCAGAAAACGGAGGTCAATGAGGCCGAAGTGCCCGAGGTGTTCGCTGTCGATATCGAGCACGCCCCAGACGGTGCCGTCGGCATGCTTTAAGGGGAGCACAATCTCGGAACGGGAGCGTGAGCTACAGGCGATGTGGCCGGGGAAGGCATCCACGTCGGGCACCAGCAGCGCCTCGGCGCGCTCCCAAGCAGTGCCGCACACGCCGCGTCCGCGACGGATACGCGTGCAGGCCACGGGGCCCTGAAAGGGTCCGAGCACCAATTCATCGCCTTTCACAAGGTAGAAGCCCACCCAGAAGAAGTCAAAGGTTTCTTTTAGGGCGGCTGCGGTATTGGCCAGGTTGGCTATTTGGTCGGTTTCGCCTGCCAGCAGGCTTTTCAGTTGGGGAAGCAGGGCACGGTACTTGTCGGCCTTGCTTCCGGTCTCGATATGGAGGTCTTCTGCCATAGGTTTCTTTTCAGTTTACGGGTTATGGGTTTCTTTTCTATTTGCTCCCCAAATATAGGAAGAACATTCCAATCAGCACCAAAATGAGGTCGACGGCCTTACTTTTTAAATTCTTTTCACGGAAGAAGAGGGCACCGAAGAGGAAAGAGACGACAACGCTGCCGCGACGCACCATGGAGACAATGGAGATCATGGAATCGTCGAAGCTCAGGGCGTAGAAGTAGACGAAGTCGGCCGCGCAAAGGAAAAGGGAGATGCAAGGGATGGTCCACGTCCAGCGGAAAGGGGTGCTCTCCCGGCGCTTGGGGTACCACAGGAGCAGAAGGACAGGACACATGATGAAGACCTGGTAGACGTTGTACCAAGACTGCACCAACATGGGAGGCAGTTGCTTCATAAGGTACTTGTCGTAGAGTCCGCTGAGAGCACCGGCAAGGGCGGCCAGGACAATGAAGCCTATCCAGCGGTTGTGACGGAAGTCGATGCCCTCCTTGCGGCCGGAGCGGCTGAGCAGGAAGAAGGAAAGGACGGCCAGCAGCACGCCCGTCCACTGCCAGAGGTTGAGCCGCTCACCGAACAGGAGCATGGCACCCACAAGTACCATCACGGGACGGGTGGCATTGATGGGTCCCACGATGGTGAGCGGCAGGTGCTTCATGCCAAAGTAGCCGAAGACCCAGGAGGTGAGGACGATGAAGGACTTGACGAGGATAAAGCGATGTACCTCCCACCCTGCCGAGGGGACCTCGAACAGGCTACCGTCCAACACCGCTGGTGAGAATGCGGAGAGAAGGATGAATGGAAGGAACAGGAAGCTGGAGAAGAGAGTGTTGAGGAACAGCACGGGCAGGACAGCGTTGTCGCGAAGGGAGTGCTTCTTGAAGGCATCGTAGAAGCCCAAGAGGGCAGCGGAGAGGAAGGCGAAGAGTAACCACATGGTTTTAATCTGGACAATTTAGAAATTAAGCATGAATAGATGGACGAGTCACGACTCTTTCATAGAAAAGGAGTCAGCGGAGTTCACTTTCAACTCCCCTCCTCTAACTCCCTGCATCCAAGAAGAGTTCTTCGGGATAGTCGATATCCGTCAGGAAGAGGGCGTTGCCGGGAACAGAGGTACCGGCACGGCAGCGGTCCTTTTGCTCGATGACCCTGCGGAAACCGTCGACAGTGAGCTTGCCGCGACCCACTTCGAGCAGGGTGCCTACAACGGCGCGCACCATGTTGCGCAAGAAGCGGTCAGCCTGGATGGTAAAGACCCAGGTGGGGTCGTCAACGGGCGTCCAGGCGGCGTGCATCAGGCGGCAGTTGTTGGTCTTGACGTCGGTGTGGAGCTTGCTGAAGCTGGTGAAATCGGTGTAGTCGAAGAGGGTCTGCGCGGCACGGTTCATCAGGTCGAAGTCGGGCGTGTGGAACAGGCGGCAGCAGTAGTGCCGGCTGAAGGGGGACTTGGCGGTGGTGACGTAGTAGCGGTAGGTGCGCGCAGTGGCACTGAAACGGGCATGGGCATCGGGCCGGACGGGGCGCAGGCGGTACACGGAGATGTCGGGTGGAAGCAGGCGGTTCAGTTTGTCGGTCATCTGGAGGGTGTCCAACTGCCGGGGACTGTCAAAGTGGGCCACCATGAGCGAGGCGTGTACGCCGGCATCGGTGCGTCCGGCGCCCACCACGTCCACGTCTTGACGGAGCAGAGTAGCGAGGGCTTGCATCAGGCGTGCCTGCACGCTGTCGCCATTGGGCTGGATTTGCCAGCCGTGGTAGGCGGTGCCGTCGTAGGCCAGGTAGATGAAATATCGTTGCACGGGCTTTTTTGGGTGCAAAGATAATGCAAACTTCGGTAGGATTGGAGTATCTTTGCAGGGTTTTTACGGAGGAAAGCAGGGAGGATACGTGTTTTTACGCGGAGGAAAGCAGAAGCAGATGCTGCATTTCCGAAGAGAAGAACGAGAAAGAATGTGTTTTTTACGCGGAAATAAATGTCTGACGGATACTGTTTCCCCCATTCGACGGAGAAACAAGTTACTCCGATAGGGATGAAAGCAGATTACGAACATATTACGAATATATTACAAACATATACTGAAAAGAACAGCATGAAACATCTACCAATACCAAGATTCATACCCGTGCCGGCCGTGTGTGCGGCGGCACTGGCCATCGGCCTCGCTTTGGGAGGCTGCAAGCAGAAGGACATGTCGCTCAAGCTGAACGAGCCGCGCAACATACGGGGCGTCGTGAGCTACAAGCGCTCCTTCGGCGACCTGAACGAAGCACACCTGAAGGCGGCACAGGCCCTCGGCATTCGTCCCCTGGCCTCGCAAGAGGAGGCGGAGGTGATGAAGGGAAGGCTGACGCACATCGCGAGCGGAGAGCGCTATGCGGTGGACTCACTCACCCACTCCATACCCTACCTCGTACCGGGCGCCGCCTGCCTGCTGGACTCCATCGGGCAGAACTTTCTGGACTCGCTGGAGGCAAAGGGACTGAACCCGAACCGCATCGTAGTGACCTCCGTGCTGCGCACTCAGGATGACGTGAAACGGCTGAGGCGACGCAACGTGAATGCAAGCGCCAACTCGGCACATTTCTACGGCACCACGTTCGATGTGAGTTGGAAGCGGTTCCGGAAGGTGGAGGACCCAGATGGACGCCCCTTGCAGGACGTCAGTGCAGATACACTGAAACTGGTGCTCTCCGAAGTGCTGAGGGACCTGAAGAGGGACGGAAAGTGCTACGTGAAGTACGAGCTGAAGCAGGGCTGCTTCCACATCACGGCGCGGCAGAAAAGCCGTGATTAACGGGAAACGCACCAGACGCGGTCACTCGCCGAGGCTGGCCAGCATCTTCCAGGCTACGGGCAGGCAGGAGGCGATGTCGCCGGCCGTCATGGCGATGTCACCCTGCTTGCGGCAGGCCACGTCGCCGGCCAAGCCGTGTATGTAGGTAGCCAGGCAGGCGGCCTGACAGGTGTCGTATCCCTGTGCCATCAGTGCCAGGAGGATGCCCGTGAGGACATCGCCGCTACCTGCGGTAGCCATGCCGGGGTTTCCGGTGGGATTGAAGAAGCAACGTCCCGTGGGGGTGATGATGGCCGTGAAGGCGCCCTTGAGAATGATGTGCAGACCGGTGTCCTGCGCCAATTCGCGCGCCTTGACAAGGCGTTCGTAGGAATTGCGGCAACGTCCCACGAGGCGTTCCAGCTCCTTGGGATGGGGGGTGAGGACACTTCCGCGAGGCAGTCGTCCCAGGTAGGATCGGTTGTCTCCCAAGAGGTTGAGGGCATCGGCATCGAGAACAAGGGGCGTCTGGCAAGCATCGAGCAGGGAGAGCAGCGCGTCTTCGGTCTGAGTATCGCACCCCAGTCCGGGTCCCACGGCCACAGCCTGGTAGTCGTCCGTATCAGGCGCAGTGGTGAAGCGCAGGTCGCTGGCATCGAGTTGGGTGACGGCTTCGGGGACGGCGGTCTGCACGATGAAGTTGTTGCAGAAGGGCAGGTGCACCGTCAGCCTCCCTACGCCCGAGCGCAAGCAGGCACGGGCGGCAAGCACGGAGGCTCCGGCCATGCCTTGCGAACCGGCCACAAGGAGGGCACGTCCGAAGTCTCCCTTATGGGCAAAGCGGCGACGCGGACGGAGCAGCGCGGCCATGTCATCGTGCTCCAGCAACTGAAAGTCGGTATCAGTGTCATCGATGGCCTCCCGGCTGAGGGAAATGTCGATAAGGTCCCACTCTCCCACATAAGGTTCGTTCTCAGCAAAGAGGAAGGCTAGTTTGGGCAGTTGCAGGGAGAGGGTGTAGTGGGCATGAACAATGCCGGCGGAGTGGTTGTAGGTGTTATCCTCGCCCATGAGTCCCGAAGGAATGTCGATGGATACGACAGTGGCCGGCGAGGCGTTGATATACTTCACCACGGCGGCAAATCCTCCGGCGAGGGGCTTGTTGAGTCCGCTGCCGAAAAGTCCGTCCACAACAACGTGGTCGGCGGTGAGGACGGGGGGCGTGAACTGCGTAGTAATTTCGTGGAAGCGTACACCGGTCACTCCCTCGGCCAGCCGGTCGCGGTTGGCCTGGCAGTCGGGCGAGAGGGTGCCTTGGGGGTTGAACAGGTAGACTTCGGCATCGTATCCCTCGGCCGCCATCAGCCGGGCCAGGGCGAGAGCGTCTCCGCCGTTGTTGCCGGGTCCGGCAAAGAAGGTGAAGGGGGTGTCGGTGTCCCAACGTTCAGTGATGTTCTCTGCCAGCGCACGGGCGGCGCGCTCCATGAGGTCGATGGAGGCGATGGATTCACTCTCGATAGTATGGGCATCCAGTTGGCGGATGCTTTCTGTAGGGAATATTTTCATAGCTGTCGTTTTGCTGCTTTCAGACGTTTTTGCCGAGGCAAAGATAGGGAAAAAGCGCGAGACTGTGCAACGAATCTCCCAAGTTTGTGCACGAGGAAGGGGGAACGAAGGAAGAATGGAGGCGGAATAGCGAAAGTATGGCAGAGGCACGGAAATCTCCCGTAACCCATCCGAATCCCGAAAAAAACTCCTACCTTTGTCCCTCCGTCCGCCGGCGGCGCCCCCAGACCGACTGCCGGCGTACAGCAACCGATTTACTAACGAACAAAAAAAATTCACTAACAAACAAAAAAAAAATTCAGCCCCTATGATGAACAACCAGCGTCACCCCAAAGGCCTCTACCTCATCTTCGCCACCAGCACTGCCGAACGCTTCAGCTACTACGGCATGCGTGCCATTTTCATCCTGTTTCTCACCCAAGCCCTCCTGTTCGACAAGGAGGCTGCCGCCTCCATCTATGGCAGCTACACCGGACTGGTCTATCTGACACCGCTCATCGGAGGATACATTGCCGACAAGTACTGGGGCATCCGCCGCTCTGTCCGTTGGGGTGCCGTGATGATGGCCTTAGGGCAGTTCCTGATGTTCGCCAGTGCCTCAATGCTCGATGCCGTGCAACTCTCCCATTGGCTGATGTACGGCGGACTGGCTCTCCTCATTTTAGGAAACGGTTGCTTCAAACCTACCGTATCATCCTTAGTCGGGCAACTGTATGAACCGGGAGACAAGCGGCTGGACTCCGCTTACACCATTTTCTATATGGGAGTCAACGTCGGCTCTTTCCTCGCCCCACTGGTTTGCGGCTATTTCGGAGAGACCGGCAATCCCGAAGACTTCAAGTGGGGCTTCTTCATTGCAGGAGTCGTCACCTTGCTGACCATCGCATTGTTTGAAACACAAAAAAACAAATATCTTATCGGCCCCGACGGGCAACAACTTGGCATCATTCCCGACGCTCTGAAAGAGCAACCCCAAGCCACACAAGAAGCCAAACAGCCGGTCACAGGCAAAGGAAAGCAACAACGCAATTACCTTCTTTTGGGAATACTGACCCTTGCACTCGCCACCTTCTTCTATTGGTGCTTCGGCAACGACTGGGTCAGCATCGGCATCTTCACCGCCTGCATCGTGTTCCCCGTCAGCATTCTGTTGGAAGGTTCGCTTACGAAAATAGAGCGCGACCGAATCTTCGTGATTTACATCATCGCCTTCTTCGTCATCTTCTTCTGGGCAGCCTACGAACAGGCAGGCGCCTCGCTGACGCTTTTTGCCGCCGAACAGACAGACCGTGTCATCTTAGGCTGGGAGATGCCGGCATCGTGGATTCAGTCGTTCAACCCCTTTTTCGTAGTAATACTTGCCGCCATCATGCCGGGTATATGGAATGTACTGGGCAAACGCGGTATGGAGCCAGCCTCACCCACTAAGCAAGCCATCGGTCTGCTACTGCTTTCGTTAGGCTATCTGGTCATCTGCTTCGGAGTAAAGGATGTGCAACCGGGTGTCAAAGTAAGCCTGCTCTGGTTGACAGGACTCTACTTCATCCACACCATGGGGGAAATCTGTCTTTCACCTATCGGCCTGTCAATGGTAAATAAGCTCACCCCCGCACGCTTCGCCTCGCTGATGATGGGCATCTGGTACCTGTCCACCGCCACAGCCAATAAATTCGCCGGCATGCTGGGCGGACTCTATCCCGAAGAAGGAAAAGTCAAGGCCCTGTTCGGCTACCGGATTGAAACCATGT
This sequence comes from uncultured Bacteroides sp., assembly GCA_947176775.1. Taxonomy (GTDB): domain Bacteria; phylum Bacteroidota; class Bacteroidia; order Bacteroidales; family Bacteroidaceae; genus Bacteroides. The sequence goes on from CAMWRY010000063.1 coordinate 9,526, forward strand.
TCGACTTCTTCATGGTATTCGTCATCATGTCTGCCACGGCATCGCTCATCCTCTTCCTGCTCTCAAAGAAATTGCAAAAGATGATGCACGGAGTGGAATAAAAATCGTATCTTCGCCCCAACTTAAAAAAAACATTTCATCTATGGACACTATACAGATAAAAGACAAAACGTTCACTGTCTCCATCCGCGAGCAAGACATTCTGAAAGAAGTGACTCTCGTGT
>CAMWRY010000064.1 GCA_947176775.1 uncultured Bacteroides sp.
TATGACACGGTATTGATATTGGGCGTATCAGGTTGCATCTTCCTCCCCATCTTCCGATTGCTGTATCGTAAACGGTTGATTGTAAACATTGACGGACTGGAGCATAGGCGTGCTAAATGGGGGAAATTTGCCAAATGGTTCTTGCGAACCAGCGAAGCGATGGCCGTAAAGTATGCGGATGTGGTGATTGCGGACAATAAGGGAATACAGGACTACGTGAAAGAAACGTATGACATGCCATCGGAACTGATAGCCTACGGAGGAGACCATGCCCAACGGGATGTGCCAGAAGCACAGCAACTGGAGACATTGCAAAAATACCAAGTGAAGGCCGGAGAATATGCAGTCAGCGTATGCCGCATTGAACCGGAGAACAACAGCCACATCATTTGTGAGGCTTTTGCCGCAAGCGGAAAAAAACTTGTATTTGTAGGAAACTGGGAACGAAGCGAATACAGCCGGGAACTGAAAAAGAAGTACAGCCAATACCGCAACATACGAATGGTGGATTCTGTATATGACTTGGATGAACTTTATGCTTTGCGCAACCAGTGCAGTTGCTATGTTCACGGACACAGCGCTGGAGGCACCAATCCTTCGTTGGTAGAGGCCATGTTCTTCGGGAAGCCGATACTGGCATTCGATGTGGTCTATAACCGGGAGACAACCGAAAACAGGGCTTACTACTTCAAGAACAGCAAACAGTTGGTTGAATTGCTTGCGCAGAAAGAAAAGGATGGGAAACCGATGAAGGAGATTGCCAAACGGAGATATACGTGGGAGCATGTGGCAGAGCAATACGAGGCTTTATATGACTGACCCATGAAAATAGTTAAGATTATAATCGCTTTATGGTTTCTGTCTCTGTACGAAATAGGTACGGAAGCTGTCGCCCAAGAAAAGACTTCTCTTTCGAGAGTAGAAATCTTTGCCGGTGCTGAATTACATTACCGAGACCTCTTTTACACAAAGATGTATGAGGTCTTGCTGAATCTGACTCCCGGCGTGAAATGGCATATAGGAAGGCATTGGCAACTGGCCGGGCAAGCTATCATTCCGGTCTATAACGACTATGGAGACCGCTACAAGAAGATACGCCTGAATATGGCGGTGCTGTCGAAGGAATGGAATTGGGAAGGAAAGCAATTCCTGAAAGTAAGCGGAGGGCTGTTTGGAAAAGAACGTTATGGGTTGGATGCCAAATGGATGTACCCGGTAAACGGTTGGCTGGCTTTGGATGGGCAGTTGGGCATTACAGGATTCTGCTCGATGGCGGCAGATTGGGAATGTAGCCCGATGAAAAGGGTGACAGGACTGGTCGGCATGAACTTCTATCTGGAAAAGGTAAATACAGAGTTTCGCTTACATGGCGGACGTTATATTTTTGAAGATTATGGTGTGACCGCGGAAGCCATGCGCCATTTTAAACATTGTACGGTAAGTGTGTATGCACTGTATAGTGACCAATGGAAAGAAACTGCCGGTTTCAAGGTAGTGATGATGATTCCACCTTACAAACGGAAAGTACGAAAAGTATCGGTACGCCCGGCCTCGAATTTCAGGCTGACATACGACATCAACGGATTGTCTTACGCGGCAAAGATGTACACGACTGACCCGGAAGAGAACGAACGTGAAGGACACTTTGACCGTAACCGCTTGCACTGGGGTGCCAATCGCATGGTACCGGATTTTGAGCTTAGAGAAAAGGAGGTGCGAAATGTGGAATAAGGAATACCGGGTGAAGATCCTACAATGTGCGTTTGTTGGGATGCTTCTAACCGCTTTGTCTTTTACCGCTACCGCACAACAATATACCGGCATGAGCGGGCTGATTCATGCGCCAAGTGCGGAGATGGACAATGCCGGTGAAGCACGTATAGGCGTTCACTTCTTGAACAGGGAGTTTACACCGGATATCGGGTTTGATTATGAAGGCAAGTACCATACCATGAGCCATTATTTAAGCATAACTCCTTTTTCTTGGTTGGAAATAGGTTATACCTGTACCTTACAGAAAGGACGTGCCATAAATAATGAAGGGATAGTAGAAGATGGTAAACCTAAACTTCGTTTCAAGGATCGTTATTTTTCTCTTAAAATACAACCGTTGAAAGAAGGGAAATGGTGGCCCGCTATTGCTATCGGTACGAATGACCCATACGGAACAGGCAATAAAAATGGGACAGGCAAGGAAGGAGAAAAGCCTCAAAATGGGGACGGGAAAAGCCAATATTTCTCCAACTTCTATATTGCCGCCACCAAACACCTTGACCTGAAAGAACATAGCCTTGGGTTCCATCTGGCATACCGCCATTGGAAACGAAGTTATAACAGCAAGTGGAACGGTCCGGTAGGCGGTATCACCTATCAGCCTTCCTTCCAAAAAAACCTGCGCCTGATAGCCGAATATACGGGCGATAATGTGAACATCGGTTTCGACTGGAAACTGTGGAAGCATCTGCTGATACAGTCTTCTTTGCAGAACGGGAAATACTTTTCAGGAGGTGTCTGCTTCTGCATCAACCTATTGTGATTTTAATGTGACAATATAAACAGTTTTTAATCATTTATTTTTATGTACAACTTTATGAAGAAAGGAGCCATGATGCTCCTGATTGCCGGTTTGGCAATGAGTGTGACTAATTGCAGTGACGATGACCCGAATTATGACAACGTGACCCCGCCGGAAGTAGCGATAGCTCCGAATACATTGACCGGTGTCATAACAAGTATCAACGGAAGTTCCATTTCCAATGCGACCGTTACGTTGGGAACGGAAAAGGCTACAAGTGACGCAAACGGCGTATATCTGTTTGCGGATGTAAAGCCGGGCACTTACACCATCAAGGCGGAAGCGGACGGCAAACAAGCGAAAGAGGCTGAAATCACCGTGGATGATTCAAAGAAAAGTCAAAACTTAGTGTGGAATGTCAGCCTTGCCGCAGATGTCAAGGAAGAAGTGACCGTATCTGCAACCGAAGAGACCAAAGGCGATGTGGAGACAGAAGCCTTGAAAGACAATGACCAAGCCATCGTAAATGTGGAAGCCACGGTTCCTGCCGGTGCCATCGAAACAGCCGAAGGCGAAGAGGTGAAAGTGATTATCTCTCCCATTTACGATGCCAACGCTGTGGCTGGAAAGACGAGAGCCGCTACACGTGCAGACGAATCCACTTTGCTCTTGGGTGCCAGCCTGTCTTGTAACAAAGCTGAAGTTTCTTTGGCTAAACCTGTGGAATTAGGATTCAACGTGAATGACGAAGTGGCACAAAACGTAGAAGCCATGCAGTACAAAAACGGCCAGTGTGTCGCTGTGGAAAGCCGCATTGAGAACGGGACGGTAATCATAGAAGCCACAGAATTCACGGCATACGGCCTGTTCCTCGGCGTTTCCTTCTCCGTATCCAACGGAAGCGAGGCCATTTCTTTCGAGCAGGACAAGTGGGATAACCTGTATGGTGCCAAAGACATGGCAGTAGGCAGTGCCAATTATACCTACAAAGCCGGTACGGAAATCACGACTAAAGCGACTTCCGTGTTGACAGCCCTGCTAATTGAAAAATTGGCACAGCGTTTCGGTGCATCGGTTTCTACCGTGAACGGCAGCTATCCGTTGAACGTGACATTGCCTATCGGTACCATCCTGACCATCAACGGTACACAAAACAAGCAAAACGTAACTGTAAGTGCAAAGGGCAAGAGCGTGAGCGGTACATATTACGGAACTGTGTCGGTTGTTGTAACCACTTCTAACCGTAAACATAACGGTGGAACAAACTTAGGATAAAAATTTTTTCATCTCAACTGACTTTTCTGTCAATCTTAAAAATGGTGTTTGTCAGCAATGGCAAGCACCATTTTTTGCTTTATATAAAGCCTTCCACGCCACGCCAGTCCTTTGTATTCCAAGTTCCGCCCCACGCTCTTCCCAGCGCAGGGCGGAGTTCAGAACAAAATCAAGGAACTCATGCGGATGCCCTCCTTGCCTCCATGAAACGGTAGGCATTTTCATTCACTAAACGGATAATCCTATCGTGGAACTCAGTGTTGCTATTGCACACTCCACGGCTCTGAACCACTTTCCCTTGGCTCAAACTGAACTCAACGGTCTCAATGCGATTACCCGAATGGTCGTGAGCCGAAAGGATAACAGAATCGGTCTTGGCATAATATTCACATTGGAAGACACAATGTTTCATCTTGCTGCCCTCTTCCTTGTAAGCCTCCAACGAGTCCAATACGGAAATCTCGATATCTTCATCACTGATAACAATACCGAAGTAGCAGGACTTGTTCTTGTAAAATTCAACTTCGTGTGCTTTGGTTTTCGCTATCCGTTCCATATCCCTGCGTTTCTGTTCAATGGCATTGGTTTTCTTCAACCAATGGTCGTGTTCGGCTTTCAAGTTTATCGGACAGATATACTTGGCGTTATGAATGTCCTTGCCACATCTTTCAAGCAAGCGGATGGTGCCGCACCAAGTTCCGAAGTCCTCAATTCGGTAATGATGCCGTGAAGCCACCTTGTATGACTGCCAACAAGTATTGAGGTCTAAGGAGCGGTAGATAAAATACTCAACCGCCTTGTAATCTCTCGCTTTCATCATCGTCTCCATCCGGTGGTCAGACAAAAGAGCCTTCATCAGCTTGAACGGATGGCAGTCGGGCAATTTGCCTTTCATCCCGTTCCGCCTCAATTCGGGAAGGACTGAATAATAAGGATAGGTGTAGGTATCGGATATGACCAAATGCACATCCGACATGTTTCTCAACTCTATCGGGCTGGCAAAACAGAAGCTGTCCTGGTAATAACCCATGGCTCTCAATCTTGAAGTGACCGCCACCTGTCCTTTTGCATTGAGCCACAGACGGCATACTTCTTCATAGTAGAAATCCATAGGTTTCCCTTTGCGGTAAATGGAGGTTAGAAGGAATACCCTCTGCACTTGCAAGCCGCCAATCACTTCAAGGGTAGAAAAGTAGCCTTTTTCTTGGCACTTGCGTTTCAACGTATCAGTCATTTGTAAGCGGTGTCCGCAATGAGGGCAACGGACATACTTGCCTTTTCCCTTATAGTCAAACTTCTCCCCGCAATCGCCACACGTGCATTTATGTTCAGATGTTCGGAACGTAATATGTTTCACTACGTTTCTGATTGCCCACTCCACGGCTTTAGAGCCGATGGCGGTCAGCTCCCCATTGGAAGCTGCCACCTGTTTTTCAAATTTGTTTCTCGGCTTCATACTCTTAAAAATCAAATAGTGACAACTCTGCTTGTTGGGGGACTTTGGGCTTGCCCGGCTTGGGTCGGGAGTTTTTGGCTTGTATCTTACGAAGTTCCTCCTCTTGATAGCGTTTCAAAGCCAAATCACGTTGCTCCGCCTTTTCCTCTTCGGTCAATTCGATATGCCTATTCACAACCACATCACAAGATAACGGCTCACCGATTATCAATGTAGGCTCTTCCGCTGCGTGTACCGCCATTGAAAACACTTCCATGTCGGAAAATCCGCAACAACCCGAATGCTGAACCTCATTGAAAATATAAGTCACAATATCGTCTATGCTACGTGCTGTAGATTCATACTTCACCCGGAAGAGTTCATCCTCCTTTGCCCTGTTGTCAAGATAGTTCTTGATGATTTCCTTGAATTGTTCTGTTCTTTTCATATCTGTTCGTTTTTAAGATGTTCTGCACCTGTCACCATATCGGCAACCTCTTTAAAAGCTTTTCCAACGGAATGGTATTGATGTTCTCATTACGGAAGTATATTTTCCATTCCGGCTTAACCAATACCCAATGGAAGTTCTCTACCGAAAGCCCCATGCTATTGGAGTAGCAGGTAATAAGAGCGAAATTTTTGCCGTCCTTACGGATATGGGCATAATCGGGAGCCATTCCGAAAGCACATCTGCGGATGTCCTCCCTGTTCCACAACAGGGTCAGTTCGTAAACATTCCCTTTGAGGTTTAGCGTTTCTACTCTGTCTTTAAGCGTGATAGCCATACGTTCTAATTTATTTCCCTTTTGTTTGAAGCCTTTTGGCTTCTCGCTCCCGGGTTGTTTTTACGATGCCACACACACGGAGGGAACAAGGGGCGTAAGGCAAATGTGGCAAGCGGAAAGAGACGGAATACCCAATTTGGCACAAATTGCGGAAGGCTGCCGTCCGCTTTCCGTGCAGCCAAGAGAAACGGCGTTTGCCATCGGCACCGCCCTCCGTTGCTTTGTATCGGAAAATAGAACCGGGAGCGCGGATGAGCGAATGAAGATAACAGGCACAAAAATCCCCGACACCCTTGAACCTTACAGTTCCCGGATGCCGGGGCGACACATATGAAAGAGGAAGAATGCAGATTACATCAAAGGGATTTCAAAGGACTTCACGACACATACGGCCTCCTTGTCAAGGATGAACCAGTATTCGGAACGATAAGGAGTTCCATCTGCAGATTCCGCCTCATATTCTATCTTCACTTTCCAGCCGGAAAACGGTTTCTTACTATTGTGCGTTTCATAAGAAGCAAGGTTGCGTATAACCGACATCACGGACATCTGCCGTTCCATCAGGTCAGCCATCGCCTTATCCCCGAAGTCCATCTTCTCGAAACCGTCCGTTTCCTTCATCACCTTTTCGCTCACCTTCATCATCGCCACGGAGATGGCCATCTTTTCCTTCTGGGTAATATAGTCTCTGCCAAATACAGAATCCGGCATACTGACCGCATGAATCTTCACCGTTTCAGGCCGGTCAACGGAAGCAAGCAACGCTTTTTCCGCTACTTCTCTGGCTAAGTCCTTCGAGTTAGAGCTGTCCTTTAGCAGAAAAGCGGTTATGCCGCCTACCAATACAAGGCTTGCAAGCAGCAGGTAAAGAACTTTCTGTTGTTTCACAAAATCCGCTCTCATATCTTGAAGACTTGAAGTTTGTCAGGGGATAACCCCAATCGTTTGCAGTAGATGGTACCATCTTCCCGGTACATTTCCAGTTCAGAGGCAGTCATGCCTTTTTCACAGATTTCCTTCGCCTCGGCAAGCGTCACCTGATGACCGCCTATGTTCCTCCAGATAGAGAACGTACAAGGTGTTTGCTGATTGCCATAGTTGGAACAGTTGAACGCCCGGCTTCCCACCAACATGTCACCACCGCAACGGGGGCATTTCCCGATAACAGGGTGCATATTGATGGCACTGTCATCAGCCAGTTCAATAACAGTCGGAAAACTCTTGCCCTCTTTGGACGCGAAGCCGTCCAACAAAAGAAAGCGTTCCTCCAACAACCGGATAATTTCACTGTCTTCCATTTTCCGGTTGCCGATAATGGCGTTGATGTTAAGCGCACAAGAGGGTTGTTCCCCGATGTTATGCTCACAGCGATAACCCTTGCAGGTTTTCACCACGTTGCCGCCACACAAGGGGCAGCGACCCATAATTTTCTTTTCTGTTTCCATATTTCAAAATGTATAAGTTGGTTTATTGCCTATATCAATACCGGAATCCTCTGTTCCAGTCGTTGACAATGCCGTTTATGATATTCTTGCCCGACATCACGTTAGCCCATCCTTCCGGGTCAAGGGAAAACCAAAGGTCGTTCCATGAAAGGGTACGTACCTGCCATGCCAGGATAAAGAGGTCCATATTGATGGCTTCCAGCCTTGTCACCACCTCGTTGGCGATGTAATACCTTTCAGCGGAACTGAGCAGGTTCACCTTGTGCTTCTCCTTGCTTCCGTCCACACCGGCAACCTCATAACTTTCCGAAGTCACCAACTGTTTCATGAACGGATAGAGCGCAGCCATCTGGGTAGCGGCATCCGTCAGCTCATCCGACACGATGGCGGCAATCGCCGTCCCTTTGAGGTTGCTGCCCACTGATTTCGTAAGCAGGCTGCAATTCTTCGGTATCTCGGTCAGCACCAATTCCCCTGCACGTTTGATTTGATAGAGGTTCTGCATCGCGCCTTGGGCATTGGATAAGTATTCTAGCAACTTGTTTTCCACACCATGCACCCGGTCAAGGGCGAGCGTCACTGCCGTCTCGGCAGCGATGATTTTCTCCTGTGTTTTCTTGCGCTGTTTGTGGATGTTCTTCAACTCCACGGTCTGGGCGATGACGGCAGCGGTCAGTGCCGGGTCACTCTGTTGGGCATGGGCGGGTATGAGCGTACCCAAAGACAATGCCACGACAGCCATTCCTTTTTCAATTGAATTCAATTTCATCATTGGTTCTCCTTATTTATAATTTGACACCCGTATTTCTTCGTCCGGCAAGATGGTTGTCACGGTCGTTCTTGTTGGGTGACAATACCGGTTTCATCGGTTTGTTCAACAGGCAGTCGTTCCAGTCCTTGAACATCTTGGGCGGCAGCCATTGCCCCATCTTATAGCGGATGGCCAAATGTTCACCCACTTGTACCAACATCGGTCGTTCCGTGTTCAACAGGAACGACTTGCCTTTGGCTTCTACCCGGATGCCCTTCTCCACTTTGGAGATTTTCATCGGGATTTCCTCCAGCAACGCCATCATGCGCAATCCATAGATACGCCCGGCAAGGTCGTTGTCGAAACAGTCGAAGGCTTTCGCATGGGGGAAACGTGCCATCGTCCCGGTAATCTGCCCGTCCGAGAATGTGCCGCCGATGGAAACCAATGCGGTTTCCTTATCCAATTGCGCCTTGTGGACTTGGTAGAACGCCATCGCGTCAAAAGCGGATTCAAAGAAGAGTACACGCTTTACCGCTTCCCGGTTGCCACCGGATAAATCAGCCACCCATGCCGAAGAAGAGGAATCCGTACCGGTGGCTTTGGACTTGTAACCGCCAAAACCACGGATTTCATAGCCCTTTACCTTATCATCCTTATCAGTGTAAGGGAAAGCGGCATTGTAGCCGTCAAACTTGTCGTTCCGTTTGTCACGAAGTAACGTGAGATAAGGCGAAAGGTCATTGACCGTATCGGACGACAGCCCGCGTTGCGAGAATATCAACGGAATCCTTTCTGTTTGAACCGGCTTTACCTCATACCGGGAAGCGTCAAAAGTCTGGTTGGCCTTGACAGACTTCACAAATTCCCTGTCCTCCCTGTATTCCGGTTCGGGCATATTGGCGAAACGGGCCATGACCTTGGCTATCTTCTCCCAGTCATCTTTTCCGGAAACGAAAAAGGCGTTCAGGTTTTCCCGTATGAGCGTGACCACATCCCCCTTTGAACCGTCCCGACGAAAGAAGGTCTGTGCCGACTTGTTACGGGGATTGCTGATGATCAAGGTATCACGCTTGTCGTTGCCATTGCCAAGCACCAGCTCGATATACCTCCCGACACCTGCTTTTCTATCCAAACGGTAGCCAAGGGCATAGGCAATGTCATCAATACCCACACGAGATTTCAGTTCCTTGAAATTTACCTTATAGTCTGCCATATCCTCCATAATTATATCCTGATGCCTCTGTTTTCAGTCCGGGTATGCCGCATTACGGCAAGCTCCGGTTCGTAGGTCTTGTGGGCGGTCATGTTCAGAAACGCGTTCTTGTCCTTCATATCCGTCAATTGGAAGTAGGTTCTTGCCGTGTCCTTCGTGACTTTCTTTAAACCGAGTTCCACACCATCGTAAGAAGCGCGGATGGCGTAGTCGCCTGAACGGGTCTTGACGATG
>CAMWRY010000065.1 GCA_947176775.1 uncultured Bacteroides sp.
CTTTTCCAGCTGTGCACGGCTCATGTACTGCACAATCGGGTCGGCAGCCATCGTGGACTCGTCTTCCTGCTCTACATAGGGCCGGGGAGCGGCCGGGGCAGAATGCTTGTTGCCTGAAAGCAACTCTGCTGCCTCTTCGCCGGTGGCGAAGACATTGAGATTCTTAGCCTTCTTGATTTGTTGGGGCGTGATGCCATGCTCTTCGTTATATTTCAGTTGCTTCTCGCGGCGGCGGTTGGTCTCGTCAATGGTCAGTTGCATGCTTTCCGTTATCCGGTCGGCATACATAATGACCATGCCGTTCACGTTGCGGGCGGCACGTCCGGCCGTTTGTGTCAGTGAGCGGTGGGAGCGGAGGAAGCCCTCCTTGTCCGCATCGAGGATGGCCACAAGCGACACCTCCGGCAGGTCGAGACCCTCGCGCAGCAGATTGACGCCGACCAGCACATCATACATCCCTTCGCGTAGGTCGCTCATAATCTTTATGCGCTCCAAGGTGTCTACATCGCTGTGGATATAGTTGCACTTCACGTTATTGTTCAGCAGATACTCTGTCAGTTCTTCCGCCATTCGCTTGGTGAGGGTGGTGACCAGGGTACGTTCGTTTCGCTCGATGCGCACTTGTATTTCCTCCATCAGGTCGTCTATTTGGTTGTGGCTGGGGCGCACTTCTATGATGGGATCCAGCAGGCCCGTCGGGCGTATCACTTGCTCCACAACGATGCCTTCGGACTGTATCAGTTCGTAGTCCGCCGGTGTGGCGCTGACGTAAATCACCTGCTTCGCTATTGCTTCGAACTCCTCGAACTTCAACGGCCGGTTGTCCATGGCGGCCGGCAACCGGAATCCGTACTCCACCAGATTCACTTTGCGTGCACGGTCGCCCCCGTACATAGCCCGTATCTGTGGCACACTGACGTGGCTTTCGTCAATGACTATCAGGAAATCGTCCGGAAAGAAGTCCAGCAGGCAGTAGGGACGGGTGCCGGCTGCACGTCCGTCGAAGTAGCGCGAATAGTTCTCTATGCCGGAGCAATGCCCCAGTTCGCGTATCATCTCCATGTCATACGTCACCCGTTCTTGCAACCGCTTGGCTTCGAACGGGCGGCCTTCGCTCTCGAACCATTGCACCTGCTTGTGCAGGTCGTCTTCTATTTCGTGAATGGCACGCAGCGTAGCCTCTTTGGTGGTCATGAAGAGGTTGGCAGGATAAATCTTATAGGTGTCGAACTTGGCGACGGTGACGCCACTCACTGGGTCCACCTCCTCTATGCTGTCTACCTCGTCGCCCCAGAAAGCAACGCGCAACAGGTTGTCGGCGTATGCCAGATAGATGTCCACCGTGTCGCCTTTCACTCGGAAATTACCCCGGTTCAGGTCGATGTCGTTGCGTACATAGAGGCTGTCCACCAGGTTGCGCAGGAAGACGTTGCGGCTGAAGTTCCGGCCCTGCTGCACCTCAATGACGTTGTTGTAGAAGTCCGACGGGTTTCCCATGCCGTAGATACACGAGACAGAGGAGACCACCACCACATCTTTCCGTCCCGACAGCAATGCCGAAGTGGCGGCAAGGCGCAACTTGTCTATCTCGTCATTGATGGCCAGATCCTTTTCTATATAGGTGTCTGAAGAGGGCAGGTATGCCTCGGGCTGGTAGTAGTCGTAGTAGGACACGTAGTACTCCACAGCATTGTTGGGGAAAAATCCCTTGAATTCGCTGTACAGCTGTGCGGCCAGCGTCTTGTTGTGGCTCAGTATCAGCGTAGGCTTGTTGATGTTGGCTATCACGTTGGCTATGGTGAATGTCTTTCCAGAACCGGTGACTCCGAGTAATGTCTGTGCAGGCAGTCCTTGGCGCACGCCATCGGTCAGCTGTGCGATGGCCTCCGGTTGGTCTCCGGTAGGCTGGTAGGCGGATGTCAATTCAAACTTGTTCATTTTCCTTTCTTAGAGGCGACAATATTCGGCAAAATCTTTGAAATAAACAAAAAAAAATCGTTTACTTTGCAGCAAAGTGAGGATATAGGCTCATAAACTTACAAACTATAACCATTTAATGCAACGAAGAACATGATTTGGAATGAAAGCATTGAATGTATGGACCGCGAAAGCCTTCGCAAAATCCAGAGCATTCGTCTAAAGAAAACAGTAGAGCGTGTGTACCACGATACGCCCTTTTACCGTAAAAAGATGCAAGAACTGGGTGTCACCCCCGATGACATAAACAGCATCGACGACATCGTGAAACTGCCTTTCACTACGAAGTACGACTTGCGTGACAACTATCCGTTTGGACTTTGTGCTGTGCCGATGAGTCAGATTGTCCGCATCCATGCCTCCTCTGGTACCACCGGAAAACCCACCGTCGTGGGCTATACGCGCAAAGACCTTTCCGCTTGGGCCGAGTGCCTCTCACGGGCCTTTACTGCCTACGGTGCCGGCAGCTCGGATATCTTTCAGGTATCCTACGGCTACGGCCTCTTCACCGGAGGATTGGGAGCGCATGCCGGTGCCGAGAACATCGGTGCCTCCGTCATACCAATGTCGAGCGGCAATACGGAGAAGCAGATTACGCTGATGCACGATTTCGGTTCCACCGTACTCTGCTGTACCCCCTCGTACGCCCTCTATCTGGCCGATGTTATCAAGGATTCCGGTTTCCCACGAGAAGAGTTCAAGCTGAGGGTAGGTGCCTTCGGTGCCGAACCGTGGACTGAAAACATGCGCCATGACATTGAAGCCAAGCTGGGCATTAAGGCCTACGACATCTACGGCCTGAGCGAAATAGCCGGTCCCGGTGTGGGTTATGAATGCGAGTGCCAGAACGGTACCCACCTCAACGAAGACCACTACTTCCCCGAAATCGTAGATCCACAGACCCTCGAACCTGTTGCCCCCGGCCAGACCGGTGAATTGGTATTCACGCACCTCACCAAGGAAGGTATGCCCTTGCTGCGCTATCGTACTAAAGACCTCACCGCTCTGCATTACGACAAGTGTCCTTGTGGGCGCACTTTGGTCCGTATGGATCGCATCTTGGGGCGTAGTGATGACATGCTGATTATCCGTGGCGTCAATGTCTTCCCCACCCAGATAGAATCTGTTATCCTCGAATTGTCCGAGTTCGAGCCCCACTATCTCTTGGTGGTAGACCGCAAGAATAATACCGATACCATGGAATTGCAAGTGGAAGTCCGTCCTGAATACTATTCCGATGAAATAAACAAGATGCTGGCGCTGAAGAAGAAGCTGGTAGCACGCTTGCAGAGTGTGCTGGGACTTGCCGTCAACGTTCGCCTGGTAGAGCCGCGCAGCATCGAGCGGAGCGTGGGCAAGGCAAAACGCGTCATCGACAATAGAAAACTTTGATAACTTATAAACCATTAAAACACACATCATCATGGTAGCCAAACAACTTTCCATTTTTCTGGAGAACAAGTCCGGCCGTCTCACAGAGGTGACCGAGGTGCTTGCTCAAGAAGGTGTCAACCTTTCTGCTCTATGTATTGCAGAGAATGCTGATTTCGGTATTCTTCGTGGCATTGTTTCCGAACCGGATAAGGCATATAAGGCTTTAAAAGAGAACCATTTCGCTGTCAACGTCACGGATGTCGTGGGTATCAGTTGTCCCAACATTCCCGGCTCCTTGGCCAAAGTGCTCCGTTTCCTCTCCGACGAAGGCGTGTTTATCGAGTACATGTATTCTTTTGCCAACGGCGAGACTGCCAATGTCATCATCCGTCCCAATGACATGGACAACTGCATCCGCGTGCTGACGGAAAAGAAAGTTGACCTGCTGGCGGCGAGTGAATTGTACAAACTGTAGGGACACCATTAAAAATTAAGAATTCAGGTTTCGCAACTATTTGGTATCTCTTTTTAAAAACAGCCTTCCGCATAGATTCCTCTCCCAGGAGGAGAGGAGTTCATTCAGCATACCGAGTCTTTGCGAAACCGGAATTCTTCATTCTCCGCTCTTCCTTCCTAGGTTTTTGAAAAATTAAGGTTCGTATCGTTGCTTTATTCAATGTGAACCTCTATCTTTGCGCATTATTTGAATAAAAGTAATGAAAAAGAACATCCTACTATCTATGCTTGCAGCCTTGCTGCTCTCCTCGTGTGGAGAATACAACAAATTGCTGAAAAGCACGGATTACGAATACAAGTATGAGGCAGCGAAAAATTACTTTGCAAAAGGTCAGTACAACCGTGCTGTCACTTTGCTCAACGAATTGATTGCCATCCTCAAAGGTACCGACAAGGCAGAAGAATCCCTCTATATGTTGGGTATGAGTTACTATAACCAGAAGGATTATCAGACGGCCGCACAGACTTTCATCCAGTATTATAATGTCTATCCCCGTGGCACATTTACCGAGTTGGCACGTTTCCATGCCGGTAAATCTTTGTATTTGGATACTCCGGAACCACGTTTGGACCAGTCCGGTACATATAGTGCTATCCAACAGTTGCAGATGTTCATGGAGTATTTCCCACAAAGCTCTAAGAAAGAGGAAGCCCAGAATATGATATTTGCGTTGCAGGACAAGTTGGTGATGAAAGAATACCTTTCGGCTAAACTTTACTACAATATGGGTAACTATTTGGGCAACAACTATCAGGCATGTGTCATTACGGCTCAGAATGCTTTGAAGGATTACCCTTATACGAACTTGCGCGAAGATTTATCCATTCTTATATTGCGTGCCAAGTATGAGTTGGCCGTATACAGTGTGGAAGACAAAAAAGCGGAGCGTTACCGCGAAACGGTGGACGAATGTTATGCATTCAAGAACGAATTTCCTGAAAGCAAGTATCTGAAGGAAGTAGACCGTATCTTCAAAGAGGCGCAGAAGATGCTGGGTGAGGATACAACAGAGGAAGAATAGTAGATTGCGAGAAAGTTTATATCGATAAAAAATTAATTAGAGAGATAAATTTATGGATTACAGAAAGACAAATGCTCCTACTACTACGGTGACCCGTGATATGATGGAGTTGTGTGAGGATACCGGTAATGTGTACGAAAGCGTAGCGATTATCGGAAAACGTGCCAACCAGATTAGTGTGGAAATCAAGAATGACCTTTCCAAGAAGCTTGCTGAGTTTGCCTCTTACAATGACAATCTGGAGGAAGTGTTCGAGAACAGGGAACAGATTGAAATTTCCCGTTATTACGAAAAACTGCCGAAGCCTACACTGATAGCAACGCAAGAGTACGTGGAAGGTAAGGTCTACTATCGTAACCCGGCTAAGGAAAAAGAAAAATTGCAGTAATGATACAACGTATTCAATCCGTTTATTTATTGGTGGTAACCATCCTGCTGGTCATGACCATCTGCATGCCCGTAGGACAGTTTGTTGGAGCGGACGGAGTGACAACACATGTTTTCAAGCCTTTGGGAGTCTCTTTGGCCGAAGGAGGATTTCAGTCTACATGGGGTTTGTTCGGAATATTGTTGCTCAGTGCGATTGTTGCTTTCTGCACGATATTCCTTTTCCGTAACCGCATGTTGCAAATACGCATGACGATTTTCAATAGTGTTCTGTTGATAGGCTATTACATAGCGTTCTGTGTATTTATGTTTATTTTGAAGAGCGATTTGGATGCGATGACCTTCCGGCTTGGATGGGCGTTATGCCTTCCGGTAGTAGCCATTATCCTCAATTACTTGGCTTTTCGTGCCATCTATAAAGATGAAGTGATGGTGAAGGCAGCCGATCGTTTGAGAAGGTAAAGAGGGGTATCTCGTCATTTGCAATAACAAAAGAGCAGGCCATGTATTCACTTCCGAATGCATGGCCTGCTCTTTTGTTATTGCCGTCTTATTTCTTCAGGTCGAATAAGTAAGTTATCTTGGCTGTGATAACTCCATGTGCCGAGCGAGAGAAAAAGTCCCTTTTCGTACTATTGTAGAAGTCGGATAGGGCATAGTAGTATCTTCCTTCCACAATGAAATTGCCGGCCTTGGTACGTAACTCCAGTCCGGCTCCACCTGCGATGCCGTAGTCGAACCTGTTGTCTATGGCTTTGCCGTGTTGTTCTACGGTTAGGTTGGTATTTGTAACGGTTCCGTCCCAGTCACCGTCTATTTTGTCGTTATCACCCAGCAGAAATCCTATTTGCGGACCAGCATGGAGAAAGAATTGCAGACCGCGATCCTTGCCGAATGCCAGATGCGCCAGAAAAGGTATTTCCACATAGTTCATGGTACGGGTATAGCTCAGTGTGGGATAATCCTCGTAGTATTCATCCCAACCGTGCTGTGAGAAGTTTATTTCCACTTGCGCGCCGCAAATCATGCTGAAATATTTCTCCGAGATATACCGGGCTGTTACACCGCCGTTTATCCCCATCAGATTCTTTTGCTTGACGGACGGAGAGAAACTGACGCTGTTCAGGTTGATGCCTCCATTGATACCGATGGCGAAATTATGTCGCTGTTCACCCACCTGCGCATGTATAGGCAATGCCCATACGCAGGCGCCTAAGGTAGCTCCTATGATTGTCTTTAGTTTCATTCGGAATACAATTACAAATTATATAAAATACGGCTTTAATCGAAGTCCAGTTTTATCAATTCGAAATTCTTGGTAAAGTGCACGAAGAACACCTTTTTGTTGATGAAGCCCCCCCAGTTGTTCACACGTTGGAATTTGAATCCGGTCTGGATGGGTACCAGCTCCAGTTCCTGCATGTGTTTCTCGAAAGAGGAACCATAGCGCGAAAGCCCTTTCAGGAAGAAATAACCGGTATCGAAGCCCAGCATTCCGAACTTAGGGTAACGCTCGTCCATCTCTTTACCATACCATTTACGATAGTTTTTGGTGAAGTTGATGGCGGCCGGTAACAGATTGTTAGTATAGAAGGAGGAATAGAAATAAGTGTCCAATTCAAAAAAGGCTTCTAGATGATCCTTGGTATATGTCTGCCATTCCGGATAACCGAATAGGTGAATACGGCTTTCAGGATTCTCGCGCACCAGCAAGGTCAGTTGGGGAAGTATCTTGATTAATGTCAGGTTGCTGCCGGATGTGGGAATGAAGATGTTCTCACGGTCTGTGCGCAACGCTGCTTTCAAGGATTCTACTGTGGCATTCTCCTTCAGGCTTTTTGTGGGAATGGAGTGGCTGCGCAGCTCCTCCTTCAGTCCCTTTATGAATTCCGCCTTGTTTTGGGCGCCTTGGCTTGCTTCGATAAAAATGATGTTGGCATTGGGAAACTGGCGCACGAAGTGGTCGTACACTTCAGAGTATAGATAAGATTGGGGAGTGTTTATCTGGTACACCGCCGAATTCTGGAATACGGTATTATCTTTCGAGGTGAATGGTATCACCAGGCGTGTATCATGTTTTTTTGCAAACTCGGCCAGCGGTTTGATGTGCTGCTGGTGCAAAGGCCCGAAGATGATATCCATCTCCTTCATTTCGTTTTTCCCTAATATCGAGTTTATCGAGGTGTTTTCAGAGCCGGAATCGTAGGTGTACAAGTCGATAGAAGTACCGGTGCGTTTCAGACTGTCTATGGCCATCAGCAGACCCTCATAGTATTCTACCATGCGAGCGGACTCACTTTTCGATACACCGTCCAGAAAAGGAAGAATAACGGCGGCTTTGATGGTACTGAACTGTTCTGTCTTTTTTCTGTTTTCGAGGAACAGTTCACTATCGGTAGGTGTCGCCTGCGATTGGGGACTTTGTACTGTCTGTGCTTGTGGATAGGGGATGCAAAGGAAAGTTCCTTTTTTAATTTGGTTATTGCCTTTCAGTTCGGGGTTGGCGGCTATCAGTTCGGCTTCGCTGATGCCATATTCGCGGCTGATGCTGAAGATGGTCTCTTTCCGTTTCACCTTGTGCATGTCGCGGCAGCGCGATTCTACCGGCCCTTGTATGCTGCTGTTGGTTATTATTACGGGAGTGTTCTGCGTTTCAGCAGAAGATGCGAGGGTGGCATCGGTCGTAGAGGGGATGCGGATAACCTGCCCGATGCGGAAGTTCTCAGCGCTCAGTCCGGGATTGGCATCGCAGAGGGCTTTGGCGGATACGTTATATTTCATGGTCAGGCGGTAGAGGGTCTCTCCGGCCTTGATGGTGTGGTAGGTTTCGGCTAGCGTATTGGCGGCACTGCGTGGGATGCGCAGCGTGTGTCCGATGAATATTTTGTCGTCACTGCCGGGATTCAGCTTGATGATGTCGGTCTGGCTGACGCCATACATGCTGGCGATGGAGTAAAGGCTTTGTCCCTTCTCGATAGTATGCAGAAAATAAGATTGGTTCTCTTGTGCGGTAGCATCGAAACTGCATGCGCCGGCAAGCAGCAGGGAGCAGATAATGCGGTTGATTGTTTTCATTTGATAATCGTTGGTTTATGTTTACAATTTCCCAAAGTAGCCGCAAAGGTACGAATATTGTGTTATTCGCACCAAAGGATTGCGTTAAGAAATAATATTGTGCATTTCGAAACTGAAAAATAATTCTTTTCAGCTGATATTCGGGTGGAAACATTTATTTTTGCGGTTAAAACGATAGGAAGACTGACATGCAAGAAGAAACAGAATACATTCATGTGTATGGTGCACGTGTGCACAACCTAAAAAATATCGATACGGAGATTCCTCGCAATAGCCTTACGGTGATTACTGGTTTGAGCGGAAGCGGCAAGTCTTCACTGGCATTCGATACCATTTTTGCCGAAGGGCAGCGCCGCTATATAGAGACTTTCTCGGCCTATGCCCGTAACTTTTTGGGCAATCTGGAGCGTCCAGACGTGGACAAGATAACGGGATTGAGTCCGGTAATCTCTATCGAACAGAAAACAACGAATAAAAATCCACGCTCCACAGTAGGCACCACAACGGAGGTTTACGACTACCTCCGTCTTTTGTATGCCCGTGCCGGAGAGGCTTATTCTTATCTCTCCGGCGAGAAGATGGTGAAATACACCGAGGAACAGATTCTCGACCTCATTCTGAAGGATTATAAAGGAAAACGCATCTACATCCTTTCTCCGTTAGTGCGCAGCCGCAAAGGGCATTATAAAGAACTTTTCGAACAGGTGCGAAAGAAGGGCTATCTGTATGTCCGGGTGGACGGCGAGGTGCGCGAAACTTTGCCCGGCATGAAGTTGGACCGATATAAGAATCACGACGTAGAGGTGGTGATTGACAAGCTGGTGGTGGCCGATAAGGACGACACGCGCCTGAAGGGCAGCGTGGCCACAGCCATGCGCCTGGGCGACGGGTTGCTGATGGTACTCGATGTCCAGACGGACAACGTGCGCCATTACAGTAAGCGGCTGATGTGTCCGGTGACGGGCTTGTCCTATAGGGAACCTGCACCACACAACTTCTCTTTCAATTCTCCCCAAGGAGCCTGCCCCAAGTGCAAGGGGTTGGGAGTGGTTAGCCAGATTGACGTAGACAAGGTCATTCCCAACCGGGAACTTTCTGTGCATGAAGGTGCGATTGCCCCTTTGGGAAAATACAAGAACAGCATGATTTTCTGGCAGATTGCCGCTTTGCTTGAAAAGTATGAAGCAACCCTTAAAACGTCGGTCAAGGAGCTGCCGGATGAGGCGCTGGACGAGATACTCTACGGTT
>CAMWRY010000066.1 GCA_947176775.1 uncultured Bacteroides sp.
CTCGGGATTGAACTTATGCTGGTCGTCGTAGGCCTTGTGTTGCTGTTCGCGTCGCTCCTTGCGGAGTTCCAGGTATTTGGAGTAGTTCACTTTGTAGTCGTAGATACGGCCCATGGTCACCTCGATGGTGCGTGTGGTGATGTTGTCCACGAATTTGCGGTCGTGGCTGATGACAACTACGGCCTTTCCGTTGCTGATGAGAAAATCCTCCAGCCATTGTATGGATTCGATATCCAGGTGGTTGGTCGGTTCGTCCAGCAACAGCACGTCGGGCTTCTGCAACAGCAACTTGGCCAGTTCGATGCGCATGCGCCAACCGCCGCTGAAGTCGCTGGTCTGCCGGTCGAAGTCCTCGCGCACGAAGCCCAGTCCGAGGAGTGCCTTCTCCACATCCTCTTCATAGTTGGTAGAGTCGATGGCATAGAACTTTTCGCTCAGGGCAGAGACCTTCTCGATGAGTTCCATGTAGCTGTCGCTCTCATAGTCGGTGCGTGTTTCCAGTTCTTTGTTGAGGCGGTCTATTTCGGCCTCCATCTCGTGCAGGTGGGCGAAAGCCTGCGCAGCTTCCTGAAATACGGTGCGCCCGTCTTCTGTCATGAGGTGCTGGGGCAGGTAGGCTATGACGCTGTCCTTGGGAGCCGAAATGCTGCCGCGTGTAGGCTGCCTGACGCCTGCCAGTATTTTCAACAATGTACTCTTTCCTGCTCCGTTCTTTCCCATCAGGGCAATACGGTCTTTCTCGTTGATGACAAAAGATATGTCACTAAATAAGGTAGTGCCGCCAAATTCTACGGCGAGTCCGTCTATAGAAATCATGGTGTATACTTTTAATTTTTCCTCTCTTCTATCTTCTTCTTTACAAATTCTATTTTGAGATTGGCCTCTTCTATGTTTTTCTTTATTTCGGTCATGGCAGAGAGCAGCTGCGCCAGTTCATAGATGCTGGCCAGCGCTTGCCGGTCGGCAGCGGTCATGGTGATGGAGTAGGGACGTTCGCCTAGGTAGTTGACCTTGATGTTCTGGTCCTTGTTCAGATAGAGGAATCCCATGACATTTCCGTCTTCTCCCTGTTTGAAATCGGCCTTCTCTATCTTTTCGCTGAGGTCAGTGGTCTCGTAGCTGTCTTTGGAGGCGGGGGTTTCGGCAAAGCTGCCGTTGGGAGCAGTGACTTTGACGGCCACGTGGTGAATGTTGTGGGTTCCGCAATAGATGGAAGTCATGCTCATGAGTCCGTTTTCGTCTGTCTGGAAGCGTAGGAAAGAGCGGTGCAGGTTCTTTTCTATTACTTGGGATGGGTGCAGGTAGTTGCCGATACGCTGGTATTCGGCATCTTTCTCAAAGGCATATTTATCTTTGATGGCTTCGAACGCCTGCTGTTTCGCTTGCAGCATGCTGTCCAGGTAGACTAGGCTTTTTTCCTGCTCTTTCAGTTCCACTTCCTGCATCAGGCCGATGCCTGCATGGCGTGTTTCGTACGCTTTGGGATAGAGCACCTTGATGCTGTCTATCAATATTTTCGCTTCATTGTAGTTGCCCTGTTCGAAGGCTTCGCGAGCAGCCTGCAGTTTCTCACCGGCTTTTTTCTCCACATCTTCGCAGGAGAAGAGCGTGCCACACAGGCATGTAAGCAGTATTACTTTTCTCATACTTTCTCGTTCTTGAAGTTTATTGCGTGCAAAAATAGAAATAATATCCGTATCTTTGCAGGGTTTTAATGTGCAAATGTGCAGATGTGCCAATGTGCACATTGTCCACATTGGCACATTAGCATATTAGCACATCAGAAAATTATGATTGATTTAACGGCAGAAGAACTGAAACAATATTTTTGTGGTGATATCTTCAAGCAGATATCCGAGACAGCGGATGAATTGGGATTGGAATGCTATGTAGTAGGTGGTTATGTACGCGACATTTTCCTGCAACGTCCGTCCAAGGACATTGACGTAGTAGTGGTAGGCAGCGGCATTGCCATGGCCGAGGCGCTGGGCAAGCGTTTGGGGCGTGGAGCACATGTATCCGTGTTCAAGAACTTCGGAACGGCTCAATTGAAGTTTCATGGTACAGAAGTAGAGTTCGTGGGTGCCCGAAAAGAGTCCTATACTCATGATTCGCGTAAGCCGATTGTGGAAGATGGTACTTTGGAAGATGACCAGAACCGTCGCGATTTCACTATCAACGCATTGGCTGTCTGCCTCAACGGGGCACGTTATGGTGAGCTAGTAGATCCTTTTGGCGGCATTGACGACCTGAAAGAGAAGACTATCCGGACACCGCTCGATCCGGACATCACCTTCAGCGACGACCCTTTGCGTATGATGCGTTGCGTGCGTTTTGCCACTCAGCTGAGCTTCTATATCGATGATGAGACGTTCGAATCGCTCGAACGAAACTGCGAGCGCATCTCCATCATCTCCAAGGAGCGTATTGCCGACGAACTGAACAAAATCATCCTTTCGCCCATCCCCTCTAAGGGATTTATCGAACTGGATCGCTGCGGACTGCTGGAACTGATATTCCCGGAACTGGCGAAACTGCAAGGTGTAGAGACGCGCAATGGACGGGCGCATAAGGACAACTTCTACCACACGCTCGAAGTACTCGATAATATCAGCAAGAAGACCGATAACCTTTGGTTGCGTTGGTCGGCACTTTTGCACGATATAGCCAAACCGGTTACTAAACGTTGGGAGCCACGTCTCGGCTGGACTTTCCATAACCATAACTTTGTCGGCGAGAAGATGATACCCGACATCTTCAGAAAGATGAAGCTGCCGATGAACGAGAAGATGAAATATGTGCAGAAGATGGTGAGCTTGCACATGCGGCCCATCGTCATTGCAGACGATGAGGTGACCGACTCGGCTGTGCGACGCCTGCTGTTCGAGGCCGGTGACGACATAGACGACCTAATGACTCTTTGCGAAGCCGACATTACTTCCAAAAACATGGAGCGCAAGCAGCGTTTCCTCAACAACTTCCAGTTGGTGCGCCAAAAGCTGAAGGACTTGGAAGAACGCGATCGCATCCGCAATTTCCAGCCGCCGGTCAGTGGGGAAGAGATAATGAAGACTTTCGGCCTCTCTCCTTGCCAGCAAGTGGGTGCCTTGAAGAGTGCCATTAAGGATGCCATTCTTGACGGCGTCATTCCCAATGAATACGAAGCCGCTCGTGCATTCATGTTGCGGCGAGCGGAGAAGATGGGGCTGAAACCTGTGTAATCCTACTTATAGGTCGCTTTCACATCCCCTTCTTTATGGAACTTTCTGCTTACTTTCATCAGATTGATGGTATAGGTTACGATATTCTGGGCTTCTTGTATCATCGTCAGATAGACCATGCTGACTTTGATGCTGCCGTTTTTACTCTGAATGCGTTGTAGTTCTTCGCGTTTCAGGTGAGATAATTGGCTGGTGAGGTCATTGGCTTTGCGGATTTCCATTTCAAGCTCGTTGTAGTCGTTTGTCTCCAGTTTGTGGCGACATACTTGCAACAGGTAGCAGATGTCTTCGGTCACATCCGTGAATTCGCCCTTTTGAATGACATCCAGCGGCTTGAAGTTGTTGTCTATGTGCTCTAGGCACGGTTCGCAGAGACGGCCTACGCTGTATACCAGTTCGCTGGCGAATTCGTTGCTTTGGTAGTAGTACAGACCTTTTTTTAGTACGGTGTTGTTGTCGAGGCGGCACATGGCAAGTGTTCCGGTGCGCTTTATCTGCTTGATTAATTGTTTTTCGAACTTTATCGACCCCATGGCGCGGCGCAGTCCTCGCAAGTTCTCGTGTAGGAAGGAGGTGACGGTGCGTTCAAAATTCTCTTCGGTGAATTCCATCACCCTCACCAGTTCTTCGCGAGTGTGCTTGCGGAGTAATTCGAGCACTTCGTGGTTGTCTGTGCTCTTCATTAGTTGTTTTAGCGTTTCGCTGCCTTTTTCTTTTTCCTTGCGTTTCTTGTACATCACTTGGCTGCGTATCAGCATAAATACCGCCAGACCGATCAATGTCAGGATGGCAACCGTACCGCCGAAGTGGATAATCAGCGCCACGAAAAAGCAGATGGTGAAAGCGGCTCCGGCAGTGATGAACCAGCCACCGATGACACTGAGCACGCCTGTAATGCGGAATACAGCCGAATCACGTCCCCAGGCGCGGTCGGCCAGCGAGGTACCCATAGCTACCATGAAGGTGACGTAGGTGGTGGAAAGAGGCAGTTTCAGCGAAGTACCCAGAGCAATGAGCAGACCTGCCAATACCAAATTAACGGAAGCACGTACCAGATCGAAAGCAGCTCCGTCGGCTATGATGGCTTTATCTTTTTGGAAACGGGTGTCCATCCAGCGTTTACTGCTTTCGGGCATCATTTGGGATATTCCGTTGGCCAGCGTCATGCTGAAGCGTACCAGGGTACGGGCTATCGGAGTACTTCCGAAATTCTCTTCACCATCGTCCTGACGGGCCAGGTCCACGGAGGTCTTGATGACATTGTGGGCCTTTTTCGAGGTGCAGAGGGAGTAGACCATGATGGCACCGGCACCGATAAGGAAATACCACGGGGTTTTGGCGCTACCTAGGAGAGAGGACATCAAGAATCCATTTGGACCTGCTGCCGTACCGTGGGTCGTGTAATCCATAAATGAGGAGTATCCTGCGAGGGGTATACCGATGAAATTCACCAGATCATTGCCGGCAAAGGCAAGGGCAAGGGCAAAAGTACCCATCATTACCACTACTTTGAAGATGTTCACTTTGCACCAATGCAATATTTGCATCAGAAGGGTGAAAAACATGAAACATCCGGTAATCAGCAGTACAGTGTTGTCATGTATCCACTGCTTGTTTCCGGGAGTCATGAACGAGCTGTCTTTCAGTCCTTTTATCAGCATGAAGTAGATGATACTGGTAGCCGCGATGCCACCAAACAGTGCAATGCTGTACTTCATCTTCTGTTTGTAATTGAAGGTGAATACGATGCGTGCCAGCCACTGTACCAACATTCCGAAAAAGAAGGCGATGGCCACGGATACGAAGATGGCCATGATGACGGACAGGGCCTTATCCGTATTGATGAGGTCGCCGAGTCCCAGTGTATCGCTGTTGTAGACTTTGATAAGTGACAGTGCGAACGTGCCTCCCAGCAGTTCGAACACCATGGATACGGTGGTGGAGGTGGGCATTCCCATCGTGTTGAAGACATCCAACAGCACGACGTCTGTCAGCATGACGGCAAGTAGGATGCACATGATTTCGGCAAAGTAGAAGTATTCCGGTTGATAGATGCCGTGTCGGGCGATGTCCATCATACCGTTACTGAGGGCTGCGCCGATAAATATACCGATACCGGCAATGAACAGGATGGTCTTGAAGGGAGCCGCTTTGGCTCCGACGGCCGATTGAAGAAAGTTGACTGCGTCATTGCTGACACCTACCACAAGGTCGAAGATGGCAAGTACGAATAGGAAAATAACGATACCTAAATAGATTGCTTCCATATATCAATAATGTAATTGTTTTCTGCCACAAAGAAACGCAAACGATGTTGCAGAAGGATGACAGGGATATTACGGAAGTGTTACATAGTAATCGGTATTTTGCTTGTAAGAGAAAAAACAGTGAAATAGATAAAAAACACAAATCACACAAATCGCACGAAAAGAGAAGTGAAGCGATGGCTGATGCTCAGGTGTTTGAATCTCTTTTGTGCAATTTGCGTAATTTGTATTGCAGGTCTTTGTTTCGATGCCCCCATGAAGGGCACGGAAAGCTTATTCAAAATCGGGTAGAGTCACGAAGAAATGGGGATTCGGAGTGTGCTGTGCACGGATGATTTCTTTCATCTTTGCCACAATGTCCGGATGCTGGGCAGCGATGTCATGGTCTTCATGGATATCATCGGCCAGATTGTAGAGGAACGGTTTTCCCTTCTTCACCACCAGCTTCCAGTCGCCCATGCGGACACCTATCTGGTCGGTTTCGTTGAATTCCCAATAGAGGAAATCGTGTGTTTGCTGTTCGCCTTGGCCTAACAGTGTAGAGGCAAAGGAGATGCCGTCGAAATAGTCTGCTTCTTTTTTCTTCTTGTTGCGGTATTTCTTGACGTAATCCTTCACGCCTGCCAAGTCGCAGAAGGTAGGCATCAGGTCGTAGAAGGCACACTGATGGTCGCTGACGCTTCCGGCAGCCACCTTACCCGGCCAACGTACAATGAACGGCACGCGGATACCTCCCTCGTAGCATTGGCGCTTCAGGCCGCGCAACTTTCCGTCCCGACCGAAGAACGTAGGGTCAGCACCTCCCTCTTCGTGAGGACCGTTGTCGCTGGTGAAGATGACGATGGTGTTTTCGTCCAATCCCTTCTCTTTCAGCTTGGCAAGTACTTCGCCCACATAGTGGTCCAGACGAGTAATCATACCGGCAAACTGGGCATGCGTATGCACGGAAGGATTGTAGCGCGAGCCTTCCTGGCCGCCCCATGTCTTGTCCACGAAGAACTTCCGTTTGTAACCTTCTAAAATGGAGTCTTCCGGCTGTGCCAGTTCGGCATGTGGCAGCGTGTAGGTGAGGATGCCGAAGAAGGGTTGCTTGCCGTCCTGGTTGTCCAGCCATTTCAGAGCCTCCTGATGAATCATGTCGGCAGAATACTGTGGACGCTTGAGGTACTCTTTTCCATACATGGGATACTTGATGTTCTCTTCCATCACCACACGCGTCACTGCCGTGTCGCCGGCCGAGCGACTGTAGCGGTTTAGGAAATTAGGGTAATAGAGGTGTGCCTGGAACTGGCAGATATATCCGTAGTACTCGTCGATACCACGCTTGTCGGGGGTGGATACAGAGCCTTCGTAGCCGCCGGCCCATTTGCCGAACATGCCGGTGGTGTATCCGTTGTCCTTCATGATTTCGGGTAGAATGACATGTTCCGGGTCATAAGGATGTTGGCCCACAACGGTATATTCCTGGTTGTTGCCGTATAGCATCATCGGTACATTGGTCCAATACTCCTTGTTTCCACGCACTTCGCAGTGTCCTGAGTGCTGTCCGGTCATGAACGAGGCACGCGAGGGCGCACTGACGGGACTGCCTGCATAAGCTTGCGTGAAGAGCATGCCTTCGTTTGCCATCCGGTCGATGTTAGGAGTCTGGATATACTTTTGCCCATAACATCCCAGGTCACCATACCCCATGTCGTCACACATGATGTAGATAATGTTGGGCTTTTCATTCTTTTTCTGCTTCTGCGCATACAATCCTAAAGAGGAAAGTGCCAATCCGCCGGCCAATAGCCAAAAACGTTTATTTTCCATATTATGATAATTAAGTGTAACAATATAGTTCTGTTTCTGCAAATATTATACTTTTATTTTTTAGAATGCAAGTTCAAAGCCTTATTTTTTTTGATTGACTACGTTTTCTGCATTCTTTGGAGATGGCTACCTACAAGAAGGTCCGCCTTTGAGCCTTGTACAGGCCTCCGGCGGACCATTTTCTATTTAGATTTTAGGTTGTTATTTCCAAGCCTCCTGCTGTTCCAGTTGGTCGTTCAGCAGTATTTCATCCGATGGAATCGGGCACACGTAATATTTATCGAGCCATCCCTTGCCGGCTGTAATCGGATCCAAGTAATAGTACAAGTGACCACAGTTGCCCATGTTAGCCAGCTCGGATTCCGAAGCCTCCAGCTTGGTAGCAGGATTCAGGATACCGGTACCTCCGGTATTAGTTGTGCCATTGCATATTCTTAGGCTGCTGCGCTGTCTCAATCTTTTCTTTCAAGTACTCATAAAAAGTATATTGCGAGCGTATCTTCTCCTTTTTACGATGCGTTGATTTCCATCGGTTTTGCAGGCGGTCGTCCACGAAGCAGGCTTTCCGTTTGTCGGCCAGCTGTATGGAGAGCAGGTCGATGAGTTCCTGCTTTAAGTCCGGGTCGAGGATAGGGGTCACGGCTTCGATGCGACGATATAGGTTGCGGCGCATCCAGTCCGGTGAACCGAGGAAGAGTTTGGGCTTTCCGCCGTTGCCGAAGTACCAGATGCGAGCATGTTCCAGGAAGGTGTCCACGATGCGCGTCACGTGGATGTTGCGGCTGTATTCCTGCCCGGGGATGAGGCAGCAGATGCCACGGACAATGAGGTCAATCTCTACGCCTGCCTGTGAGGCTTCGTAGAGGCGCTCTATCATGGCCGGGTCTTGCAGGGCGTTCATCTTTAGGATGATGCGACCCTGTTGGCCTTGTCGTGTCAGTTCTATTTCATGGTCGATGAGGCGGTTCAGCTCCGGTATCAGGTTGAAGCGAGCTACGAGCAGGCGGTGGAACACTGGGTTCTTCTTGCCTTGCAGTGTGCGGAACAGGTTGTGCAGGTCGTTTACGATAACCGGGTTGCAGGTGAACAGGCCGCTGTCGGCGTAGAGGGTGGCGGTCTTTTCGTTGAAGTTTCCGGTGCTGATATAGGCGTAGCTTGTCAGTTTGCATCCTTGGGGGGTGCGGCGCAATACGAGAGCCACTTTGGCATGCACTTTCAGGCCCGGTATGCTGAAGATGATGTTGATGCCGGCGGCTTTCATCATTTCGGCGGTGGCCAGGTTGTTCTCTTCGTCGAAACGGGCTTTCAGCTCTACGAACACAGTGACCTTTTTCCCATTCTGTGCGGCGGCTATCAGGGTGTTGATGACGGTGGAGTTTTCGGCCACGCGATATTGGGTCACCATGATTTCGTGCACTGTGGGGTCGTGCACCGCTTCGTATAGGAAGTGGATGAAATGGTCGAAGGAGTGGTAGGGGTAGTGTAGCAGCAAGTCCTTCTTCTCCACGTAGCGGAAGATGGATTCGTGTTCGTCCAGGCAGGTCAGCTTCATGGATTGCGGTTTCCTAATGGGTGGGATGCCCGGATTGGGGTTGGGCAGATGCCGCAAGTCCTCCATGTTGAGGTGTTTGTCGCCCGGTACCAGTTCTCGCCGGTCTATGTGGTAGGCGTCTACCAGGAAGTCGAGGAAGTCGTCGGGCATGGCGCGGTCATACACGAAACGGCAGACGGCGCCTATCTTGCGTTTCTTCACTTTCTTCTTCACCTGTTCGATGATTTCGGAGGTGTTGGCGGCGTTGTCTATCAGGATGTCCGCATCGCGCGAAATTTTGATACAGTAGCTGCTGTCCACTTCATAGCCGGGGAAGATGATGTCTAGGTTGGCCTTGATGATGTCTTCGATGAACATCAGGTAGTAGTTTTTCTCTACCTTGGGCAGCTGGATGAAACGGGGTACCTTGCTATAGGGCAGTTTCATCACGAAGTATTCGGGAGGAAGTTGACGAGGAGCCGAGTTGATAACTCTCCCTTCGCCAGCTTTCGGAAACAGCCGTACTGCCAGATACAACCGGTTGTCGCGCAGGAATGAGACTACCTTGTCCTTGCTTACGGGTACCGGAGCGAGGTAGGGGAAGATCTCTTCGCAGAAGAAGCTACGCACAAATTCCTTGTGGAAGGGTTCTACGTTACGGCTCTGGTAGAAGATGATGTGGTTTTTTCGCAGGGCAGGCAGTATTTTTTTTTCATAGATGCGCACGCGGTCTTCCAGTTGGCGGTTGA
>CAMWRY010000067.1 GCA_947176775.1 uncultured Bacteroides sp.
AACAACTAATTTACGATTATGAAAATGGAAAAAGAAATGAAGTATGAAGCTCCGGTAGTGGAAGTGCTGGAAGTGGAAGTTGAAGTGGGATTCGCTGGAAGTCCGGGAGATGTGGTTAATCCTCCCTCAATAGGTGACGATATTTGATTATAAATAGAACAGCTTAAATTAATAAAAGTATAATATGAAAACAAAATTCTTATTTAGTGCTTGTGCATTTGCGGCATTTCTCGCTGGATGTAGCAGTGATGATTTTTTAGCGGAAGTACAAGAACCGGTAAACAATGCCACAATGGAAGAAGTTGTGGGAGCTGACCTTGCAAGTAAAGGAATGAAGGTTGTGCTTGGAACAGAAACGAGAGTAAATGAAAACGGTTGGGAGGATACCGACGTCATTGGTATGGGATGGTATAATTTGGCTAGAAACATCTATGACGAACAGCCTCTAAGTTCTTGGAACAATACTTCCAAAGTGACTGACTACAAAATATACGCCAATGACATGTTCTATGTCAATAATGGAAACTTTGAAACAAAGGCGAATATTTATCAAGGTGCCCACTTCTTGTATTTCCCTTATGAATATCAAAGCAAAATCGATACAAGAACGTTTGATGTGAACGCTGCTGTTCAGACTGAAGATTTCGAGAAGGAAGTACGAAATAAAGCTTTACACTTGTCTGCACAGGATTATATCGAAGCAGAAAAAATAGGGGAAGACGGCGTATTGACCAAAGAGTTCGTTCTTGCTCCGGTGGTCAGTGCCATCAAGGTTGTTGCCGCACCGCAGGATGAAATCAAGGAAAATGAGACCATGAAAGGATATGCCATCAGGAAGATGGAGATTGCTGCTGCTAACGCTTTCAAGGTATCTACAGGCGTTTTGAAACCATCTCGGTTGCCGAAGGCTATTTATAAAATTACAGGAGAGCTTGATAGAGAGGCTACTGAAGCAGAAATGAAAAAGGGTGCTAACCTGAATCAGGCATTCAGCAATACTCAGTTTGTAAATGTTTTGACTACCACTATCAATTCTGCTGAATTGAACCTGAGTGATACCAAAATGTTGCGTGCATTTACATTGCCTACCAATGAAAAAGTGGCTACTACTGTAAAACCGACCATTACCATTCATGTAGGCCGTCAGGAAGCTAATGGAAGAAACTATGACTTGGGGTACTTCACTGCCGATGAGACTACAGAAGGTATGACAAAGTTGAAAGCTGCATTGACTACAGGTGTTAACGATAAAGCAGAACTGACTTTGAAGAATGTCCTTTGCACTAATACTAACTTGAATCCGCTGAGCTTGCCCGTAGCTCTGCTGGCTAAAGACTTTACGGCATGCACTGGGGACATCAAGTCTGTAGAGCAATGGAACGACTTGGCTGACTTGTATGATGCTTTGGTTGCCATCCTCGGCGAAAAGAACGTACAGGTTCCGACCTTCACGCTGGGCGAAGACCTGACTTTCAAAGGTGAAATCAAGACTCCGGAAAGCATCGGTGTGAAGTTTGCAACAAACGAATATACGCTGACTGTTGAAGATGAAGTAGAATGGCCTGCCAACCTGACTGCCGCTACAAGCGAAGCCAAGGTGGTAGTTAAGAAAGAAGCTACACTGACAGTGAATACTACACTGGATGCTACAATCGTGAACAACGGTACCATCAAGGCCGGTCCTGTATCTTCCATCTCTACTAAAGAGAGCAAGAAACTTGACAACAAAGACGGTCGTGTTATCGTAGAATACGGTGCATACGTATATCCTGAAGAAGACAAAAACGGCGTTGTGGCTTATGAAGTGAAAAACAACCGCGCTGAAAATATCGGCAAAATCAACACGTTGATTGCCAATAACGGTAATCAGGAATACGCAAGCGTGAACACACTGATTGTTTCTACAAGCTTGAACCTGAATGCTCCTGCCAAGTCTAGCGATGGAGACAGATACAATCCGTCTGCCGCTACAACGCTGAACAGCCTGGAGAACATTGACATCGAACTAGTTAACGGTTCTATCAGCTACACTACAGGCCAGAACACAACAGTGAAGAACATCGTTGCTGTGAAGGGTAACAAGAACGTAGCAACTGACGTAGAAGTCAGCAACGGTATTGCTACGGAAAAAGGAGCTACTCTGACTGTGGATTCTAAGGCGATTCCTCAGAACACACTCGAAGTGGTTGTTATCAATAATTATGGAACATTGAACGTGGATACTCCTATTGCAACAGAGCAGGTAAATAACTTTGCAACTGGCATTATCTATTCTAATGAGGGCATCCAGTACACAAAAGGATATCAGCAAGATGGTATGGCAAAGGGTGTAATCGTAAAAGTAGCTGAAGCTGACAGTCCTGCTGTGGCTAAAGCAAAAGACATTGCAACAGCTATTGCCGGAGTAAATATGGTTAAAACTTATGCTGCTTGGGTTGAAAAACTGAATGATATCAAGACTGCATTATCAAACGGTGATGATAGTGTAAAGAGCTGGGGAAGCTATGCAGTTTATACTGCCATTAATGAATGGTACACTTCTCAGAATTTGGATGGATTGGAAGAGCAGACAATTTCTACTAATACAATCAAACTGATTGAGACAGCTACAGGAGTAGAGTTCGGCCTCGAATAAATAGGGCATCCTATTTAAAAGTTATTAGGAGATAGGCATTATGAAAATGTCTATCTCCTATGTTTTTATCTTTTGGTACACCTGTTTTTAACTGCCCGTTCCACTAATAACATACCATATTATGAACGCCTCCACCCTGAAATGGATTGCCTTGGCCTCCATGCTGGCAGACCACATCGGTTGTCTGTCGATACTATTGTCCCGGCTTCCGGAAAGCGGAAACGACCCAAAGCTGTGATACAACAGCGTATTCTTCTGGCGTACAGTAGGGCGCATAGCTTTCCCCATATTCACCTTTTTGCTGGTCGAAGGATTCCGGCATACACACAACCGAAAAAGGTATGCCGCCAGACTGGTAATGTTTGCCATCATTTCGGAATTTCCACACTACCTGTTTTTTCGGTAGAATCTATGCTTCGGGAGCTTACCAATTAAACATTGGAGTTACGCCACTCCTGCTTTTCTGCCTGATGTACGGATATAAAAAATAAGGGAACTAGGAGAAAAGAGAAACAGGTATACAATCTCTGTGTTGTCCTGCATCCTATTAGTACTCACTTGCCTGGCAGTCCACCGCTTCCCTATCGGTTACGGATATCCGGGTGTCCTGCTGTGTACCGTGTTTTATGGAATCCGCCATCGGATGTTCCAGCCTGTACTGGGATACCTCGTCATAGGCATACGAAGCACTTTCCGTATCGGTTACCCGTTACCATTTGCCTTGCTCGCCTTCTATAATGGCCAACCCGGCAAGAGCCACAAATCTTTTTTTTATCTGTTCTATCCGATTCATTTGCTTGCACTATGGGGTATCTATTTATGGATAGAGATTTCGTGATGATGACACAAATGGCGCAGAATAATGCAGATTTGTACAAGAACAAAATCCGCATTATCTGCGCCATCCGCTTCTAAAAAATAATTATGTCAACTTATTTTTTACTCATCATTCCGCGCTGCTCCATTCCTTTGCGCCCTGCTCCTTCAGCTTGGCAGTAAAGGCTTTGGCTTTTTCCATGGTGGCAGCTTCCTCTTCGAGAGTAGCATAGGCATGCTTGTAACCCTTCACAGTGTTCCATTCGCCACGAGTAAAGTCGGGGAATGCCACAGCTGCACAACCGTTGTCCATAGAAAGCTCGCCCAGCTCTGCCAGACAGCACCACTCGGCAAGGTCGTACACATCCATATCAAGGGGGAGTCCGTTTTGCAGACAGTACACCAGACGGCTGTCCATGATGAAGTCCATACCGCCATGACCACCTACTTCCTTGGCCATTTCGCCATACTTCTGCAGGATGGGGTGACGGTACTTCTCAACAAGCGCTGCCATCTCTTCCTTCGGCAGGAAGCCGTGTGAGTTCAAGTCGTCCACTTTGGGTTGAACACCCGATGCAGCCAGCTGGTCGGCATCGAGCGCATAGCCGGATACCGGATACTTGTTGGCAAAACCTTTGGTACCCGTCAGCTGATACAGACGGTTGTAGGGCTGCGGTGTCATAACGTTGTGCTGAATCTCGATAACCTTTCCGTTGGTAGTGCGGATCAGGGTAGTAGTGTGGTCGCCGTTGCGGAAGTCCTTGCACTCCTGAGCAGTTTTCTTCTCTACCAGGTCCTTACCTACTACAGATTTGGTATCCATGGCAATCAGTGTCTCCATACGGTCGCCGCGATGGATGTCGAGTGCCTGTGCCACCGGGCCAAGGCCGTGAGTGGCGTAGACGTCGCCGCGGTGCTTCATGTTGTACTCCAAGCGCCAGCCCAGTTTGTCATCGGCACCGTTCTTCCAGTAGTGATCCCAGAACGGGCTCAGGTTGTGGATATATGCGCCTTGTGCACGGATAACTTCACCGAATACGCCCTGCTGAGCCATGTTCAGCGTGTTCATCTCGAACCAGTCATAGCAGCAGTTTTCAAGAATCATACAGTGCTTGCGAGTAGTTTCGCTCAGGTTGATCAAGTCCCAGCACTCTTGCAAGTTCATGGCAGAGGGAACTTCTATCGCTACGTTCTTACCGTTCTCCAACGCACACTTGGCTACGGGGAAATGGTGCAACCAGTCGGCAGCGATGTACACCAGGTCGATGTCGTCGCGCTTGCAGAGGTCTTCGTAACCCTTCTCGCCGGAATAGATGGCGGCTTTGGGCATGGATGCTCTCTTCAGGATGTTCTGGCACTTCTCGGCACGGGCTTCTTCATAGTCGCAAAGGGCTACGATTTGCGTGCCGGGGATGTGAGTGAAACGTTCTACTGCTCCGGGGCCACGCATGCCTAAACCTACGAAGCCTACACGAACAACCTCCATCTTCGGAGTAGTCAGGCCCAATACGCTGGTCTGTCCTGCCGGACGCTCAGGGGTTTTAACTACAATGGTACCATTCTGCCACTCCCACTGTGTGCCTTTGTCGCTGGTCTGCACGGTGGTGGCGGTCTGTGTGGAGCATGCGCCGAATGTGAGGCATAGGCTCAACACCAAGAGTCCAATCTTTCTCATGATTTGTTTAATTTAAATAAGTGAGTAATTAATAAAAATAGTGGTTTCTTGTTTTCAGGAGATGAAGTAACGGGGGAAGGGGGACTGGCATTGTGCTCTCTACCACCCCACCCTTCGGGCACCCCTCCTCCCGGGAGGAGGGGAATTAAGTTACTTATAGTAATCAATCAGTTCTCAGAACTTCTGTACACCCAGCAACTTGTCCACCAGGAAGCCGTCTTGCAGCTTCAGGTCGAATTTCACGTTCCGTCTGGCTTTCAGTTTGAGGACGAAGAGGTCGCTGTCGCCTTCGAGCGTCTCGCGCTCACCGATGTTCACGAATGTGGGGTACAAAGCCTTGTCGCCGTTGGTGTGAAGGCGATCGTTGGTCAGGTTCTCCATCTGCTTCATGTTCAAGGGCTGCACGCCTATAAACTCGTAGTCGGCCGGGTTGTAGGGCAAGGCGAAGCTGAGGGCGTTGACATGGCGCAATCCGGCACCTTTCACCAGAATCTCTACTACCTCGCCTGCAGCGTATGTGCGCTTCGGGGTAGTGAGGCTGATGCTTCCTTCCGCCTTCTCGCCTCTGACGCCATCGGCACCACCGTCGAGTTGGGTAGCCACTACCGAGATGTCGTAGGCATCAATCAGGTCGTTGCGGTTCAGGTCGCCGTTGCTGATGTAGCCTTCGAAGTCGGCATCGCCCCGGCGCAAGCCGGTGTAGTTGGTGTAAGAGGTCAGGTCGTTCTCGTCCACCAGCTTGTCGTTGTTGATGTCGCCCGGCAGGTAGCTTTCCGTTCCGGGTACCTTGAAGACGTAAATCTCCCGTCCCGAACCATAGTTGCCTACGGCTTCCGTAACGCTCATCTTGATGTAACGGGCGGTAGGTGCTTGGGCAAAGGTGAATACCTTCACTTCGTTGTCGCGCTTCCAGTCGAAGGCACCGGCTTCAGTCCAGTTCTCCTTGTCCATGCTATAGAATACGGTACCTTTCAGAAGGGTTCCGTTACCGGCATTCTCGCGTGGGAGGTAGTGGAACTTCTCTACTTGGTTGATGGACTTCAGGTCCATAATCAGGTCGAATGGCACGGCCTTCTCGTTGTACTTGGTATGCCAGAGTTCTCCCTCTTCGAAGTCGAACAGGCGGCGGAGCGAACGGCCCTGGTTGGCAGCCGTAGTCTCACCCGTAATGCCGTGGATGGCAAATTCCAACGGGTCTCTCTTGGTCGTAGCGCTGAAGGCCGACCAGTCCGAATACCCGTCTTTGTTCACCGCACGGATGCGGAAGTCATAAGCGGTCTCTACATTCAAGCCCTCGAACAGCAGTTCCGTATCCCGGATGGTGCTGTAGTTCATGCCGTCGAACTCTATCTCGTAATAGTCAGCGTTGTCCACCTTGTTCCAAGTCGGCTTCAAAGTATAGGCTGTCCGGTCTGCTTCGGCTACTTGGGCTTTCGGAGCGGTCAGCGCACCCGAAGCCAGCCTTTGGCTATCCATCGGGGCAAATACAAAGCCGCTAATCTTCAGCGTAGTGGCAGCGGCTGTGATGTCGGTAGCAGCCAGCTTGACCAGCAGTTGGGGATTCTTCGTGATGACCTCTTTCTCGAACTCGCTACCCGGAGTGGCAAACTTGTTCAGGTTGGGCTGTGCGTCGTAAAAGTAGACGTTCTCGCCCCGGAGGTATTCGTCCATGCTTCCGGCTTCCACCAGTTTCACCTTGTTCTTGCCGATGAGGGCTTGCAGTTTCTTGGGCTTCGCAGTGACGTTGATTCTGAATTCGGTAGCCTTCTCCCGGACAAAGCCGTCGTAGTCGCCTTGGGTGGGGTGTACGGTCACTGTCGCCTCTCCCTTCTCGCCGACTACAGATTCTATCAAGGTCTTTGCACTCCGGCCTGCGCGATAGGCTTCGGTGGTACCGTCGTCGTCATACTCGGTGAAGGCGGTCTCTCCGCAGGGATAGAGTTCGTAGATGCGCAGGTGGCGGTCTGCCTCACGGGCATTGTTGTGAGGAGAGGTCATGGGAATGATGGCTCCGTTCTTCACGAAGACGGGCAGTTTCCAGAGCGGTGCGGCATAGCTGTTGATGATGCGTCCGCCTTGGTACAGTTCGCCTGTGAAGTAGTCCACCCACTCGCCTTCGGGCAGATAGATACCGTTGCGGATGTCGTTCCCCTGCTCGTCGGCCTTGGTTGCCTGATAGATGGGAGCGACGAGGAAGTAGGGGCCGTAGAGGAACTGGTATTGCGTAGCCTTACCCAAGGTGTAAGGGTTGGGATATTCGAGGAACATGGCGCGTATCATGGGCAGACCGTCCACGGCCTCCCGGGCAATACTGTAAGCATAAGGCATGATTTCGGACTTCAGTTTCAGGTACCAGCGGTTAATAGAAGTAGCCGGTTCGCCCAAGGCGTGGGGATACTTCTCGTTGGCCCCCCACCCATCCATGTTCAGCTGCATCGGGGTGAAGGTCTTCCACTGGAAGTCACGGGTATTCACTACCGGGTTCTTTCCACCGAAGATACCGTCCATGTCGGAGCAGATGTTGGGATTACCCGACAGTCCCGAGCCTATGTAGGTGGGGATGTGGAAACGGATATACTCCCAGTTGCCTCCGGTCTGGTCGCCCGACCAGATACCGGCATAGCGTTGCGTACCTGCCCATCCGTCCAGCGAGATGATGAAGGGGCGAGCATCGTTGCCGTAGTAGGTCATGATTTGTGCCACATCGGTGATGCCGTTCAGGCCGAAAGAGTATCCGGCTCCTACCCAGGCCACGTCAGTCTTCAGCACACGAACGCCTGCATCGCGCACCTCCTTCACGATGTCGCGCTGCAAGAGTGCACTGATGCCCTCTTTGGGGTGCAAGTCCGACTGAGTCCAAAGACCTATTTCTACCCCGTTCTTATGGGCATAGTCGGTCAGCGACTTCAGGTTGCGGATGTTACCGTCCAGGGTTTCCGTCTGGCCGTAACCGGCTCCATAGCCGTCGTTGGGCAAAAGCCAGCCCAAAGGCATATCGTGTTTTTTGTAACGGTCTATCACGGCACGGGCAGAGAACTGGTAGTTGTTCTTCTCGCCGTTCAGCGACTCTTTGATGCCGCCGTTGTCTTTCTGGCTCTCCTTGTATCGCTTGCCGTCTTCGAACAGGATGCCGTTTTCGTCTTCCTTCCAGTAATCGCGATTGTAAGCGTTCAGGTGGCCCTGATAGAAACCGAACTTCGGTATCAGTACCGGATTTCCGGTCAGCTGGTAATAGTCGTTCAGCAAGGGGACGGCTCCTTCGTCCACCATGACGAAGAGATCCAGGTAATCCGTTTCGTGGGCAAGTTTCACAATACCTTTCTCTTCCTTGCCGAAATCGTAAACTCCTTTTTTAAAGGTATACCACAAGATGCCATAACCATTTGTCGACCAATAATAAGGATTGGGGGAAGCCACACCACCATCTGTCCAACTATTCTGATTCTCAATAGAGATTGACTTGCCTTTATGTGAAAAGCGACCATTTTGCACACCGCCACCATAGAAATATTCTTGCGGATGTTCTTTTAGTGTCAACACCACTTTTTCTTTTTCAAACAGCACTGGTACAATTTCTTCCATTACCGTTACACCAGTAGTTTGGTTGACCACCTTCATTAAAGCCGTAGCCTTGTCTATCTCCACTTTTATCCTATCGGTAGTAACAGATATGCAACCGGCCTCATCCTTAATTGTTAATTGTGTCAAATTTCTGCGAGATTGACTCACCAGAATTTTGGCTTCCGGTTTCGCCTCCGGATCACGCAGTATGCCTCCATTGTTATCTTGAAACACACGGAAAATGTTGTCTCCATAAAAATCAAGCGTCATGCGCTGATGATTGGAAAACAGCACTTCAACAGTAGTTTGATTAATCTTTGCAACACTAATAACAGAGGAAATTTGCCGCATTACTGCAATCCCATCCTTTTCTCCACACATAGTTTGTGTTGCTAGAGAGGAAACCGGAAAAAGCATCGCAACAGCAAATGGCACCATTTTCCACTTCCCCGGATTACTGAACAAATCCTTCATTTTTTTACATTTAAATTTAGAGGTTAGATATATACTATAATCATTCTGATTCGCTGTCAGAATTCATTTTCAACGTTTGGGTACAAAGATGCGAAAAGACCTAGTATTTTTAGTGCCATTTTAAACAATATTTCTTTATTCAAACTTTTTTTAGAAATATCAATAAACTTGTAATGCAACACCTTCCTTTTACTTAATCAATCCGCTCGATAATCAGATACATTATCATCTTTTATTCTACAAATGTCATCATGTGCAGGTTTAGGATAATTTTTCAAAGCAATATCTTCCTTTACCTGTGCTATCTGTTGTTGGGTAATAGTGAACCTAGCGATACCGTAATCAGTCACCAGCCTGTCTATCGGTGTCAGAAATCCCCACGCCTCAA
>CAMWRY010000068.1 GCA_947176775.1 uncultured Bacteroides sp.
CTGTAACATTAACATAAGTTCGATACATTTTTAAAATTCTATAAGCTGTTTATTATTGAAAATCAATAAAATGGACACAAAACAGGCTTTTTATTCGCCGAGGTGCACAGAACTAATTCGCTGATACTATATAGGAAAAGAATCTCCTTATATCGACTAAATATAATCTTTTCCACCATATAATCCTGTTTTACTATAATTTAAATTCATGCCTACTCCGTACCCGAACCATACCTGAACTACATCATCTCCGGATCCATAGAAACGGAGTCTATCCGGAGATGGTACGGAGCAGGTACGGAGATCATCCGGAGATGATCCGGAGATGATCCGGAGATACTACGGAGCCTCCCGACAGGAAGTAGAGAAAATGCCATGTCTTCTAACAACTTGCAGTCCGGCAATTTGGCAAATTGGCAATGCTATTTTTAACATGAGTCCCAAAGGCTTCTTCTATCTATATGTCCAGAAGGAACGTCTACATACTTTTTACCATTACTACAATTCATAGAAACATCCAATTAGGGGAAATATTGATAAAATCAAAAAAAAAATTGGGCTATTATTTTCTTCCTAACAATAATATTTTATATTTGCAGAAATCTATATCATTTTTACGTAATACAGTTATGAAAAGCATTCATTCCGTAACAATCATATTAATAATTGTTGTTTTCGTGTTCAACGCTTGTTCTACCAAAGAACACTCTTCCGTGTCTCTGCCGGAGCTAATGCAGGCCGAAGCCATCATGTACGAGCACCCCGACAGCGCACTGCACGTATTGCAAAATATGGAAGTACCCAGCGAGTCGCAGAAGTTAGAGCATGCTACTTGGGCACTGCTGATGACGCAAGCCAAATACAAAACATATATAAAACAGAATGACTCATTGGCCAATATTGCATACGACTATTTTATGAAGCAGGAAAATGTGCAGCGAAAAGCATTAGCACTGTATCTGAAAGGAGAAATTTACCATAGCAACAGACAGATAGAAGAAGCACAAAAGTTTTTTCTTGACGCTACAGAATATGCGGAAAAAACAGATGACCATCAATTATGCCATCAGATTTACTCACAATTAGGAAACATATATATACTCCGTTCTTATAAAGAATATGCACTCGACGCTTTCAACAAATCATACCAACATGCGCTTCAATCAAAAAACAATAAATACATCATTGCTTCTCTAATTTATCTTGGTAGAACTTATGGACAGATGAAACAGTTTAATCAATCAATTGAATATTACCAAAAAGCCATTGAGATTGCCCAAGAAAAAAAGATTACAAGAAGTTTAGCAATTGCTTCCAACGAACTTGCCGGTATTTACATCGAAATTAAAGACCATGAAAAAGCGCTACATTATTCAAAGCAAGCCATAAACAACAATAGCACAAAAGTATCTCAAGCCCAAATATTTTTAGTGATTGGAAACATCTATAGAGAAATGGGTCCCATAGATTCCGCATATTATTATTTAAACCAAGCCGCTCAATACAAGTCTAACATTAATACTGTGAATGCCATCTATCATTCCCTATATGAATTAAGCAAAAAGGAAAAAAAATACAAAGAAGCTATCTTCTATAATGATAACTTTCTACACGGATTCGATTCTATTTTCGACTCACACAAGCAACAAGAATTAGCTAAATTTCAAGAAAAGTACAACCAACAAAAACTCATCAACGAAAAGAATCAACTCAAAATAGAAAAAGACAGAAATACTTGCAATGCACTGATAGCGCTGATTGTACTCATCTGCATCATTGCCACCCTTATATACAGTTATCAACGCAAACTGATGAAAAAGGAGCACATCATACAGAAGAAAGAAGAAGAGACACGCCGGAACATGATGCAAATAAGCGAGAATGAAACCACAATCAGGCATAACCAGTCGATGATGCAAGAACTAAATGCCCAAATAGATACTAACAAAGACATGAAGGAGCAATTAGACGAACTTAACAGAATATATGCCGAAATGCAACAACAAAATGAGACGCTAATGCATAAAAACCATACATTGACAAAGAACATAGAGCAATATTCTTCTTCGCTCAGCGTACAATTGGAAGAACTGAAAAAGTTGCATGAACTGACCGAAGAGAACCAACGCCTGCACGACCGGGAAAGGACATTAACCAAACAATTGGTTAAAAAGAACAAAGTACTCAATAGCTTAACTACAGCACCTAAATATATAGATGCCGTGCAATGGAGAGAAATAGAAGAGGCTATCAACTCCATATTCGACAACTTCACCGAAAGGCTATTGAAAAGAATCCCTACCCTGACAGAATACGAAGTACATCTTTGCTGTCTAATAAAGCTCAACATGAACAATACCCATATAGCAACCGCCCTGGGCATTTCGCCTACTTCGGTTTCCAAACAGAAATATAGGTTGAAGGAACATATTGCACAACAAAACGAAGCATTCAAACGGAATCAAACCTTAGATTTATGGGTTTGGGACTTTTAAAGTAGTACCTGTCCATTTACACGTATCAGGATAAAATGTAATAGACTAATATATAACCTATTACATTTTTACCATGTCTATACATTGTCTTTATTATGTCTATATGAAACATCTCGATATTCCTTATTTTTACAACAAATAAGAAAATAAGTTATTAATGAAACGAATAGACTTAAAAAAAGTGCTACGCATGGATTTCATGATTCAGCACCGATGTACGGGCACCCCCCGAAGAATTTGCCAAGAAACTGGAACTATCCCGTTCCAGTTTCTTCGAATACCTTGCTTATTTCCGCTACGAACTGGGTATCGAAATCCTCTATGACAGGTATCAAGGTACCTACCATTACGATGGAACCACCCTATATTCGGCATTAGGATTGAAAACTAAAAGTCACAACAATACGAGGTCTTGAAATCGAGCCTCGAAGTAGCTGCCAACAGTGCCGTACTCTGGAGGATTGAGCAACAACCCTCAAATTAAAACATAAACGACCCAAACAAACAGCAAATATTAGAGTTTATACAGAA
The DNA here is from genome assembly GCA_947176775.1 of uncultured Bacteroides sp. Taxonomy (GTDB): domain Bacteria; phylum Bacteroidota; class Bacteroidia; order Bacteroidales; family Bacteroidaceae; genus Bacteroides. Next base: position 3,027 of record CAMWRY010000068.1, read on the forward strand.
TAAGGAACAGGCGTATTGATTTTCAGCATTCTAAAAACCTATTCGATATATTATCTATTATGAGAAAGAAATTATTGACTTGCTTATTGATGTTGCTCTGCACAGCCTTTGCCACAGCCCAAACTTACGATGACAGCAAACTCTCTGTAGCAGTAGATTTTGGAACCGGAACTTTTTTCGGACGTTCCAACCTCTCTTCCTTTGGTGTGGACTACAGAGGGGAATACAAGAACGGATTCAACGGAAACATCAAAGTAAACTACCTGATGGACAAGGAGGTACAAATGGGTGTAAAGTTCAACTTTTCCTCTGTCTGCGAGAATTACAACCGGATAGTGGCGGAACAGAACGGACAAGTAACCGATGACGTAAACTTGCTATACATCGCGCCACAAGTGGGCTATCGAAGGAAACTTACGGAAAAATGGTATTTCGACTGCATGGTAGGCCTCGGATACATGCACTACCAGAGCCAAAGCCTCTACAACGGGACGGAACGGGAATGCAGCAAAGGATTCCTGGGGAGCAATGCCGACTTGGGACTTACTCGCCACCTGTTTGGCAACCTCTACATGGGAGCCAACGTTTCATTGACAGGAGGACAGACCTCTTCTCTGGAAGAGAAAGCGGAAGGGAAAAAGGAAACCATCAAACTAGACAAATGGAACCGAATAAGGATACTGAAAGCAGACGTTGCGCTGTCCATAAAAGTCTTATTATGAAAAAATAAACAAATAACTTCTGATGTTCGACCTCCTTTTCGACATAAAGCAAGAGACCGGCCGGGCAGGAGTCACCTCCGCCTGGCACGTATGATGGACAAGAAGAGATGCGAAGTGTACTACACGGACAGCTGCTGGTAGATGCCCCGTCTCTACCGGCGTCCCCACGCCAGATGCACCGCCCCCCAGATGCCCAGCACGATGACCAGCAACGTCTGCACGCCATGCACTATCAGCGCAAAGATGCCGGCATCTGTGGCATTCACCCCATAGAGCATCATCATCGTGATAACGGCAAAGTGCCAGGGGCCTGCCCCGTTGGGCGTGGGGACAATGACGGCGAAGGTGCCGCCCACAAACATCACCAGCCCGGCAAGGTAGCCAAGATGCTCCGTGAACTGGAAGCAGTGGAAGGTGAGGTAGAAATGATAGAAGTAGCACACCCAGATGAGCAGCGTATAGAGGATGAACAGAGGCATGTTGGTCACACTGCGGAGCGACAGAACGCCCTCCCACACGTTCAGCACCACGCCTTTCACCCGTTCGAAGAAGGAGAGCATGCGAAGCAGGAAGTAGAGAAGCACGCCTACTCCCACCACACTGAAGAGCACAACGTAGAACCAAGGCGAAGTGACGAGATGCACCAATGAGGGAATCTTGGTGCCCGTCTCGTCGAAAAAACGGAAGAAGACGGGCATCTGCACCAGAAAGGTGATGCCGGTAATCAGCAGCATGCACAGCGTATCCACCAGCCGCTCGGTGACTACCGTGCCCAGCGACTTGGAGAAAGAGACCTCATCGTACTTGGCAAGCACGCCGCAACGCGACACCTCGCCCACCCGGGGCAACACCAGATTGGCGGCGTATGACAGGAAGATGGAGTCCACGCAATCGCTCGTCCGGGGACGGGCACCCAATGGCTCCAGTGTCTGCTTCCACCGCCACCCCCGAAACACATGGCTCATCACACCGAAGAACAAGGAAAACGACATCCATCCCCAGTCCGTGCCATGCAGAAGTACTTCTCCGGCCCTTGAAAAGTCGAAATCACGATACACCCAATAGAGGATAAAACCACCCAACAGAATGGGCAAGATGATTTTCAACGTCCTTTTTAGTAATTTATTCATGCAGTCATTCTAAATTCTTCATTCTTCATTCTTCATTCTTCATCGAAAAGAATTACCTTTGCTCCATTAAAAAGAGCGGTTGTGCATCAGGGACGGGGTATAGACACACCTTTGTCCGGAAACACAGCCTCTATTTGCGGAGCAAAAGTAATGATTTAGTTGATACATGAGATTAGTTAAACCTAAAAAGTTTCTCGGGCAGCACTTCCTGAAGGACCTGAAAGTGGCGCAGGACATTGCCGACACTGTGGATGCCTGCCCCGGAATACCCGTCCTCGAAGTGGGGCCGGGCATGGGTGTGCTGACCCAATTCCTGCTGCCCAAGGAACGCGATGTCAAAGTGGTGGAGCTGGACTACGAGTCGGTGGCCTACCTGCGTGAAGCCTATCCGCAGCTGGAAGAGAACATCATCGAGGATGACTTCCTCAAGATGAACCTGCAACGGCTGTTCGACGGAAATCCGTTTGTACTGACCGGGAATTATCCCTATAACATCTCCAGCCAGATATTCTTCAAGATGCTGGAGCACAAGGACCTGATACCCTGCTGCACGGGCATGATACAGAAGGAGGTGGCTGAGCGCATTGCCGCCGGGCCGGGCAGCAAGACCTACGGCATCCTGAGCGTGCTGATACAGGCGTGGTACAGGGTGGAATACCTGTTCACGGTACACGAACATGTCTTCAATCCGCCTCCCAAGGTGAAAAGCGCCGTCATCCGCATGACGCGCAACGACACGCAGGAGCTGGGATGCAACGAAAAACTGTTCAAGCAAGTGGTGAAAACCACCTTCAACCAGCGCCGCAAGACGTTGCGCAACTCCATCAAGCCCATACTGGGAAAGGACTGTCCGCTGACCGAGGATGCCTTGTTCGACAAGCGTCCCGAACAGCTCTCCGTGGAAGAGTTCATCGGACTGACCAACCGGGTGGAACAGGCGCTGAAAGCGAACGATAACTCCTTGTAACTACTTCTATATACAACAATTATGGAAATAGACGAAGAATACATTGACAAAGTCAAAAGCCTGATTGAGCAGAAGGACGCGGAAAACGTCAAAACTCTATTGACAGACCTCCATCCGGCCGACATTGCAGAACTGTGCAACGACCTCGACGTGGAGGACGCGCGCTTCGTTTACCGCCTCCTCGACAACGAAACGGCAGCGGACGTGCTGGTAGAGATGGACGAGGATTTCCGGAAGGATTTTCTGGAACTCCTCCCCTCGGAAACCATCGCCAAGCGATTCGTGGACTATATGGATACGGACGATGCCGTAGACCTGATGCGCGAACTCGATGAAGACAAGCAGGAGGAAGTGTTGTCGCACATCGAAGACATAGAGCAGGCCGGAGACATCGTAGACTTGCTGAAGTATGACGAAGACACTGCCGGCGGTCTGATGGGCACGGAGATGGTGACCGTGAACGAGAACTGGAGTATGCCGGAGTGCCTGAAAGAGATGCGACAGCAGGCCGAGAAACTGGACGAAATATATTATGTATATGTTATCGACGACGAAGACCGCCTGCAAGGCGTGTTCCCCCTGAAGAAGATGATAACCTCTCCTTCCGTATCCAAGGTGAAGCATGTCATGCGGAAGGACCCCATCTCTGTCCATGTGGACACCTCCACCGACGAGGTGGTGCAAATCATCGAGAAATATGACTTGGTGGCAGTCCCCGTCGTGGACAGCATCGGACGTCTGGTGGGCCAGATTACCGTGGACGACGTCATGGACGAAGTCCGCGAACAGTCGGAACGCGACTACCAGTTGGCATCCGGTCTGTCTCAGGACGTAGAGACGGACGACAACGTCATGCGCCAGACCTCTGCCCGTCTTCCCTGGCTACTTATCGGCATGCTGGGCGGTATCGGCAACTCCATGATATTGGGCAACTTCGACACCACCTTTGCCGCCCATCCGGAGATGGCTCTCTACATCCCGTTGATTGGCGGTACGGGCGGAAATGTGGGAACCCAGTCGTCGGCCATCATCGTGCAAGGCTTGGCCAACAGTTCGCTGGACGCCAAAGACACCTTCAAGCAGATAGCCAAGGAAGCGGTGGTGGCTTCCATCAATGCTACCATCATCTCTCTGCTAGTCTATATCTATAATTTCATCCGGTTCGGAGCCACGGCCACGGTGACATATTCCGTATCCATCAGCCTCTTTGCAGTCGTCATGTTTGCCTCCATTTTCGGAACGCTGGTACCCATGACTTTGGAAAAGCTGAAAGTAGATCCGGCTATCGCTACCGGCCCGTTTATCTCCATCACCAATGACATCATAGGCATGATGCTATACATGGGTATCACCGTCTTGCTGTCGTAAAAACAAGAAAAACAGAAAAAAAACAGGGCAAATTGTATGAAGTAATCATTTTATTTCATTAATTTGTAACCTAATATAATCCGAACGGGAGAAACCCGTTTCTAAAAAAGTAAATACAATGACGGACACTCATGACACTAATCTCCCCGAAAGACCGGTGGAATTAGAAGAAGAAAAGAAGACAGCAGAGGTCTCTGAACCGGCAACAACAGAAACTCCCGCTGAAGAAATTGTTTCGGAAAAGCCGGTAGAACCAGTGCAGAAACTCACGAAAAACGAGATTCTCGCCAAACTCAAAGAGGTGGCTGCAGAGGTGGAAAACGTGGCAAAACCTGAGATAGACGGTTTGAAACAAGCCTTCTACAAACTGCACAACGCCGAACTGGAAGCGGCCAAAAAGCAGTTTATTGAAAACGGAGGTACCACAGAGAACTTTGTCCCACAAACGGACAGCCTGGAGGAAGAGTTCAAAAATATCATGTCCGTCATCAAAGAAAAAAGGAATGCACTCTCAGCCGAACTGGAAAAGCAGAAGGAAATGAACCTACAAGTAAAGCTTTCCATCATCGAAGAGCTGAAGGAACTGGTGGAATCTCCGGACGATGCCAACAAGAACTACACAGAATTCAAGAAGCTGCAACAACAGTGGGACGAAGTGAAACTGGTGCCGCAAGCCAAGGTCAACGAACTTTGGAAGAACTACCAGCTATATGTTGAGAAGTTCTACGACTTGCTGAAACTGAACAGCGAATTCCGCGAGTACGACTTCAAAAAGAATCTGGAAATCAAGACACACCTTTGCGAAGCTGCCGAGAAACTGGCAAACGAAACGGATATCATTTCGGCCTTCCACCAACTACAGAAGCTGCATCAGGAATTCCGCGATACGGGACCGGTAGCCAAGGAACTGCGTGACGAAATTTGGATACGCTTCAAGGCCGCCTCCACAGTTGTGAACCGACGCCACCAACAGCACTTCGAAGCTTTGAAGGAAGCAGAACAGCACAATCTGGACCAGAAGACCGTGATTTGCGAAATCATAGAGGCCATCGACTACAAAGAACTGACGAACTTCGCTTCGTGGGAGGATAAGACACAGGAAATCATCGCCCTCCAGAACAAATGGAAGACCATAGGCTTCGCTCCGCAAAAGATGAACGTGAGGATTTTCGAGCGCTTCCGCAAAGCATGCGATGAGTTTTTCCGCAAAAAGGGAGAGTTCTTCAAGAACCTGAAAGACGGCATGAACGAAAACCTGGAAAAGAAACGTGCCCTGTGCGAAAAGGCGGAAGCCCTGAAGGAAAGTACCGACTGGAAAGCAACAGCCGATGCACTGACCAAACTCCAGAAAGAGTGGAAAACCATCGGGCCGGTAACCAAAAAGCACTCGGATGCGGTATGGAAACGATTTATCTCTGCATGCGACTATTTCTTCGAGCAGAAGAACAAGGCCACCTCTTCGCAACGCAGCGTAGAACAGGAAAATCTGGAAAAGAAGAAAGCCATCATTGAGAAGCTGAATGCCATTGATGAACAGATGGATACGGAAGAAGCTACCAAACTGGTGCGCGACTTAATGAAAGAGTGGAACGGCGTGGGCCACGTACCTTTCAAGGATAAAGACAAAATCTACAAAAAGTATCGCAACTTGGTGGACAAACTGTTTGAGCGTTTCAACATCAGCGCCTCCAACAAGAAGCTGAACAACTTCAAGTCGACCATCATTTCCATTCAGGAAGGCAGTCCGCAAGCACTCTACCGGGAACGCGAAAAGCTGGTACGTGCTTTCGACACCATGAAAAACGAGCTTCAGACGTATGAAAACAACCTCGGTTTCCTGACTACCTCTTCCAAGAAAGGAAATAGCCTGCTGACGGAAATCAACCGCAAAGTGGAAAAACTGAAGGCAGACATCGAACTTGTGAAAGAAAAGATTAAAATGGTAGACGAGAATATCAAAAGCCAAGAATAACGCAACTTCAAAAGATTAGCCTTGTGTGACTAACCAAGCACATAGGGAACGCAGACGGGAGCAGATAGCCACGGATTTCATTGGAATGAACAATATCCGTGATTATCTGCTCCATTCGTATATATCGTGGAGCATTCCCAAAATCAATCACTCCATCTAAGGCAAAAAAGAAAAGAGACTGTCTAACAAGTTTGGGCAGTCTCTTTTTATAGTCTAAACAGACTA
>CAMWRY010000069.1 GCA_947176775.1 uncultured Bacteroides sp.
AGGGAGACAATGCCTTCAAAGTGGTGCATGGCACCGATGCCGCCCCTCCTCACACCTATATCGCCTCTTACCTCTGGATGCAACATGGCTTCAAAGCCGATGCCCTGATACACTTCGGCACGCACGGCAGCCTGGAGTACACGCCCAAGAAGCAGGTGGCCCTGAGCAGCAACGACTGGCCCGACCGTCTGGTGGGAGCCTTGCCCCATTTCTACATCTACACCATTGGCAATGTAGGCGAGGGACTGATAGCCAAGCGCCGCTCCTATGCCGGTTTGCAGTCCTACCTGACTCCTCCTTTCCTGGAGAGCAACGTGCGCGGCACCTACCGGGAACTGATGGAAGCCGTGAAGAGTTACAACAACCTACTGCCCGGCGATGTGCAGAACGCCGCCTCCCCTGCCGGCGAAGAGGCACTGCACCGTGCCTCGCTGGCCGTAAAGAGGCTGGCGGTGCAGATGGGCATCCATCGGGAGCTGGGGCTGGACAGCCTGCCTACCCGGCCATACGCAGAAGATGAAATCGCACGCATCGAACATTTTGCCGAGGAGCTGGCCAATGAAAAGATCACCGGACAGCTCTATACCATGGGCGTGCCTTACGAAACGGAACGCATCGCCAGCAGCGTACACGCCATGTCGGTAGACCCGATAGCCTACAGCCTTCTGGCCTTGGACAAGCTGAAGGGCAAGGCAGCAGCCGATGTAGAGAAGCATGCCTCGCTCTTCACGCAACGCTACCTGGAACCTGCCCGTGGATTGGTGTCACGCCTATTGGCCAATCCTTCTTCGGCCACCGACGAGCTGGTGTGCCGCACGGCAGGCATCACCCCGGAAGAGCTGGCCCAAGCACACGAGACAGAACAAGCACGTAAAGCCCCCGAAGGCATGATGGCCATGAGGATGGGGATGAAAGGCATGGCAGGCCAACAGAAGAAGAAAACGTATAGCAAAGAGGAGGTAAACCTGGCACAGGCCATTCTGGAAGTGGAACGCACCATCAAGAATGTAGGGAATTATCGGGAAGCACTGCTCCAGAGTCCCGAAAAGGAGTTGGCATCTTTGCTCAATGCCCTGAGGGGAGGATATACGCAGCCCTCACCGGGGGGCGATCCCATTGCCCATCCGAACACGTTGCCCACCGGACGCAACCTCTATGGCATCAATGCTGAAGCCACTCCCAGTGAGTCGGCTTGGGAGAAAGGAATACAGCTGGCCAACCATACCATCGAGATGTACAAATGCAGGCTCAACGACAGCATCCCTCGTAAAGTGAGCTACACGCTATGGAGCGGCGAGTTCATCGAAACGGAGGGAGCCACCATCGCACAAGTGCTCTACATGCTGGGCGTAGAACCCGTCAGAGATGCCTTCGGGCGTGTCACCGACCTGAGACTGATTCCCTCGCGCCAACTGGGGCGTCCGCGCATTGACGTGGTGGTGCAGACCAGCGGACAGCTTCGTGACCTGGCCGCTTCGCGTCTCTTCCTCATCCACCGGGCCGTAGAGATGGCTGCCGCCGCCACAGACGATGAATTCGAGAACCAAGTAGCTGCCGGAGTGGTAGAAGCCGAACGAACCTTGATAGAGAAAGGCATTACTCCGAAAGAGGCGCGTGAGATTTCCACGTTCCGCGTATTCGGCGGAGTGAACGGCGGCTATGGCACCGGCATACAGGGCATGGTACAAGCCGGAGACCGATGGGAGAGCGAGCAAGAGATAGCCGACGTATACCTCAACAACATGGGAGCCTTCTACGGCAGCGAGAAAAGCTGGGAAACCCTGCGCCAATACGCTTTCGAAGCGGCACTGACACGTACCGATGCCGTCATCCAACCCCGTCAGAGCAACACATGGGGTGCTTTGAGCCTGGACCATGTGTACGAGTTCATGGGAGGATTGAATCTGGCCGTGCGCAACGTGACCGGCAAAGACCCCGACGCCTACCTGAGCGACTACCGCAACCGCAACCACGTGCGCATGCAAGAGGTAAAAGAGGCCATCGGCATAGAAAGCCGCACCACCCTCTTCAACCCGGCCTACATCAAGGAAAAGATGAAAGGAGAGGCCGGAGCCGCCCATACATTTGCCGAGATAGTGCAGAACACCTACGGATGGAACGTGATGAAACCGCAGGCCATCGACAAAGAAATGTGGGACAATATATATAATGTGTACGTGAAGGACAAGTTCGGCCTGGGCCTGCAGGACTATTTCGAGAAGCAGAACCCTGCCGCGCTACAGGAGATGACCGCCGTGATGCTGGAGACCGTGCGTAAGGGCCTGTGGAAGGCTTCCGCACAGCAAGTAGCCGACATCGTAAGGCTGCACACCGAGCTGGTGGACAAGTACCACCCCTCCTGCTCGGGCTTTGTATGCGACAATGCCAAGCTGCGCAGCTTCATAGCCTCGAAGGCCGAACCTCAGGCTGCCGCCCGATACAAAGAGCACATCGGGCAGATACGCCGGGCAGCCGCCGACGATGCCAAGAAGGGCCTGGTGATGAAGAAAGAAGAGACGAACCCGGCGGATGCGGACAAACAGACGAACCTGCTGAGCAACATGGCCGTAGGTGCCATGGTGCTGGCGGCCGTAGCGGCACTGGTGCTGCTGGTGCGCCATCGTCGTAAAAGAATGATGGAGTGATATGGAGACAGTCGTCCTTGTACTGATGCTGTTGGTCTGCTTCAACTTCCTGTTGAAGCAGGCCTGCTGCAAGTGGCGTTCCGTATGCGCGATTGCCGCAGTGAGCGCCCTGTCCGTAGGGCTGGCATGGCCCTATGCCATCGAACAGTCGAAAACCCGCATTGCCGACTGGCTGGCCGACCCGGCATTGATGCTCGACACCTCCGTGATACTGACCCTCGACGTGATGCTACAGATGGCCTTCTGCCTGCTGGCAGCCCGTGTACAAACGTCCGGCCCCGTAAGGCGCGGGGTGATATGGACCTACCGCATGCTTCGTCGGTTTCCGGGCATACTGATTTTCCCGGTGCTGTTCAGCGGACAGGTCGCCCTTATCTTCGCCTTTCCGGGCACCTCGTTTTCGCAGATAGCCTGGTGCATGGCAGGAGCGGTGCTGCTGCTGATACCTGCCGGCAGCTACTTGCTCGGCAAGCTGCTGCCCGAGAAAGAGCTGAGGCTGGAGCTGCTTTTCCTGTGCAATGCGCTGATAGCCATTCTGGGCATCATCGCCACTGTCAACGGGCGCACGGCAGTGAAAGGAGCCGGTGAAGTGAACCGAGGAGCTTTGGCCGGACTGGCCGTGCTGGTGCTGGCAGGCGCCCTGCTGGGATGGCTGGCATGGAGAGTGCGACAGAAGAAACAGCTCCGCTCCGTCCCATGGCTCCGCCCACCATGCCGCCCGATGATATAAACCGATTTCAAACATATACTTAATCAAACAACAGACAACATTATGAATTACATTTCCGACATTCTCTACTGGATATCCACCGGATTGCTGGTACCCGTCATTATGCTTTTGATTCTTCTTTTCGGCCGTTCCCTCCTGCTCATCGGCAGCTTCTTCGGGCAATACCTTGCCGTGCGCAAGGCCGGGATGCAGCTTCGCCACGAGCTGGATGCACTGACCACCGACACGCTGACCGGCCTCTCCGAGCGTCTTCCCTCCGGAAACTCTTCGATGGCGGCGAGCTATATGCGCCGCATGCTGGAGGTGCAAGAGAGTCGTGCCCACGTGCAACGCCTGCTGGCCGACTTCGAGATTGCGGCCGACAAGGACCTGGCCATCTCGGGCACCCTTACCAAAATGGGACCGATGCTGGGACTGATGGGTACATTGATCCCGATGGGACCGGCCTTGGTGGGACTTTCCACCGGCGACATCGCCTCGATGGCCTACAACATGCAGGTGGCATTTGCCACCACCGTAGTGGGACTCTTTGCCAGCGCCATCGGCTTCATCACCCGGCAAGTGAAGCAACGCTGGTACCTGCAAGAGATGACACAGCTGGAGTTCCTGGCCGGATTGTTGGACGAAAACCGTGGAAAGTGATGAGAAGGCACCTGCTGAAGAAGGACGAAGAGAGCGACCCAATGAGCGTAGTAAGCAACCTCTTCGACGTGGCCATGGTGTTTGCCGTGGCACTGATGGTGGCACTGGTGAGCCGCTACGACATGACAGAGATGTTCAGCCAAGAGGACTTTACGATGGTGAAGAACCCGGGAAAAGAGAACATGGAGATCATCACCAAAGAGGGAGAGAAGATAAACCGCTACACACCCTCCGAAGACCAGTCTGCCCAAGACGGCAAGAAGGGGAAAAAGGTGGGCATCGCCTACGAACTGGAGAACGGAGAGATTATTTACGTACCGGAATAGTGGGCAGTCTCTCAAAAAGCATTACTTTTGCACCCATTGTAAATCATTAAATACAGACAGAGATGCTACTACCCGAACTGAAACTGAGACGCGATAAAATACGCCTCCTCATGGCTCAACAAGAGATTGACGCCGCCCTTATTGCTTGCAATGTAAACCTGATTTATACATACGGACGCGTGGTCAGCGGCTACTTGTACCTGCCACTGAACGCCCCCGCCCACTTGTTCGTCAAGCGCCCCAACAACATCGAGGGAGAACACGTCCGTCCCATACGCAAGCCGGAACAGCTTCCCGACCTGCTGAAGGAGTGCGGCCTGCCCATCCCCACACGGCTGATGCTGGAAGGCGACGAACTCTCCTTCACGGAGTACAAACGCCTGGCCGCCTGCTTCCCCGAGACGGAGGTGCTGCCCTGCGGCACGTCCCTCATCCGGAAGGCGCGAAGCGTCAAGACCGGCATGGAGATCGAGATGTTCCGCCGTTCGGGCATGGCGCACGCCAAGGTCTACGAACAGATACCCACCCTCTACAAACCCGGAATGACCGACCGCCAACTCTCCATCGAGATAGAGCGGCTGATGCGCCTGGAGGGTTGTCTGGGTATCTTCCGCACCTTCGGCCAGAGCATGGAGATATTCATGGGCAGCCTACTGGCCGGAGACAATGCCACGGCACCGGCTCCCTACGATTTCGCCTTGGGAGGCGAGGGACTGGACCCGTCGCTGCCTATCGGTGCGAACGGCACCTTGCTGAAGTCCGGCCAGAGCATCATGGTCGACATGGGCGGAAACTTTTACGGCTACATGGGAGACATGAGCCGCGTGTTCTCCATCGGCAAGCTGCCGGACAAGGCGTATGATGCCCATCGCGTCTGCCTGGATATACAGGAGGCCGTGGCAGAGAAGGCGAAGCCGGGGGCTGTCTGTGAGGAGCTTTACCGGCTTGCCATCGACATGGCCACCAAAGCCGGATTTGCCGACTACTTCATGGGCGACGCGCAGAAAGCACGCTTCATAGGGCACGGCATCGGACTGGAAATCAACGAAATGCCCGTACTGGCTCCTCGCATCAGCCAAGAGTTGGAACCGGGCATGGTCTTTGCCCTGGAGCCGAAGATTGTACTGCCGGGCATCGGACCCGTCGGCATCGAGAACTCCTGGGTGGTAACGGCCGAAGGCGTGGAGAAACTGACGCTGTGCCAAGAGGAGATTTTGGTTATCGAAGGATAGCACTCACACGCCAAGACTTTGATTATACGCGATTTATAGAAACAACACGCCTCGTGTCGAACGCCGGTATCCGGAGCCGCCGACACTTACCTTACGTGTCCGGGACACTTACCTTAGGTGTCTCGGACACTTCACTTAGGTGTCCGGGATACTTTACTTAGGTGTCCGCAACACATAATCCCGGCATCCACCCCTCCTCTCCGTCCCGTATGCGGTTTCAGAGCGGCTACTTCACCCTTCTGTTAAGCTGATTGTTCGCCTTCCAGGGTTTCGACTTGCCCACCCGTTTACCGGTCGGCTTGGGTTTGTTGTTCCGTTTGGGCCTTGTGTTGGAATGATGGTTCGCCTTCATACTATTCAGCAGTTTCACGTAGATTACTAATATAATAAGGTAGTCTTTGGAAAGAGATTACAATCTCTTCAGCGCCAGCTTGATGACCTGCTCCACAGAGGCAGCGGAGTCCTCCTTCAGGATGGCAAGCACCACCTTCTGCGAAGGGGCCTGCGCAAAGCCCAGCATGGTAAGGGCAGCCACAGCCTCTTCCTGCACCTGCGCATTGGCGGCCGGAAGCAATGTGCCCATGTTGCCCGTGCCGGCGGCCGCCATGCTGCCGGTCTTGATTTTATCCTTCAGGTCCACGATGATCCGCTGGGCGGTTTTCAGTCCGATGCCTTTCACGGTCTTCAGCAGCTGGGCGTTCTCCGTGCTGATGACGTTTATCAACTCCGAGGGCGAGAGGGCCGAAAGAATCATCCGGGCAGTGTTTCCCCCGATGCCCGACACGGAGATGAGCAGCAGAAACAGCTCGCGCTCCTGCTTGTCGGCAAAGCCATAAAGCAGGTAGGCATCTTCGCGGATAGCCTCGTAGATATACAGTTTACACTCCTTCTTGCCCTGGATGGCAGCATACGTGTTCAGGGAAATGCTGATGCCATACCCCAATCCGTTACAGTCTATTACCGCGGTTGCCGGACTTAGCTCGGCAATTCCGCCTCTGATGTACTCTATCATAACTTGGTTGCTTCTTGGTACAAAATGCGCCTTGCGCGCATATTCTCTGCGAATGTATGAATTATTATCGGACTTTCGGGCACTAAAAAAAGAAAAACTGTGTAAAACAGTAGTGGATTCTGTGGGTGGAATAAATTAAAATGCTTACTTTTGCGCCGATAAAGTAGAAAACTGACAAACAAATCTATAAAAAGAATGAAAAAAGTAAGAGCAGCCATCGTTGGTTATGGCAACATCGGGCGCTATGTGCTCGAAGCCCTGCAAGTAGCTCCCGACTTCGAGATTGCCGGTGTAGTGCGCCGTGCCGGAGCAGAAAACCGCCCTGCGGAACTTAGTGAATACCCCGTAGTGAAGCACATCACGGAACTGGACGGCGTGGATGTCGCCATCCTCTGCACGCCCACGCGCAAAGTGGAAGAGTATGCCAAGGAGATACTTGCCCTGGGCATACATACCGTGGACAGCTATGATATACATACCGGCATACCGGCCTTGCGCCGCACGCTGGATGCGGAGGCCAAGAAGCACAACACGGTGTCCGTCATCTCTGCCGGATGGGACCCGGGAAGCGACTCCGTAGTGCGCACCATGCTCGAGGCCATCGCGCCGAAGGGCATCACTTATACCAACTTCGGGCCGGGCATGAGCATGGGACACACCGTAGCTGTCAAGGCCGTGGACGGGGTGAAGGCCGCCCTCTCCATGACCATTCCCACGGGCACAGGCATACACCGCCGCATGGTGTACATCGAGCTGAAAGAGGGATACGAATTTGACAAAGTAGCCGCCGCCATCAAGGCCGACCCCTATTTCGTGAATGACGAGACGCACGTGAAACTGGTTCCCAGTGTGGAGGCGTTGCTCGACATGGGACATGGCGTGAACCTCACCCGTAAGGGCGTGTCGGGCAAGACGCAGAACCAGCTCTTCGAGTTCAACATGCGCATCAACAATCCTGCCCTCACGGCTCAGGTATTGGTGTGCGTGGCACGCGCTTCGATGCGCCAGCAGCCGGGTTGCTACACCATGGTGGAAATACCCGTCATCGACCTCCTTCCGGGCGAACGCGAGGAGTGGATTGCTCATCTGGTATAACACCGTACCCAAGGGGCCGGAGGGGGCAGAGGAGGTGGAAAGCCATCGCTCCTTCGGGCTCGGCAGGGGGGCCGGTATGCCTGCGGCGGTATGTGCAGGCGTACCGGCCCCGACTCATGGCGGAGCGCGGCGAAGCAATCCATGAAAAAGTGGCGCACAAGCAGAAAAAACCATCCGAAAACTATCTGCATAGGCTCAATTTCCATTACTTTTGTTGACGGAATCAATAAATCGTGAAAAAACATGCTCAGCAAATTCAAATTAAACCAGCTTTACTTCAAAGACACCCGGTTTGCCAACCTGATGACGCGGCGTATATTCAACGTCCTGCTCATCGCCAACCCATACGATGCCTTCATGCTCGAAGACGACGGGCGCATCGACGAAAAGATATTCAACGAGTACACCTCGCTCTCCCTGCGCTACCCTCCCCGTTTCACGCAGGTCTCTACTTGCGAGGAGGCGCTGGCAAAGCTGTCCGCCATCTCCTTCGACCTCATCATCTGCATGCCGGGCACGGGCGACAACGACAGCTTCGACGTGGCGCGCCACATCAAGGGGCTGTACGAGCAGATTCCGATGGTGATACTGACACCTTTCAGCCACGGCATCACCAAGCGCATCGCCCACGAGGACCTCAGCCCCTTCGAGTATGTCTTCTGCTGGCTGGGAAACACCGACCTGCTGGTCTCTATCATCAAGCTGATAGAGGATAAGATGAACCTGGAACACGATGTGAACGAAGTGGGCGTGCAGCTCATACTGCTGGTGGAGGACGGCATACGCTTCTACTCCTCCATCCTGCCCAACCTCTATAAGTTCGTGCTGAAGCAGAGCCAGGAGTTTTCTACCGAGGCGCTCAACGCCCACCAGCGCACGCTGCGCATGCGCGGACGCCCCAAGATAGTGCTTGCACGTACCTACAACGAGGCCATAGGCCTGTACGAGAAGTATAAGAACAATATATTGGGGGTCATCACCGATGTCCGCTTCCCCCGGGAGGAACGGGGGGAGAAGGACGGACTGGCCGGCATTAAGCTCTGTGCCGCCATCCGGAAGGAAGACCCCTTTGTGCCCCTCATCATCCAGTCCAGCGAGTCGGACAACGCTGCCTATGCCGGCAAGTACGAGGCCACCTTCATCGACAAGAACTCCAAGAAGATGGACGTGGACCTGAGGCGCATCATCATGGAAAACTTCGGCTTCGGCGACTTCGTATTCCGCAACCCGGACACGCTGGAAGAGATAGCCCGGGTGAAGAACCTGAAGGAGCTGCAGAACATCCTGTTTGCCATCCCGGCCGAGTCCTTCCTCTACCACATCAGCCACAACCACGTCATCGGCTGTCTCTACTCGCGAGCCATGTTCCCAGTGTCCGAGTTCCTGCGCCCCATGACGTGGAACAGCCTGCAG
>CAMWRY010000070.1 GCA_947176775.1 uncultured Bacteroides sp.
GTATATACTGCCTCCGTTGCAAAGTGGAAAGAAGGGGATTCATGAACCGTTGTTCGGTAAAGCCCTAGCCGACGTAAAAGTGATCTCCAATCGCCTGCAGGGTGCCTGTTTTTATGTGGTGAGTGGACATGGAGGCCCTGATCCCGGTGCTATCGGCAGAGTGGGGAAGGTGGAGCTACACGAAGATGAATATGCCTATGATGTCGCTTTGCGCCTTGCCCGTAACCTGATGCAGGAGGGGGCGGAAGTCCGCATCATCATTCAGGATGCCAAAGACGGAATCCGCGATGACAAGTATCTCTCCAACAGCAAGCGTGAAACCTGCATGGGTGCTGCCATACCTTTGAACCAGGTGGCACGCCTTCAGCAGCGTTGTGCCAAAATCAATGAGTATTACAGGAAGGACTGTAAGAACTATAAGTATTGTCGTGCCATCTTCCTGCATGTGGATAGCCGCAGCAGGAGCCATCAGACGGATGTGTTTTTTTATCACTTTCCCCAAAGTACCGGCGGCAAACAGTTGGCGGTGACCATGAAGAATACTTTTGAGTTGCAATACGGCAAGCACCAGCCCAATCGCGGATTTAGCGGTACGGTCAGTGCCCGTAATCTTTATGTGCTTGCCAATGCCCAGCCTGCTGCCGTCTATGTGGAGCTGGGCAATATCCAGAATGCTTTTGACCAACGCCGCCTTGTCATCAGTTCCAATCGTCAGGCTTTGGCCAAGTGGTTGATGGAAGGATTTATAACAGACTATCGAAGATGTAAATAGCGTTTTTTCTTTTAGAGGTAAACTGCACTATTCCTGCAAAATTTATCCGTATGTGGGCGAGTTTCCCTATATTTGCGCACTCTTATAATATACATATATAATATACATACTTTATGCTGGTTACCCTTATCATCCTAGTTCTTTCCGCTGCCTTCTTTGTGGCAGGAAAAGTCCGTTCGGACATTGTGGCGCTTTGTGCGTTGATCGGTTTATTGATATTTCAGATTCTTACTCCTGAAGAGGCACTTTCCGGTTTCTCCAATTCGGTGGTGATTATGATGGTGGGCCTGTTTGTGGTGGGTGGAGCTATCTTCCAGACCGGACTGGCCAAGATGATAAGTTCACGCATACTAAAGCTGGCTGGCAAAAGCGAACTGCGCCTGTTTCTGCTTGTAATGCTGGTGACTTCGGCCATCGGTGCC
The DNA here is from genome assembly GCA_947176775.1 of uncultured Bacteroides sp. Classification (GTDB taxonomy): domain Bacteria; phylum Bacteroidota; class Bacteroidia; order Bacteroidales; family Bacteroidaceae; genus Bacteroides. The sequence continues at coordinate 1,195 of CAMWRY010000070.1, forward strand.
TTTGTCAGCAATACGGGGACGGTGGCACTGATGCTGCCTATTGTGGTGAGTCTGGCTGTGAGTGCCGGGATGAATCCCGGTCGGTTGTTGATGCCTCTGGCTTTTGCCAGCAGCATGGGCGGTATGATGACGCTTATTGGTACTCCTCCGAATCTGGTGATTCAGAACACGCTGACCGGAGCCGGATTCGAGCCGCTCTCTTTCTTCTCATTTTTGCCTGTAGGTATTGTATGTGTGCTGGTCGGTACGTTGGTGTTGCTGCCTTTGACTAAATGGTTTCTTTCCCACAAAGGCAAGAAGAATGAAGACTCGCTGACAGGCAAGTCGCTGAACCAATTGGTGCAGGAGTATGGACTTTCCGATAATCTGTTCCGTCTGAGGGCTGTTGGCGATTCCAGCCTGATAGGAAAGACAATCATAGACTTGGATGTGCGTCGCAAGTATGGCTTGAATATCATTGAGGTACGGCGTGTGGATTCTTCCCAGCACCGTTTCCTGAAAACCGTCACTCAAAAGTTGGCTTCTCCTGACACGACCATCTGGGCAGGCGATATACTCTACATTACGGGCGATATAGCCAGTGTGAACTGTTTTGCTGAGGAACAGAGACTGGAAATGCTCGACGGGCATACCACGGAAGAGGCGGCACAGGCCGACAAGTCACTCGACTTCTACGACATCGGCATTGCGGAAATCGTATTGATGCCTTCCTCCCATTTGGTGAATCAGTCCGTGAAGGATGCCGGATTCCGGGATAAATTCAATGTGAATGTGCTGGGCATACGTCGCAAAAAGGAGTATATTCTGCATGATTTGGGGTGTGAACGCATGCATAGCGGAGATGTGCTGTTGGTGCAAGGAGCCTGGCAGGACATTGCCCGTCTGAGCAAGGAAGACTCCGAATGGGTGGTATTGGGCCAGCCGTTGGATGAGGCGGCCAAAGTGACGTTGGACTATAAGGCGCCCATAGCGGCTGCTATTATGGTGCTGATGGTGGCCATGATGGTCTTCGACTTTATTCCGGTAGCTCCGGTGACGGCAGTCATGATTGCAGGCCTGCTGATGGTATTGACGGGATGTTTCCGCAATGTGGAGGCGGCCTATAAGACGATAAATTGGGAGACGATCGTACTTTTTGCCGCCATGCTTCCCATGTCGCTGGCACTTGAAAAAACCGGTGCGTCAGAATACATCTCCAATAGTCTTGTAAGCGGATTGGGCAGTTATGGTCCGATTGTGCTGATGGCAGGAATCTACTTCACCACTTCCCTGATGACCATGTTTATCAGTAATACGGTGACTGCCGTGCTGATGGCTCCCATTGCCCTCCAAAGTGCGGTGCAGATTGGGGTGAGTCCCGTTCCGTTTCTGTTTGCGGTGACGGTTGCGGCAAGCATGTGCTTTGCTTCTCCATTCTCCACGCCTCCTAATGCGCTGGTGATGCCGGCAGGACAATATACGTTTATGGATTACATCAAAGTAGGACTTCCGTTGCAGATTATCATGGGAGTGGTAATGGTGTTGGTATTACCGTTGTTGTTCCCCTTTTAATTCCCGGCAACTTTATAAGGAAGTCGGAAATACCGCTTGTTTCATGCAAACGTTTTCGTTGTTTTGCCATGCTTTTCCATGACTCCCGGTCTGTCGGCTCTTTTTTTCTTTTCTATCTTTGGGTCGGTTAATAAATTGAAAATCTAAAGGTATGAAGAAAATAACATTTCTTTCTTTTTTCTTGTTTTGTGCATTGTCATTCTGCGGAGTGGCTTGTAGTGATGATAATGGGGTCACACCGACACCTGAACCTGAGCCAGAACCTGAACCGGCGGAATGGACTGTAACCGCTGCGGCTCCTGCCGATTGGGATGGTGAAAAGCGTGCGGACATCTCTTATCAACTGTTGGTCTACTCTTTCTCAGACAGTGATGGTGACGGTTATGGTGACATTAACGGTTTGATTTCCAAACTGGATTACATCAATTCCTTGGGAGTGAAAGCCATCTGGCTGTCTCCTATCCATCCTTCGCCTTCGTATCACGGCTATGATGTGACGGATTATACGAAAGTCAATCCGAAGTTTGGTACGGAAGGCGACTTCGACCGTTTGGTCTCCGAAGCACATAACCGGGGCATCAAGATTTATCTGGATTATGTGCTGAACCATACGAGCGTGGAGCATCCTTGGTTTAAGGCTGCGAAATCCTCTGCCGACAGCGAGTACCGCAATTACTACATTTTCTCCCAAGACCCGGAAGCCGATATCAAGGCAGGCAAGATTGATATGATTGCCAGCGAAGGAACGAAGGGGTATGCTTCAGGAGAGTGGTTTTCTACGACCGCCTCCTCCGATGTGGTAAGCGGATGTTATAAGTTTGTGCTCGACTGGTCGAATGCATCCCATCCTACGCTGACTGTAAGCGCGGCCGAAAAGGCGGATGCGGATAATCCGGACCAGACTACTGCCGGTGCCAAGTACCTCTATTATGGTGACCCGGCTGTCTGCAAGAAGTTCTATGACAAGGGAGAGGGGATTTATGAGTTGACCGTGGATTTTGCTTCGCCTTGGGGATGCCTGATTCGTACCAGCAATACGGAGTGGGGAAATCATAAGTATGGTGCGGCCTCTTCCGGTACTCGCCTGAAATATGACGAGCCGTTGGTTTTGAAACAGGGAGACGGTGCTTCCGATATCATGTTTGAGTCCATGAAGTTGTGGTATTACCATTCTCATTTTTATACCGCCTCCTTTGCCGACATCAATTACGGTAAACTTTCCGAACTGAAAAACTCACCGGCATTCAAGGAAGTGGTTGCTGCGGCCAAAGGATGGATAGACCGTGGTGTGGACGGCTTCCGTCTGGATGCAGTGAAGCATATCTATCACAATGCCGGAGGTTCTGAGAACCCTGCTTTCCTGAAGACCTTCTATGACGAACTGAACACCTATTACAAGCAGAAGGGCCGGACGGAAGACCTTTACATGGTGGGCGAGGTGCTTTCCGGTGCCAGTGAGGTGGCTCCTTATTATCAGGGACTTCCTGCACTGTTCGAGTTCGACTTCTGGTATCGGTTGGAGTGGGCCATCAATAACCATACGGGCTGTTACTTTGCCAAGGACATCATGGGGTATCAACAGCTGTATGCGGCCAACCGTTCGGACTACATAGAAGCTACCAAGCTATCAAACCATGACGAGGATCGTACAGCTTCAAAGCTGGGCAAGTCCGTTGATAAGGAGAAACTGGCGGCAGCGGTTCTGCTGACCGGTCCGGGCGAACCTTACATCTATTATGGCGAAGAACTGGGACTCTATGGCATGAAGACCAATGGCGACGAGTATGTGCGTGGTCCGATGTTGTGGGGAGATAACACGGTCACGGCCTATACGGACAAGATAGACAAGAGTGTGGTTTCCGGCATAAAGTCCGTGACGCAACAACAGGAGGATGAAAACTCACTGCTGAACGTGTATGTGCGGTTTGCCCGGTTGCGCAACACTTATCCTTCGCTGGCCGAAGGCAAGATGTCGAAGCATGGCACTTACAACGAGAGCAATACAACAACAGGCAAGTCCATTGCCGCCTGGTATATGACGAAAGGCACCGAGAAGATGCTGGTCATCCATAACTTCGGAGCATCCACTACAGAGCTGACGCTGACGGACAAGATAGAGAAAGCCGTCGGGGTGAACGGGAATATTCAGCAGAAGAAAGAGGACGATACGGTATTGCTGAAAATGGGAGCTTATAGCTCTGTGGTATTCAACTTGAAGAATTAGCCCTCCTTAGTAGTTTGAATTTTCCTCAGCGTTCTTACTCATAGATTTTGGTCAGCACCCGATTCAGCCAGTCCCAGCGAAAGCGGAACCAGCGTCGGGTGCTGCTCTGTTTTCCTCCGAAGCGGAGGACAAATTCGCGATAGCCATGTTTGCGGAAAGGGAGTCCCACATCCATGAATTCCAGATGCCGGTAGCCGTGCTGCTTGGCATCGTCCAGCGCCTTCCATACGGCCAGGATGCCCGGATATTGCAGTGCATAGGTCTTGCGCATCCCTCCTGAGAACCATAGATAGGCAGTGGTATCGGAGTAGATGCAGGCGCTTCCGCCTATCACCTTGTTCTTGTAGGAGATGACGAATATTTTGCTTTGCCGCCCTTCTTCCAAGTAGGTAGCCAACTGCTGGAAAAACTCCATGCTGGGGAAGTGGCGCCGCACCTTGAAGGAGTAGACATGCCTCAGCATCCGGGCGAACTCCCTGACCTCTTCCGCAGTGCGTGCCTCGTGTATCTTGGCACCGTTTTTTAGCCCTTTCTTTACCTGGCGTATGCGCGAGGGGCTGAACCATTCCTCTACCTGCTCGATGTTGTGGAGTGAATTGCGCACTCTCATCCAGTTGATGGCGAAATAGCGGTTCTGCCGGAATGCCTTGTAGCCGAACATGGCATTGTCCAGGTTGCGAAACTCAATAAGAAAGCTGTTGCGTAGTGCCTCGTCGGTCAGCCGTTGGAGCATCTCGCCAAAGATGGTTTCGCGGTCGGCATTATCGTCGAAATATTCGCCTGTACCATAGACCTCGCATCGCTTGATGATGCCCGGGGGAAAGAAGCGGACGCTTGTGCGCACGGCGGCGAGCAACTTAGCCATCACTTTCCCGTCCATAGAGGCCACGATGAGCACAGGAGCATAGCCCGGAGTTGCTTCGTAGATGCGGAACAGCTCTGTGGAGTGGAATGTATTGGTGCCCGGAAGTTCCGGCACTTGGTTCCCACCGTAATATGTGGTCAATTTCAGAGGCATATTTGCAAACTTACATAAAATCTCTGGAATATCCGCCGAATTGCAGCAGATTAACGCAACAGGGTTTGATAATTAGGGAGTTAGAAGAAAAACGCAGAAGTTGGGCAGACAGTTGAAAACCGTCTTAAAGCAGATTAAAGCAAAAGAACGGTTTCCTAATCATTACCCGATGAAAGTGCAGATTTAACAGTCCCTGTTTCATTTTGCAGCGTTCTGCGCAGCTTTGCTTATCAATAGGTAACTCGTTGATTTATAGTTTTGCAACCAAAAAGAAACGAGTATGGCAAGAAGCACATTCAAGGTGCTGTTCTACGTGAACGGCAGTAAGGAAAAGAACGGAATTGTCCCCATCATGGGACGAGTTACAATCAACGGAACGGTAGCACAGTTCAGCTGCAAACGGACTATCCCGAAAGAGCTTTGGGATGCCAAAGGGAACAAGGCAAAGGGCAAGAGTATGGAAGCGAGGGAAACCAATCTTGTGCTTGACAACATCAAGGCTCAAATCATCAAGCATTACCAGCGTATATCCGACCGTGAAGCGTATGTAACGGCAGAAATGGTACGCAATGCCTATCAGGGATTGGGCGGTGAGTATGAAACATTGCTCGGTGCTTTCGATAAGGAAAATGAAGTGTTCAAGAAGCGTGTCGGAAAAGACAGGGTCAGGGCTACCTATATGGCAAGGGTACGGGCAAGAAACCATGTGGCGGCATTCATCAGGTCACATTACAAGCGGAACGACATCTCCATGCCTGAACTTACGCCCGACTTCATCAAGGAGTTCGCCGTGTTCCTTTCCAACGAAGCCGGACTGCACAACGGTTCGATATGGGAAAACTGCATGTGGCTGAAAGGTGTGGTGATGCGAGCGCATTTCAACGGACATATACCGAGAAATCCGTTTGCCCAGTTCCATATAAGCCCGAACACGAAAGAGCGTGAATATCTGACGGAGAATGAGCTGAAAACATTAATGGAATTTCAGTTCAAAGACCCCAAGAACTCCTATCTCCGTGATATTTTTGTTTTCGCCAGTTTTACCGCCCTGTCATTCGTGGATATAAAGGAATTAAACAATGACCAGATTGTGGAAGTGAACGGTGAGAAATGGATTATTTCCAAACGACACAAGACGGGTGTACCGTTTCAGGTAAAGCTGCTGGATATTCCCTTGCAGATAATCGAGCGTTACAAGGCTTTTCAGGAAAACAATCTTGTATTTCCCAATCTCAACTATTGGTCAATATGCAAGCGTATGGGAAAGATGATAAAGGAATGCGGCATCACCAAGAAAATCAGCTTTCACTGCTCAAGGCATGGGTTTGCGACCCTGGCTCTCAGCAAAGGGATGCCAATCGAGAGCGTCAGCCGTATTTTGGGGCATACGAACATTGAGACCACGCAAATCTATGCGAAGATAACCGTGCAGAAATTGGATAATGACCTCACGATGCTGAGCGACAAACTGAGCAAATCATTCGGAAACGTGAAAATGGCAGGGATATGAAACGGGAAATAATCACAACGGACAGCTATGGTAGAATTACCATACCATCCGATACAGGTAATATATGGATGAATGAAATGGAGCTGGTGGAACTGTTCGGGGTAATCGCCCCGACGCTCCGTGCCGCCATCCGTGCCGTGTACAAGTGTGGAGTTTTGAATCCACTTGAAGCAGAAAAACGTATCAGGCTGCCCAACGGCTATTATGCGGACATGTATGCCCTGCCGATGGTGGTGGCACTCGCTTTCCATATTGACACGTCAAGTACCGCAATGATTCGTAATGCCCTGTTGAAAAGATTGTGCCGACGAAAGGAAAAACAAGTCCTGCTGGTGTCAATGAATAACAGAATGCCGAATGAATGTTAGAATGAACTTTTTTTGTTCAGCCACTACAACACCTATGCGGACATCAAGCGGCGGAAGAACGAGAGCCGGACGTATTTCTTTGGCAGGGCGGCGGAACGGAAGAGGCGGTGAAGCAAGAAAATAAGCGATAAGTCCGCCTTGATTTATTACGAAAAAAAATAAAAAAAGTTTCTACTATATTTGTATTATCAAATATAAATTGTACTTTTGCAATACAATATCGCCCTTAGGTGGAAAATACTAAGGCTCGCCACCCCTAAAAAGGTGGCTTATTTTTTATATATACAATTGGAATATGGAGCAAAAACAACGCGTTATAGTCTATATTGACGGATTCAATTTCTATTTCGGACTGAAGAGTAATGCTAAATGGAAGAAATATTACTGGCTTGATATAGTCAAGTTGTTCGAGATGTTCATGCGTCCGAATCAGGAGCTTGTTGCCGTCAAGTATTTTTCGGCAAAGCCTGACGATATAGACCAAAGTCTTCGCCAGAATGCCTTTTTTCAAGCCAATAGAGAGAATCCGAAATTCAAGTTGATATTGGGTAAGTACCTGAAAAAATCTATAACCTGTTTCAAATGCGGAAATGTTATTCATACCCATGAGGAAAAGGAAACTGATGTACGAATAGCCACACAGATTATAGCAGATGCCTATCAGAAGAATTGTGATATATCCATTGTAGTATCAGCTGATAGTGACATGATACCTGCTATCGAACTTGCAACAGAAGCTTGTCAAAAGGTTTTTGTATATTTCCCTCCTTACCAGTACTCCAGTAATCTTGCTACTATGGGTATGGGTAAGCCTATCCATATGAAACAATATGAAACTCGTTTCAGACAATGTCTTTTACCTGATGTGGTACATCTTGGAAAGGCAAACTTTGATTTACAGATACCTAAGAAATGGAAGGCTTTTCAGTCAATCTGAATCAGAAATACGCGTTATAAAAAAGGAAAATCCGTAATACAGTCTGGAATATCCAGTCGTATTACGGATTTTTCTTTTCGTCTATGATATTTCTATTTGTTCTGCAAGAGGTATTGCAGTTCTGGGTGGGCCTGTATGCGCTGCAACACGTAAGACGCCTTCTGGCCGACCAAGGCCCGGGA
>CAMWRY010000071.1 GCA_947176775.1 uncultured Bacteroides sp.
ATGTAGGCATGACGGCCTTTGATGTGGCAATGGGTTTCAGGAGACGATCCGAAGATGCGGAATCCTCCGAAATCCAAGTAGAATAGATAAGGTGAAGGATTGATGCTACGCAGAGCCCGATAAAGCTTGAAGTCGTCGCCTACGAAGCGTTGCTCGAAGCGGCGCGAAAGGACCATCTGAAAGACATCGCCGCGCAGGCAGTGAGCAATTCCTTGGCGGATGTTCGCCTTATGCTCTTCGTCAGTGAGCGGAGAGGTGGTGGGGCCGATGGCATGGAAGTCGTAGGTGGTATAGTTGCGGTTGTGGATGGCCTTTTGTATCTCGTCCAGTCCGCTGGCTTCACCGGGAGTCAGCATTTCGAGCAGCAACATCTCGTTCTTGAAGTCGTTGAAGACGATAAGGTACTTGTAGAGTATGTACAGTATATCCGGTGCATCGTTGGTGGCTTCGCGGCTGTCTTTGACGGGGATGTCTTCGAAGTAGCGGACCGCATTGAAGGATGTGTAGCCGTAGAGTCCGCAATATTCGCTGTATTCGCCCGTCACGTGGAAGTGCGACAGAAAGTCGTTCATGGCATTTTCCACACGGTAGTCGTGAGTCAAGGGATGTTCTTCACGAGTGTCGTCCGGCAGGCGGAAAACTGCTGTACCGTGGTCTATGCTGATACTTGCCAGCGGACACAATGCGATGAACGAGCGGTTGTTCTCGCTGCCATGATAGTCGGAACTCTCCATGAGTGCGCTCTGTGGAAAGAGGTCGCGTACTTTCAGATAGGTACTTACCGGGGTGTGCAGATCGCCCAATACGGTGCGGCTGATAACTTGAAGCCTCTCTCCCAGCCCCTTCCCCGTAGGGAGGGGAGAAGGGGGTGTTATGGTATTGTTTCTTGTATTCATTGTTTTTGGTATTGTTTTTTGTTGAATAGAATTAATTGGCAAGACATTCTGAAAAATAGTATTTATGGTTTTTATTATTTATTTCTCGGAGTAACTTTTCTTCCTCCCCTCCCTGCCGGGGAGGGGTCAGGGGAGAGGCTGCAAATAACTCTCCAAATCCTTATCCCCCCGTCCCGAGACAGTCAGTACCACCACATCCGTCGGCTTGAACTTCATTTTCTCCAGCGCACCCAGCGCGTGGGCGCTTTCCAAGGCTGGGATGATTCCCTCCAGACGGGTCAGTTCGTGGGCGGCACGGATGGCTTCGTCGTCGTTGACGGCAAGGACAACGGCGCGTTTCTGCTTGGCAAGATTGGCGTGCATGGGACCGATGCCCGGATAATCCAGTCCGGCAGAGATGGAGTAAGGCTCCTCTATCTGTCCGTCCTCGTTCTGGATGACATAGGTACGGGCACCGTGAATGATACCCAGTTTGCCCAGCGCGATGGTGGCGGCTGTCATTCCCGTCTCTATGCCTTTTCCGCCGGCTTCGGCAAGGACAATCTGCACGTGGGGATTGTTGATGTAGTGATAGATGGTGCCGGCTGCGTTGCTGCCTCCGCCCACGCAGGCGATGAGGTAGTCGGGGCATTCGCGTCCCTCGTGCTCGAGGAGTTGCTTCCTGATTTCCTGGCTGATGACGGATTGCAGGCGTGCCACCATGTCGGGATAGGGATGTGGGCCGACGGTGGAACCTATCACGTAGTAGGTGTCCGACGGATGGCAACACCAGTCGCGGATGGCTTCGTTGGTGGCGTCCTTCAGTGTCATGTTGCCGCTGGCGACAGGTACTACGGTGGCTCCCAGCATCTTCATCTTCTCCACATTGATGTGCTGGCGTTCTACGTCGGTCTTGCCCATGTAGACGATGCACTCCATGTCCATCAGGGCGCAGACAGTGGCGGTGGCCACCCCATGCTGTCCGGCTCCGGTTTCGGCGATGATGCGGTGCTTGCCCATGCGGCGTGCCAGCAACACTTGTCCGATGCTGTTGTTTATCTTGTGTGCCCCGGTGTGGTTCAGGTCTTCACGTTTGAGGTAAATCTTGCAACCGTACTTTTCGGATAAGCGTCGGGCCAGATAGAGTGGGGAAGGACGCCCCACGTAGTCGCGCAGCAGCTGGGCATATTCTTGTTTGAACTCTTCACTTTGCAATACCTTGAGATAATTGTTTTGCAGTTCTTCTACACTTTTGTGGAGAATCTCGGGAATATAGGCTCCGCCGAATTCTCCGTAATAACCTTCTTTGTCAACTAAGAAATCCATATCAGTTTCAGTTTTTAAGTTTTTTCTGTTTTTAAAGTTTTTCCAGAAACACCTTGAGGGCTGATTTTGGGCAACCGGGCGTTTGCTTAGGATAGACATTGCTTAAACGAAAAGAGCCCCGTCGCTTGGTGCGACAGGGCTCTTTCTGTTTTCTTCATTTATATATGTCATACATACATACGAGCACTGCTCCCTTACGACTGCTTGAGTTGTAACGGGTGCCACCACCAATATGTATTTACTAACATTGTTTTCATTGTCTTTTTTTCTTTATCGGGGGCAAATATAGGCACTTTGTTTTAACTGCCAAAATAAATATGACTTTTTTCGGATTAGAACAATTTTCCTGAAATGTTGTTTTGTAAGTTATAGTCGAAACGAATATTCATTTTAAAAAAGGAAAGGAATAAGCGATGAATCGAAAACATTTAGTTGCCATAGGTGCGGTAATTGCCATTTTGTTGCTGTTATACTGGTTGTTTGTGGCCGAGGATATGAATGCCTGGCTGAGTGTGAACTGATTTTTCGGGCTTTTCGTGTGGAGTTGTCCGAATAAAGATGTATCTTCGCATAAAAACATAGAATCATGAAAGGATTAAGTTATTCATTTTTGCGTGCGATATGTGCGTTGATTATCGGCTTGGTACTGGTGATATTTCCCGACCAGGCCGGTGACTATCTGGTGATTACCGTAGGAGTGGTCTTTCTGGTGCCTTCGCTTGTCAGTCTTATAGGCTATTTTGCCCAGGGTGCTGAGGCGAACCGCCGTTTTCCCATTGAGGGAGTCGGTAGTTTGCTTTTCGGGCTGTGGCTGGTTATCATGCCCGGCTTTTTTGCCGACCTGCTGACATTCGTCTTGGGGTTTATCCTGGTGATGGGAGGAGTGCAGCAGATAGCTTCGCTCTCTGCATCCCGTCGCTGGATGCCGGTGCCGTATGGTTTTTATGTGTTGCCGGTATTGATTCTGATTGCCGGACTGGTGGCGTTGTTCAATCCTACCGGGGTACGTTCCACGGCATTTGTTATCATCGGTGCCAGCAGTTTGGTCTATGCGGCTTCGGAACTGCTGAACTGGTTCAAGTTTACGCGTCGCCGTCCCAAAACCTCGGATGTCTCGGTAAAGGTGGTGGATAATATTGAGGATGCGGAAATCATAGAGTAGTCTTGGGCATGACCCGTGTGGAAATGCAACGGCAGAACTGGCCGGAAGAGAAATGGAAGGATATTGGAAAACAGTGAAAGTCTCTTGTATATCCGGCTTCCTTTTGTTAACAATAGCATATTCCTATTAAGCTGTGTTATAAATAAGGCTATTGTGGATGGATCTTTTGGAGATTCCGGGAAAGTCCGTATCTTTGCAATGTGTTTTTCATAGTATTAGATTTAAGGTTAACGAAAGATTGGCTGTCTGGGATAGATAGCCTTTTTTTATGCCTTTTTATTTCCCTCTCTTTTCGGATTTGTAGTATCTTTGTCCCCCGTTAATAATGGAACTTATGGAGAAACGTTCTTGCTTGCCTCTTTTGCCGACAGCGTATCCGGAAGCGCAGCCAATGCCATTGATTTCCATACATTCAAAGAAGAACAATACGATAAGCTTGCCGAGCCACGTGCGCCGCCACGTCAACTTGCTGCTTATCTACCAAATATTGACAGAAAACCATGATTGAAGGACACGGAGACGATTCTTATAAATACAGCCGTCCGATTACGGCCGACTTCAGCTCAAACGTGTATAATAAGGTGGACCTGTCTGTTCTGAAGGCACATTTGCGTGCCCGGATTGACAGTATCGGAAGTTATCCCGAACCGGAGCCCTATACGCTTGAGGCATGTATTGCTCGCCGTCATCACCTTCCTGCCGAGGCTGTGTGTGTGACGAATGGAGCTACCGAGGCTATCTACCTCACGGCACAGACGTTTCGTGGGACAAATACCGCCATTGTGCAGCCCACTTTCAGCGAGTATGCCGATGCTTGCCGTATACATGGCCATCGGGTCACTTCCCTCTATCGGCTTCCTGCGGAGAACGAAGGGTATTTGCTACCGGAAAAAATCCGCATGCTGTGGCTGTGCAATCCCAATAACCCTACAGGGACAGTTGCGGAGAAGGAGCAGCTGACGGCACTCGTCCGGCACAATCCGCAAGTCTGTTTTGTCATCGACCAGTCCTACGAATACTTCACTTTGCGTCCGCTTTTCTCTGCGGCTGAGGCTGCGGCGTTTCCCAATGTCCTGTTGTTGCACTCCATGACCAAGCGTTATGCCGTTCCCGGCCTGAGGCTGGGGTATGTCACCGGTGCTCCCCATCTGCTGCATCGTCTGCGTACCAACCGTATGCCCTGGTCGGTCAACCGGCTTGCCATCGAAGCCGGGCTTCATTTGCTGGAGCACGATGTTCCCCATCCGCTGGATGTGGAGGATTACTTGCAGGAGGCCTCCCGGCTACATCGTGCGCTCGAAGCATTGGGAGGGATGGATGTCTGGGCCACCGAAACCCATTTTATGCTGGTGTGCCTCCGTATGGGCAAGGCGTCCGCCTTGAAGGAATACCTTGCGGAGAAACATGGCATTCTGATTCGGGATGCTTCCAATTTCGAGGGACTGAACGAACACTTCTTCCGCATTGCGACCCAAAGCCGGGAGGAGAATGACAGGCTTGTCAGAGCTATCGGACAATGGTTTGAGGAGGAATAATCGATGGAAAATATAGGGATACTCTTGGGGATCGCATTCAACCTGAATTTACCGCTTCTCACGGCCTGGCTGATAGACCATTGGCTGGGCGATCCGGTATGGATGCCCCATCCGGTCGTGGTTTTCGGCAAGGCCATCTCCTTTTGCGAACATCGGCTGAACCATGGCGGTGCGCGTTTCCTGAAAGGTGCGCTTATGGCGGTGTTTCTGGTGACAGGTGTGTACTTCATTACTTTTTTGCTGCTCCGGCTGGCGGCATCTTTTTCTCCCGGTATGTTTCTGGCAGTGCAGGTCATACTGATATTTTATTGCCTGGCCGGTACTACCTTGGTACGCGAAGTGTGTATGGTGTTCAAGGCTACGGACCGTTCTTTGGAGGAAGGCCGGCGACAAGTGGCGCGCATCGTAGGCCGTGACACCTCCGCGCTTTCGGCACAAGAGGTGCGGACAGCCGCATTGGAGACGCTGGCCGAGAATCTGAGTGACGGGGTGGTGGCTCCCTTGTTCTGGTATCTGCTGCTGGGAGGTCCGGGCATGCTTGCCTATAAGATGGTGAATACCTTGGATTCCATGGTGGGCTACAGGAACGAGCGTTATCGCCGTTTCGGTTGTTTTGCCGCCCGTCTGGACGATGTGGCCAATTATGTTCCTGCCCGTTTGACAGCTTTTCTGATGGTATTGGTTTCCGGCCGTCCTTCCTTGTTTGCTTTTGTGGGCAGATATGGCAGTCAGCATGCCAGTCCGAATTCCGGTTATCCGGAAGCGGCTCTTGCCGGTATTCTGGACTGCCGTTTCGGAGGACCACACAGTTATTTCGGCGAAGAGGTATGGAAACCTTACATCGGCTCTAACGGGCGGCTTCTGAAAACGGAAGACATGCGCACGGCTATCCGCATCAACCGTCGTGTGGAGTGGTGGATGGTAATCACCATAATGGCCATATCAACCATTGCCTACGTTTAGCAGTTCATGGTTTCCGGTCTGCCAGGTGGATGCGGATGATGCCGCCGTAGGGCGTCAATGCGTTGAAAGCCTCTTCGGTTTTGATGATTCCGGCATACATTTGCGCACAGATCAATACACCGCCATGGGCAAAGATGGCTACGCGTTTATAAGGTTTCTGTCTCAACTCCTCCAGAAACCGACTGACGCGCCGGTATTGCATGGCAAAGGATTCTCCGCCGGTGGCAGCCACGTGAATGTAGTCGGCATACCATTCCTGCAGGCGTGGGTCATCGTTCTGCTCAAAAGGTTTCATTTCCCAGTCTCCGAAGTCGATTTCCATTATCCGTTTGTCCCGTTCAGCGTCGGGATAACCGCAATAAGCGGCAAGGCGTACGCAGCGAGTAAGGGGGCTGGTGTAGACGTGGTCGAAAGGAAGATATGTCTTCAGGTTTTCTGCCGTCACGGCGGCTTCCGCCTCGAAGGTGGGCTTTAGGGGAACATCGGTCTGGCCGTAGCATACTCCCGGTGGAACATCTACCGAAGTGTGTCGAATGAGTATTATTTCCATTGTATCTTAATTAATTATAATTTGTCAGTAGGATAAAGCTTCCCAAGTAGAACGAAAGTTCGCAAAGCAGGAAGGTTGCTCCGCAGCAATCTCCCGTATATCCTTGCAGACGTCGTTTCATCAGCCGGTATAGCAGGAAGAGGGTGAGCAAGGGGAAGAGGACTGCCATCCACAGTTTCAGGGGTTGCAGAAGCACGAAGGGCAGCAGGCCGCAGGTAAATCCGGCCAGCCATTCGCCCCGGCTCATGCGGTTGTAGACGGTCTTGCTTTTGCTCTCTTCCTCCTTACGGGCATAGGGCAGCAGGTTGACAATCTGCGATGCGCACCACTTGGACCAGCAGTCGCCGCCAAGCACCAGGAGGCAAAGCTGCTCCAGAGGCAGATGGTGAAGCTGTAGCAACAGCAGAAAATAGCTTATCAGTCCGATGACGCCATAACTTCCGATGTGCGAATCCTTCATGATAGCAAGCGTCCGTTCGCGAGTGGTGGCTCCGCCGAAACCGTCGAAAAAGTCGGCCAATCCGTCTTCGTGCAGGCAACCGGTGAGCAGCAGGCGTGCCACGATGGCAAGTATCCATGCCAATGACACTGGCATGAACTGTCCGGAAAGCCACAGCACGGCTGCCATCACGCCTCCCGTCAGCCAGCCCACGAGCGGCCAATAGGGGACCACATGCTTGAAGCTCTCGGCCGGTACTTCCTTGATTTTCCAGAAAGGCAGTCGGGTGAGCATGATAAATGCTGCTAAAAGATGATTCATCCGGTTCAAAAGTATTTGGTGATGGAAGCATGGGCAAAGTTATCCATTTCATTGAGCATCCGCACGGCCGAGTCCACAATGGGGTATGCGCAGATGGCTCCTGTCCCTTCCCCCAAGCGCAGTCCCAGGTTCAGCAGCGGTCGGGCGTGCAGGGCGTCGAGCACTAGCCGGTGTCCGGACTCGTCTCCACAGTGTCCGAAGATGGCATAACCGGTCACTTCCGGATGAAGTTGGGCAGCAGCCAGCAGGCAGTTGGTCATGATGAATCCGTCTACCAGGACGACCATCTTCAGCTCGGCAGCTTGCAGCATGGCACCGATGGCCATCACCATTTCCAGTCCGCCGAAGTACCGGATGATGTCCCGGGGAGAGTTGTCTCCCTGGTAGTTCTCCATGGAGCGTTTCAGCACCTCGTATTTATGGCGAATACCTGCATGGTTGAGTCCGCTACCGGCACCGACACATTGTTCCAGAGGGATGCCGGTGAAGTAGGTCATCCAGAGGGAAGAGGAAGAGGTGTTGCCTATTCCCATCTCGCCGAAACTGAGAATATTGCTTCCCTCGTCGTGGCATTGGCGCACTACCTCGGCACCCCGTTCCAGGCACATCTCCATCTCTTCTTCCGTCATGGCAGCTTCGTGCAGGTAGTTTCGGGTGCTCTTGCGCACTGTCATGTCAATGATGCCTTTTTCGTAAGGGAGGTCATAATCTACGCCTGCATCTACTATTTTCAGGGTAAAGCCGTGTTGCCGGCAGAGGAAGTTGACCCCTGCGCCTCCATGAAGGAAGTTGCTGATTTGCTGCCAGGTGATTTCTTTCGGAGACAGGCTGACCCCTTCTTCTACAATGCCATGGTCGGCGGCAAAAATGATGTTTTGCGGATGTGTCAGAACAGGGGACAGGGTCTGCTGTATCAGTCCGATTTGGAGTGCCAGTTCTTCTAACGTGCCCAATGAACCTTTGGGCTTGGTCAGGTTGTTGATTTTGTCAATCAGCGCAGGACGCAGTGATTCGTCAGGAGAAATGATATGAAATGTTTTCATCAGTCTGTTTGAATTGGATTATTGATTGTTTGGTAAATCTTTCTATAAGCGTTTTTATTAACTCGATTCCCACAGGTGGAAACTTGTTTTCAGCCTCCTTTATGCTACGGATCGTGGGGCTTTGGCACCGGAAAGGGGATGCCGGATACCATCAGTATCACTTCGTCGGCCCGGGCGGCCACGTATTGGTTCATCCAACCCTGCATGTCGGTAAACTTTCGTTGCAGCTCGTTTTCGGAGGTTCCTCCCATGCCTATCTCATTGGTCACGATGATAAAGGTCGCATCTTGTGCCGTGAAGCGGTCGAACTCGGCCTTGATTGCGGCAAGCGCCCGGTCGGTGTCTGCATTCATGTCGAAGAAGAAGTTGGTGCACCACAGGGTGATGCAGTCTATCAGGACCACCCGTCCTTCCAGCCGGTGCCGGCTGAGTTCTTTCTCTTCCTCTATATTGGTCCATTCCGGTCCCCGTTGTTTCTGGTGGCGGAGCACCCTCTGCCGGAACTCTTCGTCCCAGATGCGTGCCGTGGCCAGATAGACAGGAGCAGGCGAAAGCCGGAGTGCCAGCTTTTCCGCATAAGTACTTTTGCCGGAGCGTGCTCCGCCGGTAATCAGTATGATTCGTCTCATTTATTTTCAGCTTATCCTTGTTTTTTCAAGCAAAAATAGGAAATATTTAAGGAAACACTTGCTTTTTTAAGGGGGAATTTATTAACTTTGCTGCCGTTTTCAAGGG